>CAMPHU010000018.1 GCA_946886065.1 uncultured Massilia sp. | reverse complement strand
GTGCACATGCCTCCTAAGCGTGGGATACTGGTTCGATTCCAGTCGGGGGGACCAACTCGATATGCCTTCCCTCATCTGCCGGCCCGTCCGACCGGGTGAATGGCGCCAGTCCGGCTGGCGCCGGCACTTGGCTGCGCCACGTCGCGCTTCAATTCATCGGCTCCTTGGGTAGGCAGGAAAGCATCTGCTGGATACGCTGCTCGGAATAAGCGCTTGCAGCGGCTTGAAGCGCTTCCTGGGTGACCTCGGACTGGATCACCCCTCCCTTTTTAGCCAGCAAGTCTTTCCCCAGAATGACAAAGTCGAGCATTTCATTAATCCCCGTGTAAGCGCGGATATCGCTCCCTGACGAGGCAGTGCGGCCAGGCTTGCATCTGTCATTCTTGGCATCCGGCCGGGAAACGAAGGGCGCCTTGAGGTTCAGCTCTTCCGGACCGCAGCGTTTCGCCACGGGGATGGGCCCGGGCTTCTGGGACGATACCTTGCCATAGCGGAGCAGCTGGTGAAGGGCAATCGAACCCTCGCCAAAAGCGGGGCCGCTGTCGGCGATCACAGCCCATGTCGGCTTGTAGCCGGCACCGCCGATCCACACCACTTTGCCAAGCAGGTCCGTGGTGGGGGTAACCGCGACGGGAAGCGACTCCGCATCCAGGTAACGCGCTTCGCCATCCACCAGGTGCCGCAGGGACGTGGCGGAGAAATACGCTTGAATCTTTTCTCCTGCTACCGTTTCCAGCAGGCCCCCCATCTTTGGCCTGCCCATCCCGTTACCAGCCACATAGCCCTTTTTGCATGACTTCGGACTCTGCCCGGCCGCCAAGGCTTCGACTTCCATGCCGAACACACAGAACATCGGCGTACCGGGGCCGAAATCGGCCTTTGCGGCCTGGGCAAAGTCCGCGACACAGGTGGCATCGCAGGACTGGGTCTGATTACCGTTCCAACGGGACATACCATTTTGCAGGTAAGTAAAACCATGATCCCCGACCGTATATGACGCCGGGCCACCGTCAGGATTCACGGCCAGCCGCGCACGCACGGCGATCGACCCATCGGCAAACTCGCGCGTGCTGGCTTTCACCTTGTCGCCGGCGCTGTTCTTGACGGTGATCTTTCCGGGAATACCGCAATCCTCTGCACCGATCACCGAAGCCGTCATAAAGAACTGGGCTGTCACAATCGCTATTGCCGACTTAGGAAATTTCATTTTCTCTCCTTCAACAAGTTGGCTTGTCAAACGACCCGCGATGGGTAGCGGCCGGCATCTGGACCACCGAACTCCATATTGCGCGGTTTTGCCGGTTTTGCACATGCGTGAGTAGATGACAGGACGGCGAAACAACAAGCGGGCGGGATGGGCTCATTTGAGCCTCTTTGCTCAGAGAAATAACATTGGGAACTTCAAATTCTTAAATTTAACCATTGTTGTTTTAACGAAATTTGTGTTGCCTGCACTTAATACCCCCAAGTAAACTCAAGGGCTTTGCCGGTCGTGCCACGCGACCTTCCTCTGTCCTGAAGAGATGCCCTTGAAGTTCACGTCACGCCCCCGCACCACGCTGCTCCTGCCTGTCCTGCTTTCCCTTACCGTGCTGACCGCCTGCGGCGGCGGAAGCGGAGATGCCGCTCCTGCCACTGCTTCCAGCGCCCCTTCCGGTGCGGCAGCCGCCGTCAGGACCGCATCGCTGGTCCAGATCTGCCCCGGCCAAAGCGCCGATCCGACCGGCGAAGCGTCGGCCTCGGCGGCCATCCAGGCCTGTGTTGACCAGATCGGCGCCAACGGCACCCTGGAACTTCCTCCGGGCAGCTATCTGATGAGCTCGCAGTTGAGGTTCAGGTTTCCCTTCACCCTGAGGACCAAGGGATTGGCCGGGTCGACGGCGACCTGTACCCAGGGCGCCGATTGCGCCACCTTGAAGGCTTCCCCCTTGCTCGCGGAAAAGTTCGGCATCCTGTTCGTCGGCGGCGAAGGCGTCGCCGTCGAACGCTTCGTCATGGATCACGTGACGCTCGACGGCAACCGCGCCGCGCGCCTGATCGGCGTGGCGCGCGACCGCTGCGTTGCAGGCGACAATCGCTACGGCTTCAACGCCTCGATCGAGAGCTGCACCTCCTGCAGCGTGACCTATTCCGCTTCGGTGAACGCCGTCTGCGGAACCGGCTTGGCCTGGTCCGGAAGCAAGGCGACGATCGAAAGGAACGTCTTCGCGAACAACGGCGATAACGACACCCCTTACCTGTGGTCCGACGGTTTGTCGGTGGTCCTGGCCGATGACTCGTCCATCCAGGAGAACCGCTTCATCGACAACAGCGACGTGGGTCTCATCTCCTTTGGTTCCGCGCGGACCAGGATCTTGAACAACGTGGTCACCCAGGACAAGATCAAGGCCTTCGCCGGCTTCATGCTGGATTCGCTGCAGACCGGCGACTTCAGCGACTCGACGATCTCGGGCAATACGGTAAGCTGCGCGCCGGGGAAGTGCTTTTTCGCGGTCAATATCGGTCCCAGCCCCTGGTACCCGAAAAACAAGCCCGTGTTCGGCGGCCGCTTCGAGGGAAATACGATCAGCGGCGGCACGATCGGCCTGAACATCAGCGGCACGAAGGCGAGTCCGCAACTGATGTACGTGGGCGGGAACATGCTGGTCGGCTCCTACCCTGCCGGCCGGACGACTTGCCGCCACGTCGGCAGCGTGACGAGCACAGCCTTCTCCCGCGATCCGAACATCGCGAACTCGGCCATCGCGCTCGGCGACAACTACCTGAACCAGCAGACGGTCTACCCTGTCCTGCAGTCGACGGATAATTGCATCGGCTGAAGCACGCGGCGCCGCCGCATGATTGCGGACGAGGCTGCCGGCTGGCGCTGACAGCAGCTAGTTGTCTGCCTGGCGCCCGTCGCCGATGCGGATACGGCGCTTCATCGTGGACAGCAGGCCGATCATGCTGTCCTTCTCTTCGGCCGGAATCCCGGCCAGGATCTCGTCGATCCAGCGCTCGTGCACCGCAGCCATTTCAGCGAAGGCCAGACGCCCCGCCGGCGTGAGCTTGACGGCGAAGGCGCGGCGGTCCTTCGCGTCGGGCACGCGCACCACCAGCTGCTCGCGCTCGAGCTGGTCGGTGATGCCGGTGATGTTGCCGCCCGTGACCATCATGCGCCTGGACAGCTCCCCCATGCGCAAGCCGTCCGGATGGCGTTCCAGCTGGGCCATCAGGTCGAAGCGCGGCAGCGTGATGCCGAAGCTGGTGCGCAGGCGGCTGCGGATCTCGTTCTCGATCCGCAAGGTGCACGACAGCATGCGCAGCCACAGGCGCAGCGACTGGTGGTGCTCCTGCGTCAGCCGGCTTTCCAGGTCGAGGCTGTCCAGCCCCTCCGCTCCTGCGTCGTTTCCCTGTCCCTCGGCATCCTTCATGCTGTTCCCTGGGCCGCTTCGGCACGTAATTTAAACCGTTGCAGCTTACCGGTTTCGGTACGCGGCAACTGTTCGCGAAACCGCACAGCGCGCGGATATTTGTAGGGCGCGATCTGCTGCTTGACGAATTCCTGCAGCTCCTGCGCCAGCGCATCCGACGGCGCCTGGCCGCTGCGCAGCACCACATGCGCCTCCACCAGCTGGCCGCGCTCGGGGTCGGGACGCCCCACCACGCCGCACTCGGCCACCGCCGGATGGCGCAGCAGCGCTTCCTCGACCTCGGCCCCGGCGATGTTGTAGCCGGCCGAGATGATCATGTCGTCCGTGCGCGAACGGTAGTGGAAGTATCCCTCGTCATCCATTTCGTAGGCGTCGCCGGTGAGGTTCCAGCCATTCTTGACGTAATCAAGCTGGCGCGGGTCGTCCAGGTAGCGGCAGCCGGTCGGCCCCTTGACCGCAAGCCGCCCGATCACGCCCGGCCCCACCGGGCGGCCCTGGGCGTCGAGGATGCATGCCTGGTAGCCCGGCACCGGCTTGCCGGTGGCGCCGGGACGGATGTCGCTGCCCGCCGCCGAAATGAAGATGTGCAGCATCTCGGTGGCGCCGATGCCGTCGATCATCGCCAGGCCGGTGGCCGCCTGCCAGGCTTCGCGCGTGGCCAGCGGCAGCGCCTCGCCGGCCGATACGGTGCGGCTCAGGCTGGACAGGTCGAATTGCGGGGCCAGCGCGGCCATCTGGCGGTAGAAGGTCGGGGCCGTGAAGCACACCGTGGCGCGGTGCTGCTCGATCGCGGCCAGCAGGGTTTCCGGCGTCAGCTTTTCGATCAGCACGGCGCGCGCGCCCACGCGCAAGGGGAACAGCAGCAGGCCGCCCAGGCCGAAGGTGAAGGCCAGCGGCGGCGTGCCGACGAAGACATCGCCGATGGCCGAGCGCAGGATGTGGCGCGGGAAGCAGTCGCAGATCGCCAGCACGTCCCGGTGGAAGTGCATCGTGCCCTTGGGCACGCCGGTGGTGCCCGAAGTAAAACTGATCAGGCAGACGTCGTCCGCCGCGCTGTCGGCGGCCTCGAAGGCTGCGTCGTAACGGGCCATGCGGGCCTCCAGCCCTTCCGGCTTGCCACTATCGAAGCAGACCAGCGGCACGCCATCCAGCGCCAGCGCCTCGACCTCGCCGCACAGCGCCGCCGCGCACAGCACCGCGCCCACCCGGGCCTTGGATGCGATGGCGCCCAGCTCGCGCGCGCGCAGCAGCGGCATGGTCGGGACGGCGATGCAGCCGGCCTTGATCACGGCCAGGATGCAGGCCGCCATCATGGGGCAGTTGGCGCCGCGCAGCAGCACCCGGCTGCCGGTGGGCAGGCGCAGGTCCTCGCGCAGCACGTGGGCGATGCGGTCCACCCGCGCCAGCAGCGCCGCATAGCTCAGGGTTTCGCGCGCGCCGCACAGGGCCGTGCGCTCGCCCCAGCCGCGCGAAATAGCGCCGTCCAGCAGTTCGGCGGCGCAGTTGATCCGCTCCGGGTAGCGCAGTTCAGGCAGGTCGAACAGGAAGTCGGGCCATAGCTCGCGCGGCGGCAGGTTGGCGCGCGCGAAGCCGTCGGTATAGCCGGAACGGGTCAGTTCCGGGGATGAGACTGCTGCTGGTGCGGCATCGGTCATGTGAGCCCTCTTTGGTAGGTCAGGCAAGCGTCCGCAGGTACTTTAAATCTAAAGTAACCCAGCAGCAAGAGGATTTGCGGGGTACGCGGCGGACCGCTCGAGTGGCCTTATGCAGTACGGGCACGGTCGGCCTGGCGCAGCGCGGCCGCGCCGGCCTGGCCCAGCACCTGGCCAAGGCGGCCGGCGTCGAGCGCGCCGTCCTCCAGCTGTGCCAGCTGCCCCAGGCTGGACGCCGCGGCATGCAGGCCCAGGGTGGCGCAGCCCTCGCGCAGGCGCTTGAGACGGCCGGCGACGGCATCGCCCTCGCCCGCCGCCAGCAGGCCGGCCAGCTCGGGGCCGGCCGCGGCCAGCTGGCGCTGCAGGCCGTCGAGGTAGAGCTGCAGGCGCGCGCCATCGATCCCGAGGCGGCGCGCCACTTCGTGCGCAGGCTCGTCGGCAGCCGCGTCTTGCGCGCCGGCCAGGCGTTCGAACTGGGCGCGCACGTCTTCGGCGCGGAAAGGCTTGACGATGTAGCCGTCCGCGCCCAGGCCGTCGGCTTCGGCCATGGTGGCCGCGTCGGCGGAGGCCGAGACCAGCACGAAGCGCCGGCGCGCATGGACCGCGTGGGCGCGCATCCGCGCCAGCAGCTCCAGCCCGGACAGGCGCGGCATGCGCAGGTCGCAAAACACGATGCCCGGGGCCAGGCCGGCCTCCAGCTGGCGCCAGGCGTCCTCGCCGTCTTCGGCCTCGATGATCTCGTGGCTGCCGCAGCTGTCGACCAGGTGCATCAGCATCATGCGCGAAACGACGTCGTCGTCGACCACCAGCACCTTCATGCGCTTCCTCCCGGCTCAGAAGCCGGCATTATAAACGCGCATGACCGGGCCACGCTTCAGACCGCCCCTGTACCGAATCCGGCCAGCAGGATGGCCAGGCGCGGCAGGCCCGCGCGCAGGCGCGCCTCGTCGCGCGCATCGGCGGCGGCTTCCAGCTCGGCGCACAGGCGCTGGATCGCGCCCTCGCCCAGGTGGCTGGCGCTGCCGCGCAGGCCGTGCAGGACGCGCCCGGCGGTGTCGAAGTCGCCGGCATCGAGGGCGGCGTCCAGTTCCGCGCGGCGGCGCGGCAGGTCGGCGGCGAAGGCGGCGCGCAGGCGCGCGCTCAGGTCGTTCGCGCGCCGGCCCGGATTGGGCAGCGCAGACGGGGCGGGAGGCGCAGGCACGGCCGCCGCCTCGGCCGGGGTGACGCCGAACATCGCATCCAGCTCGGCCAGCGCCGCCACGCTGTCGCGCACCGGGACCGCGGCAGGCAGGCCTCCCTCCTGGGCCGGCATCGGCGCCAGCGGCACGCCGCGCTGCTGCTGGCGCTCGATCGCGCGCGAGATCTGGTCATGCAGCGCCTCCTCGTCGATCGGCTTGGTCAGGAAGGCATCCATGCCGCAGGCCAGGTAGCGCGCCCGGTCTTCGCTGGTGGCGTTGGCGGTGAGCGCGACGATCATCACATGCTGGTCGATGGCCGGCGACTCCATCGTGCCGCCGGCGCGGATCAGGCGGGTGGCGGTGGCGCCGTCCATCTCGGGCATGCGCCCGTCCATCAGGACCAGGTCGTAGCGCGTGCGCGAGCAGGCCTGCACCGCCTCGGCGCCGTTGGCCACCACGTCCACCTGGTGCCCCATCTCTTCGATCATCAGGCGCGCAATGATCTGGTTGGTCGGGAAGTCCTCGGCGCACAGGATGCGCAGGCGGTGGCTGTGCGGCGCGCGCGCCAGGAGCTCGGCCTGGGGCGGCTCGACGCCATCGAGCAGCGGCAGCAGCACGCTGAACACGCTGCCCTTGCCTTCGGTGCTGTTGACGCCGATGGTGCCGCCCATCAGCTCCACCAGCTGGCGGCAGATCGCCAGGCCCAGGCCGGTGCCGCCGTAGCGGCGCGTGGTGGTGGTGTCGGCCTGCTCGAACTTCTTGAACAGGCGCGGCAGCGCCGCGGCCGGGATGCCGATGCCGGTGTCGCGCACCGTGAACCGGATCATGTGGCTGCCTTCGCCTTTCGGCTGGTCGTCGGCGCGCCGCTCGACCTCGACCCGCACCCCGCCGGACTTGGTGAACTTGAACGCATTGCCGACCAGGTTGACCAGGACCTGGCGCAGGCGGGTCGGGTCGCCCACCACGAAGCGCGGCAGGTCCTCGTCCAGGCTCACCGCGAAGTCCAGGCTGTGGGCCGCCGCCTGTTCCTGGAACAGGCTGGCCACGTTGGTGATGGCCGTATGCAGATCGAAGTCGATGCTCTCGATGCTCAGCTTGCCCGCCTCGATCTTGGAGAAGTCGAGCAGGTCGTTGATGATCGCCAGCAGCGCCTGGGCGTTGGCCTGGCCGCGCACGATCTGGTCGCGCGTGGCGTCCTTGAGCGCGCCGTCGCGCAGCGCGAAGCCGAGCATGCCGATCACGCCCGCCAGCGGGGTGCGCATCTCGTGGCTCATGTTGGCCAGGAACTCGGACTTCTGGCGCGTCGCGTCCTCGGCGCGCTGCTTGGCCTGGCGCAGGAATTCCTCGTTCTCCTGCAGCGCGCGGTAGGCGTTCTGCAGCTCGTTGGTCTGGGCGCGCACGCGCCGCTCCTGGTCGCGCAGCTCCTGGGTCTGGCGTTCCAGCACGCGGTTCTGGTGCTCGACCTGCTCGGTGCGCGCGCCCACCTGGCGCTCGAGGCGCTCCTTCTGGTGGCGCAGGCCCTCCATGCGCATGCGCAGGCCGATGTACACGGCGGCGCACAGCAGCGCCGCGGCGCCGATGCGGAACCAGGGCGTGCCCCAGGGCGGCGGCTCGATCGTGAGCGCCAGCGCGGCGACGTCCTCGCCCCACACGCCATCCTTGTTGGCGGCGCGCACCCGGAACACGTAGGTGCCCGGCTCCAGGTTGGTGTAGGTGGCGAAGCGCTTGTCGGCGCCGGTCTGCACCCAGCCCTGGTCGAAGCCGTCCAGGCGGTAGGCGAACTGGTTGCGCGAGGGCGCGGCGAAATGCAGGGCCGCGAATTCCAGGGTCAGCACGGCCGCATCAACGGGCAAGGTGACCTGGTCGGTCTGTTCCACCGGACGGTTCAGGAGGCCCGGCATGGCCTGCTCGATCGGGCGGTTGAACACCTGCAGGCCGGTGATCACGGCGCGCGGCGCGCTTCGGTTGTCGCGGATGGCGCTCGGGTCGAAGGCGGTAATGCCGTTGAAGCCGCCGAAGTACAGGGTGCCGTCGGACGTGCGCACGGCCGAGGCGTCGAAGAAGGCGCCGTCGGTAATGCCGTCGGCCGAGGTATAGCTGCGCCAGTGTCCGCTCTTGGGATCGAAGCAGGACATGCCGCTCGAGGTGCTGATCCAGATGCGGCCCCCGGCATCCTCCAGCATGGCGGCGACCGCATCGTCCACCAGCCCGTCGCGGGTGGTGTAGCGCACGAAGCGCACCGAGCCGTCGGCGGCCGTGATCATGCGGTTCAGGCCACCCGCCGTGCCCACCCAGATGTCGCCGCGGCTGTCTTCCAGCAGGTAGTGGATCTCGTCGTGGCTCAGGCTGTTCTTGTCGTAGGGATTGTGGCGGAAGTGGCGGAAGCGGCCGCTCTTGCGGTCGAGCAGGTCGAGGCCGTCGAAGGTGCCTACCCAGAAGCGCCCGCGCCTGTCCTCCAGCAGCGGACGCGTGATGTCGTCGGCCAGGCTGGCCATGCGGTTGGCGTCGTGGCGGTAGCTGAGCACTTGCTGGGTGACCGGATCGAGGCGGTGCAGGCCGCCGCGCGTGGTGATCCACACATAGCCGTCGCGCGCGGCCAGCATGCCGCGCACGTTGTTGGAATCGGCGTCGCCCGGCAGCACCTTGCGCCGGAAGCGCCTGGTGCGCGGATCGAAGCCGGTGAGGCCGGTGCGGCTGCCGACCCACAGCACGCCGTCGCGGTCGCGCGCCAGCGCCGTGGCCGGGGCGTCGATCAGGCTGTTCGGGTTGGCCGGGTCGTGACGGTAGACCACGGCGCGGCCGGTGGCCGGGTCGAGATTGCTCAGGCCCGTGACGCTGCCGACCCACAGCCGGTTGCCGTCCTCGAGCAGCGCGCGCACCTTGCTGTCGGCCAGCGAATCGGGCTCGCCCGGGCGCGCGACGATGCGGGCGAAGCCGCCGCTCTCCAGGTCGGTGCGCGACACGCCGCCGTACCAGGTGCCCACCCAGAAGGTGCCGACGCGGTCGCGGTACAGGGCCGAGACATAGTTGTCCGCCAGGCTGCGGCGGTCGGTGACGGCGTTGCGGTAGGGGTCGAAGCGGTCGCCGCCCTCGCGCCAGCGGAACAGGCCGTCGTCGTGGGTGCCGGCCCAGACCGTGCCGCCCTCTTCCTGGTACAGCGCGGTGATCCAGAAGCGGCCCATGCCGTCCCCCTCCCCGTAGCGGCGCACCTGGCCCTGGTCTTCGCCGCGCAGGGCATGGCGTTCGAGGCCGCCGAAGCGGCCGACCCACAGGCGCTGCTCGCTGTCCACCAGCAGCGCGTGCACCGGGGCGTCGCGCTTGCTCAGCCGCGCGCCGTGGTGCTCGAAGCGCTTGCGCTCCGGGCCGAAGCTGTCCAGGCCCGCCGCGGTGCCGATCCACAGGCGTCCGCTGGCGTCCAGCGCCAGCGCGTTGACGCCGTCGTCGCTGAGCGAGCCCGGCGCGCCCGGCTCGCTGTGCCAGCTGGTGAAGCGCTTGCTCACCATGTCGAAGTGCTGCAGGCCGTCGCCGGTGCCGAGCCACAGGCCGTCGCCGCCGTCGCTGATCAATGCCTTGATGTGGCGGTTGCCGTTGCCGCGCCGCGCCGGCTGGTCGGGCAGGTACAAGGTGAAGCTGCGCGTGACCGGGTCGAAGCGGTTCAGGCCGCCGTCCGTGGCCAGCCACAGCTGGCCGTGGCGGTCGATGTGCAGGACCCGCACCCAGTTGTTGGCCAGGCTGTTCGGCTTGCCGGTCTCGTTGCGGTAGCTGGTGAAGCGGTAGCCGTCGAAGCGCGAGACCCCGGACTGGGTGCCGAACCACATGAAGCCCTCGCGGTCCTGGGCGATGGACAGCACCGATTCCTGCGGCAGTCCGTCCTGCACCGACAGGTGGTCGAAGCGCAGGGTCGGCTCCGGCCCGGCATGGGCGGTGCCGGCGCACAGCAGCGCCGCACACAGGAGCAGCAGGCGCAGGCAGGCCATCATGGGGCGAAAAAGGACAGGACGTCCTGGCGGCGCGCGAGCGTGTCGTGCTCGCCCAGGCGGATCAGCTCGCGCGTGTAGCTGGCCTCGAACAGCAGGTAGGAAGCGAGCGCCGCGCCGCGCGACTCGAGCGCGCCGATCCCGCCCAGCAGGGTGCGCACCGGCGGCGGCAGGCTGTGGGTGTGGCGCGCGGCGATGTCGTCCAGGCGCTCGCTGGGCGCGATCACCAGCAGCTTCACGGGTTTCAGCGCCATGCCGGCGCGCACTTCCTCGGGGATGCGGCTGAGGGTGTGGTTGACGCGCTGCAGGCGCTCCACGTCCACCGCCAGGCTGTCGAGGAAGATCGAGGACAGCGCGTGGCCCGCCACTTGCGCCAGGCTCGGGTAGCCGCCGCTGTGGACCTCTTCGCGCGCCGGTTCGGTCATGCGCCCGGCGCCGATCACCAGCACGCGCGTGGCGCCCAGGTGGATCGCCGGCGCGATCGGGGCCAGCTGGCGCATCGAGCCGTCGCCGCAGTATTCGCGCCGGCCCGCCAGGTAGAGCGGCACGGCCGGGAAGATGAAGGGGATCGCGCTCGAGGCCAGCAGGTGCTCCACCCCGATCTGGGTGGCCAGCGCCATGCGCTGGTGGCGCACCCAGGGTTCGATCGGAGCCGCGCTCTGGTAGAAGGTCAGGTGGTGGCCGCTGCTGTAGGACGAGGCGGTGATGGCCAGCGCGTGCAGCACGCCGTCGCTGAGCGCGGCGTCCATGCGCGGCAGGTCCAGCACGTGGTGCAGCAGGCCCGCCAGCGGGGTGTTGTCGAGCAGGGACTGGGGCGGCGCGGCATGCCATTTGCGCAGCAGCCAGCCGAAGGACAGCAGCGACAGCCAGCGCGCGCCGGAACGCAGCACGGCCAGCGAATCGGCGCGGTAGACCTCGTGCGCGGCCACGTTTTCCCACACCGACAGCAGGCCGCGCACGCCGTCGGCGAAATCGTCGGCGCGGCAGGCCAGGGCGGTCGCGTTGAGCGCGCCGGCCGAGGTGCCGCAAATGATGTCGAAGGGGGATTGCGGGGCGGTGCGGCCGGCCTCCACCAGGATCTGCCGGACCGCATGCAATACGCCCGCCTGGTAAGCGGCCCGGGCGCCGCCCCCAGTCAGGATGAGCCCGGTTTTTTCTTTACTGTCCACCCCGCCAAGCTTAGCAAACAAAGACTAGCTTTAGGGAAATAAGTGCCACTTAGTCACCTTTTGCGATGCCTTCGCGTCGCGGATCCGCACCACCGAACCACAGCGGCACGCCGTGGATGTGCAGGCGCTGGATGCCCTGCAGTCCCGAGGTCTGCTCGCCCTGGCGCACCTTGTGGCCGCGCGCCTGCAGGGCTTCGACGGTGGAGAGCGGGAAGCGCCCTGCTTCGAGCTCGGTCGGCCCGTTGCGGCTGCCGAAGTTCGGCAGCGCGATCGCCTGCTGCACGTTGAGGCCCCAGTCGAGGGTGCCGACCAGGACCTTGGCCACGTAATTGATAATGGCCGGGCCGCCGGGCGAGCCGACCGTGAGCACCAGCTTGCCGGTCTTCTTGTCGAACACCACGGTGGGCGACATGGCGCTGCGCGGGCGCTTGCCGGCCTCGACGCGGTTGGCCACCGGGCCGTTGGCGTCGCGCGCATCGAAGGAGAAATCGGTCAGCTGGTTGTTGAGGATGAAGCCGTCGACCATCTGGCGCGAGCCGAAGGCATCCTCGATGGTGGTGGTCATGGCCAGGCCCATGCCGTAGCCGTCGACCACGGCCACGTGCGAGGTGGACGGGGTTTCGATGGCGTTGTCGGTGCCCCACCTGGCGGCCACTTCCATGCCAGGCGGCGTGCCGGCCGGCGCCTCCCCCATCGAGCGCTGGCCCACCAGGGCGGCGCGGCGCGCCAGGTAGGACTTGTCGATCAGGCTGGCGATGCCCTTGCCCGGCAGCGGCACGAAGTCGGTGTCGGCGGCGTAGCGGTTGCGGTCGGCGTAGGCCAGGCGTCCCACTTCCGAGAACACGTGCAGGGCTTGCGGGCCGGGCACGCCGTTGGCGGGTGCGAGCGCCTTCATGTCCATGGTCTCGAACATGCCCAGCATCTGGGCCACGGCGATGCCGCCCGAGGACGGCGGCGGCATGCCGCAAACGCTGTAGCCGCGATATTCGCTGCAGACCGGGGGGCGGACCTTGGGCTGGTAGCCGGCGATGTCGGCCGCCGTCAGCAGGCCCGGGTTGGTCGGGTGGCTCGCCACCTTGGCGGCGATGTCGCGCGCGATGTGGCCCTTGTAGAAGGCGTCGGCGCCGCCATCGGCGATCTCGCGCAGGGTCTTGGCCAGGGCCGGGTTCTTCAGCACGTGGCCGACCGGCCAGGGGCGGCCGGCAGGGTCGTAGAAGTAGGCGGCGGCCACCGGGTCCTTGCGCAGGTGGGCGTCGTGGGCCAGCAGCCCGTTCAGGCGGGGGCTCACGGCGAAGCCTTGTTCCGCCAGGCGGATGGCCGGCTCGAACAGCGTCTTCCAGGGCAGCTTGCCATGCTGGCGGTGCGCCAGCTCCAGCATGCGCAGCACGCCGGGCGCGCCCACCGAGCGGCCGCCGACGATGCCTTCGACGCGCGACAGCGGCTTGCCGTCAGGACGCTGGAACAGGCGCTCGTCGGCCTTGGCGGGCGCGGTCTCGCGGCCGTCGAAGGCCTGGACCTGCTTGCCGTCGTAGTGGACCAGGAAGGCGCCGCCGCCGATGCCCGAGGACTGGGGCTCGGCCAGGGTCAGCACCATCTGGGTGGCGATGGCGGCGTCGATGGCGCTGCCGCCCTTTTTCAGGATCTGGTAGCCGGCATCCACCGCGAGCGGGTTGGCGGCGGCCACCATGTAGTTCTTGGCGGGCCAGCCGGCCTTGTCGTGGTAGCCGGTGGCCGCTTCCGGCGCGGCCTGGCGGGTGTCCTGTGCGTGGACCGGGGACTGGAAGGCGCCGGCCAGCGCAAGGCCGAGTGCTAGAAGTGTGAATCGTTTCAAATCGGCTCTCCAAAAGCAAGGCGGGCGCGCGGCATGGGATCACCACGACGGTCGCGCCCGCTACACCGGCATCGTACAGCAATTGCCGCTTGCCTTCAGAACAGGTTTATTTCGGCTGCATACGGATCGCGCCGTCCAGGCGGATCGTTTCGCCGTTCAGCATGACGTTCTCGATGATGGCCTTGGCCAGGTGCGCGTATTCTTTCGGCATGCCGAGGCGCGGCGGGAACGGCACCATCTTGCCCAGGGAGTCGCGCACTTCCTGCGGCATGCCCATCAGCATCGGGGTCTCGAAGATGCCCGGCGCGATGGTCATCACGCGGATGCCGCTGCGCGCCAGGTCGCGCGCCATCGGCAGGGTCATGCCGGCGACGGCGGCCTTGGACGAACCGTAGGCGGCCTGGCCGATCTGGCCGTCGAAGGCCGCGACCGAGGCGGTGTTGATGATGATGCCGCGCTCGCCGTATTCACCGGCTTCAGTCTTGCCCATCGCATCGGCGGCCAGGCGCGCCATGTTGAAGGTACCCACCAGGTTGATGTTCACCGCGCGCTGGAAGGCGTCCAGCGGGTGCGGGCCGTCCTTGCCGACGGTCTTGACTGCCGGCGCCACGCCCGCGCAGTTGACCAGGCCGCGCAGCGTGCCCAGTGCGGTCGCCGCGGCGACCACGGCCAGGCCGTCGGCTTCCGAGGTGACGTCGCATTTGACGAACTGCCCGCCCAACTCGGCCGCCAGGGCGGCGCCCGCTTCGGCCTGTACGTCGGCGATGACGACCTTGCCGCCGGCTTCCGTGATCATGCGCGCAGTGGCCGCTCCCAAGCCCGACGCGCCACCGGTGACGATGAACACATTGTTCTGAATTTGCATGGTTTTCCCTTGTAAAAGTTCTTTTGACGCCAGGGTCACCGCGCGTGATCGGCGGTTGACCTTTACGTAAACGTCAAGCAGCCGCATTGTAGCGAACTTTTGCCCGGAAAAACCATGTTCTTGTCAAAAGCACTGCATCACGGTCCCGCTGCGGTTGCATAGCCGGCCGCTGCTGTTGACGGCGGCGTTGCCCACGCCGGTGGCGTAGGAGGTGCCGCTGGCATCCGTGCAGACATTGCCCTGGCAAGTACTGATCTGGGCGCCGCCGGTGGCCGGCGCAGGCACAGTGGTGACGGGAGCGGGCACGCGGCCGTCAGGCTGGGCCGAGGGCGCCGTGATCCTTGCCGTCGGTTCGATGCGCTGCTGGGCGCCGGGGCGGCGTGGGGCCGGCTTGGCCTTGGGATCTTTCTTGGGTGCTTGCTGCGCTTTCTGGCCCGGTTCGGGCTGGGGCGGCTGGGGCGCCGGGCGGGCCGAGGGATCGGGCTCGTCCTGGCGCTGCCGGGCCTGCTGAGCCGGCGCCGCGCGCTCTTCCTGGGCCTGTGGCCTGGCGTCGGCCGCCGGCGTGGCCTGGGAAGCCGGCGCCGCCTGCGGATGCAGCACCGGGCCGTAGGTGGGGCCGGTGGCGCGCGCCCTCTCTTTTTCCGGGGTCGCGGCGGTTTGCGCCGGGGCGATGCCCGCCGCCGAGAGTGCGACGGCAAGCAGGAGGATATGGCTAGAATGGTTCATGGTTCACCTCGTGGGCTGGATGACCGTAAAACCATTATCGGCCTGCCCAGCCGGGCACGGCGCACACGAAACACTTTCTCACATGATTGCGCGGCGACATGCCGCAGGGAGGGGCAATGGGCGAACAGGTAGCGGCGGCGGCAAACGACCATCTGCGCGGCACGCGCGATGCCGGGCTGGTGGTGGTCGAGTATGGCGACTTCCAGTGCCCCTATTGCGGCCGGGCGCGGCCAGTCCTGGCGGCGCTGCAGGAACGCCACGAAGGGCGGATCGCGCTGGTCTACCGCCACCTGCCGCTCGAACACCTGCACCCGCTGGCCGGTCTGGCGGCCGAGGCGGCGGAAGCGGCCGCGGCGCAGGGGCAGTTCTGGGCCATGCACGACGCCCTGTTCGAGCACCAGCGCCAGCTGAACGCGGCCACGCTGCCGCTGCTGGCGCAGGAGATCGGGCTGGATGTGGAGCGCTTCAGGCAGGAGGTCGAGAACCGGCGCTACCGCGACAAGGTGCGCGCGCATGCGGAAGACGCGGCGCGGGTCGGGGCGACGGGGACGCCGGCCTTCTTTTTCAACGGAGAGCGGTATCGGGGGGATTCGGACAAGGAGTCATTGACGCAGGCGGTCGAGGAAGCATTGGGCCGCCGGTAATCATCGACAGCATCTGTTACTCCCACCTTCCGCACGTCATCCCCGCGGAGCCGGGGACCCGAGTTCTACCCTCAGGCACAAAAACAAAAGCGGCCCGTCTGGGCCGCTCCTGGTTAAGCAAAAAACCGCTTATTCCGCCAGCGCCGCGAACGCCGCTTCACGCACCTGCTCGACCGGGCCCACGCCCGAGATCTTGCGGTACTTCGGCGCGCCCGGCAGGCCCGACTGCGCCCACTTGTTGTAGTAGCCGAGCAGCACTTCGGTCTGGTTGTGGTACACCTCGAGGCGCTTCTTGACGGTTTCTTCCTTGTCGTCGTCGCGCTGCACCAGCGGTTCGCCGGTCACGTCGTCCACGCCTTCGGCCTTCGGCGGGTTGAACTTGACGTGGTACACGCGGCCCGAACCCGGGTGCGAACGGCGGCCCGACATGCGCTCGACGATCATCTCGTCCGGCACGTCGATTTCCAGCACGTAGTCGATGTTCACGCCGCTGTCCTTCATGGCGTCCGCCTGCGCGATGGTGCGCGGGAAGCCGTCGAACAGGTAGCCGTTGGCGCAATCCGCTTCCTTCAGGCGCTCCTTGACCAGCCCGATGATGATGTCGTCCGACACCAGCTGGCCCGCATCCATCACTTTTTTGGCAGCGAGGCCCAGCTCCGTCCCCGCCTTGATCGCGGCGCGCAGCATGTCGCCGGTCGAGATTTGCGGGATGTTGAACTTCTCCTTGATGAAGTTGGCCTGGGTGCCCTTGCCGGCGCCGGGTGCTCCTAACAGAATGAGACGCATGAGTTTCCTAGAGTTCTAATGGATATGGAATATTATGGGTGGCGAACGATCACACGTGATGCCGCGCTTGATGCATATCTGACTACCTTGACACGAAAGTTACCACAAAAGTCAGCATCAACGCCACCTTGGGGGCCTTCGGCCAGCAACAAAAGTTGACGCAGCGCAGACGCCTCGAAGGCGTCCCGCGCGCCGGATCAAGACGCGAAATGCAGGCGTGTGCGGACCAGATCCTCCGGGGTATCGACCCCTGCGGGCGGGGCGCTGTCGGTCACGTGCACCGCGATCGGATAGCCATGCCACAGCACGCGCAGCTGCTCCAGGGCTTCGATCTGTTCGAGCGGCGAGCTCTCCAGTTTGGGATAAGCCTGAAGGAAGGCATTGCTATAGGCGTAAAGGCCGATATGGCGCAGCGGCGCGTAGCCCGATGGCAGGCCGTCGCGCGACTGGGCGAAGGCGTCGCGGTGCCAGGGGATGGTGGCGCGCGAGAAGTACAGCGCCCTCCCCTGCTTGTCGAGCACGACCTTGACCACGTTCGGATTGAAGGCGTCGTCGGCGTGGTCGATCGGATGGGCGCAGGTGGCCATCGGCACGCCGTCCCCGATGCGCGCGGCGCAGGCGGACAGCAGGGCCGGGTCGATCAGCGGCTCGTCGCCCTGCAGGTTGACCACCACTTCGTCTTCCGGCAGGCCCAGCAGCAGCGCCACTTCGGCGATGCGGTCGGTGCCCGAGGGATGATCGGGACGGGTCAGCACCGCGTGCACACCATGGGCCGCGCAGGCGGTGGCGATGTCCTCGTGGTCGGTGGCGACGATGATGCGCGTGGCGCCCGACAGGCGCGCGCGCTCGGCCACGCGCACCACCATCGGCTTGCCGCCGAGGTCGGCCAGCGGCTTGTTCGGCAGGCGGGTCGACGCCATGCGCGCCGGGATGATGACGGTAAAGCCCATGCCGCCGCTCAGGTCGGTTCGATCCGGCGGGCCTGGTCGGCCCACATGATCGGGATGCCGTCGCGGATCGGGTAAGCCAGGCGGTCCGGGCGGCAGGTCAGTTCCTGCGCCTTTTTATCGTATTCGAGCGGGCCCTTGCACAGCGGGCAGACCAGGATATCAAGCAGTCGAGCGTCCACGACATTTCTCCACGATTTGTTCGGCCAGCGCAGCATCGAGCTGCGCCGTCACCGGCACGACCCACAGCCGCGGGTCGTCCTTCAGGTTATCAAGTTGCCGACATTTTACTGCATCCTTCTCGGTGATCAGGATGACATCGGCGTCGACAGCGTCGAAGGGGCGGTCGAGGAAGTCGTGGTGGTCGGGCAGGGGCAGCTCGGCGAAGTCCAGGCCGTGGCTGCGCAGCATGGCGAAGAAGCGGCCCGGATTGCCGATCCCGGCGGAAGCCGCCAGGCGCCGTCCGGCCAGGCTCGAGAGGGGCACGGTGGCGCCCCCAAGCAGGGGTTCGGCCACGCCGCCTTCGAGCTGCATGCGGAAAGGCCGGCCGCCGACGGCGCGCGCCAGCGCCGGCGTGATCTCGGGCGCGTTGACCACCGTCACGTCGCGGCGGCGCGAAGGCGGCTCGCGCAGCGGGCCGGCCGGCAGGGTCCAGCCATTGCCCACGCCGCGGCCGTCGAACAGGACGATCTCGACATCGCGCGCCAGCGCGTAATGCTGCAAGCCGTCGTCGGTGATCAGGACATCGACCTCGGGATGGGCGGCCAGCAGCGCCCTGCCCGCTTCCGCGCGGCGGCGGCCGACGAAGACCGGGCAGCCTGCGCGCGCGGCGATCAGGAGCGGCTCGTCGCCGACGTCCAGCGGACTGGAGTCCGGGCTGACTGCGCGCGGCGCGCTGTCCTTGCCGCCGTGCCCGCGCGAGATGACGCCGGGACGCAGGCCGGCCGCACGCAGCGCCTGGGCCAGCCAGATGGTGAGCGGGGTCTTGCCGGTGCCGCCGATGAAGATGTTGCCGACCACGACCACCGGCACGGGCAGGCGTTCGCTTGTCAGGATGCCGGCGCGGAACAGGCGCAGGCGCAGCGCCGCCAGCAGGCGGAACAGGAGCGAGACCGGCAGCAGCGCGCAGGCCAGCGGGCCGCGCCGCAGCCAGGCGCGGGTCAGGGTCGATTCGAGTCGGGAAGCCATGGGAGAACGGCGGCGTGCCGGAGCACGCCTGCCTGCTTACTTCTTGGTGCCGGTCTGGGCCGCGAAGCTCAGCTTGTCGTAGCCGGCCAGGCGCGCCGCCTCCAGCACGTTGATGACCATCTGGTGCATCGCGAACTGGTCGGCGTTGACGATCACCACCGGGCTGGCCACCGCCTGGCCCTCCTGGGTGCGCGCGGCGTTCTTCAGGTCCTGGGCCAGGCCCGCCACGCTATGGAAGGACACCGGTACGCTGTTGACCGTGTAGTTGCCCTTGGCGTCGATGGTGACGTTGATCTCGAAAGGCTTTTGCTGCTGCTTTTCCGCCTCGGCGGTCGGCAAGGTGATCTGCAGCTCGGTGAACTTGCTGTAGGTGGTCGAGACCATCAGGAAGATCAGGACCACCAGCAGCACGTCGATGAACGGGATCAGGTTGATCTCCGGTTCCTCGGGCCGGCGGCCGCGGCGGAAGTTCATCATTTGCGGGATCCGTGCACGACGTCGACGAATTTCACCGCCTGCAGTTCCATGTCGACCACATAGGTGTCGACCAGGTTGCGGAAGTGGCGGTAGAAGACCAGGGCCGGCATCGCGATCGCCAGGCCGAAGCCGGTGTTATACAGGGCCACCGAGATGCCGTGCGCGAGCTGGGCCGGGTTGTTGCCGCCGGTCGGGCTCTGGGCGCCGAAGATCTCGATCATGCCGACCACGGTGCCGAACAGGCCCATCAGCGGCGCGAGCGACGCGATGGTGCCGAGCGTGGTCAGGAAGCGCTCCAGGCCATGGGCCACGCCGCGGCCCGCTTCCTCGATCGATTCCTTCATCACGTCGCGCGGCGCGTCGACATTGCGCAGCGCGGACGCCAGCACGGCGCCGAGCGGCGAATTCTGTTCCAGGGTGTTCACCACGTCCGGGGTGACCTTGCCGCTGCGGTAGACACGGATGACGTCCTCGAGCAGCTGCTTCGGGAGAATCTTCTCGCGGCGCAGGAAAATCAGGCGTTCGACGATCAGGGCGACAGCGACGATCGACGCGATCAGCAAGAGCCAGATCGGCCAGCCTGCAGCTTGAAAAATGGCGAGCAAGAGAAACTCCTATGTTGAGAAAAATCACTCGGCAATGTAACAAGTTGCCAGCGTTGCGGCAAGTAGAGTTCTACACAACTTCTGTGGATAAAATTGTGCGCAAGGGGCTCCATCAAGCCTAAGCCCCTTGATTCATAAGGACTTTCTGATCCTGCGCAAGAAAATGGCAGGCTCATGACGCCGACTTCCCTTGGGCGCCGGGACACTCCCCTCTTCTTTCGCGCGTCCGAGCGCTCGTGTAGTTACGAACAAATTCTGTGGACAAAATTGTGTGCAATGCCTCCTAGCAACAACTAAGTAGTTGATTTATCTCAACAATTTTTCCAAGTTCAAAAAATAGGCAGGCCCGGGCGTTTGTACTTCGCTTCCACCCCTGTGCGGTTCCTCACATTTTTTGTGGACAAGAATGTGGTTAAGCCCCCATTTTTCCGCTTAAGTGCTTGATCTAAATCATAAAAATCTCATAGCTCAATATTTAATCAAACCGGCGTTTTGCACAATTTCCACTGCCTGCAAGGGGGTGGAAGCCCTGTTCATTCGTCGTTTCGGCATTACCTACGTGCAATATTTGGCTGTGCACATTTTTTGTGGATAAGAATGTGTGAAAGGACATGTTTTCATGTTTAAGCCATTGATTTTAATCAACTTGAACTGCTGTGCCATAAAAACAGGCGCTGGGTAGCTCTCTCCACACCCTGGCTCTTCGGACGGTCTGTTCAGGCCGTCCGGCATCGCTTCGTTCGTATTGATCGTAGCCAAGCCTTGGCTTGTGCACATGTTTTGTGGACAACATTGTGTGCAAGGACACTTCCCACTACTTAAGTTATTGATTTTAATCAATAAAGTTTCTAAGCATCATTTTTAAGCACGGCAGTGCAGTCATGCCTCAACGTCTCCGCACCGGGCGCTTCCCGGTTCGCAAGCAGCGGCTATGCACAGATTTTGTGGACAAGCTCGTGGGTAAACCTGTCCCACCATGGCTAAGTGCTTGATCTGAAAGGAAACACCTTGGCCTGCCCAAATCGCGCGCAGTCTTCGGTCTTATGCATGAGTTCCCCACAGATTTTGTGGATAAAACTGCCCCTATGTGTGAATATCGCCTCGCAAGCCATTGAATTTAAAGGGTTTCAATAAATTGCATTGAAATTCAGCAACAAGAAGTTCCCCGCACTGTTGAAAGGCGGGACTTGTCGTTTTGATCCAGATATGACATAAGCATCAGCTTTGTTCCCATTACCGACACCATGCAACGCCCGACAGACGCCGATCCCGCCTACACCGCCCCGCCGGTGCTGACCGTCACCGCACTGAACCAGCAGGTGGCGCGCCTGCTCGAACGCAGTTTTCCGCTGGTCTGGATCGGCGGCGAGATCTCCAACTTCACGCGCGCCAGTTCCGGCCACTGGTATTTCACGCTCAAGGACGATGCCGCCCAGGTGCGCGCGGTGATGTTCCGCAGCCGCGCCCAGATGACAGGCTTCATCCCGCGCGAAGGCGACAAGGTCGAGGTGCGCGCACTGGTCACCCTGTACGGCGCGCGCGGCGACTACCAGATCAATGTCGAGGCGATGCGCCGCGCCGGGGTCGGCCAGCTGTATGAAGCCTTCCTGCGCCTGAAGGAAAAGCTGGCCGCCCAGGGCCTGTTCGACCAGGACCGCAAGCGCGCCCTGCCCCTGTTCCCGCGCACCATCGGCATCGTCACCAGCCCGCAGGCGGCCGCGCTGCGCGACGTCCTGACCGCGCTGCGCCGCCGCGCGCCGCATGTGCGGGTGATCCTGTATCCCACGCCGGTTCAGGGCCAGTTCGCCGCGGACAAGATCGCGGAAGCCATCACCACCGCCTCGCGCCGTGCGGAGGCGGACGTGCTGCTGGTCTGCCGCGGCGGCGGCTCCATCGAAGACTTATGGTGCTTCAACGAGGAATGCGTGGCGCGCGCCATCGCCGCCTGCAGCATTCCCGTGATCTCGGGCGTGGGCCACGAGACCGACTTCACCATCGCCGACTTCGCCGCCGACATGCGCGCCGCCACCCCGACCGCCGCCGCCGAACTGGCGGCCACGCCGCGCGCCGACTGGATCGGGTCGCTCCAGGCCGACGCGCTGGACCTGCGCCGCGCCATGCGCCGCACCCTGTCGGACGCCAGCCAGGGTCTGGACAGCCTCGGCCGCCGCCTGCTGAGCCCTTCGGACCGCATCGGCCACCAGCGCCTCAAGCTGCTGTCGCTGGCCACCGCCATGACCCATGCGGCCCTGCAGCCGGTCAACCGCCAGGGCCTGCTGCTGGCCCAGCTGCGCCAGCGCTGGGCGCGCCACCGCCCGGACATCCGGGCGGTACGGGCGCAGCTGCTGTCGGACCAGCGCCACCTGAACGCGAGCCTGTGCAGCCAGGTCAAACAGCGGCGCGACGCGCTGTCGGCGCTGGCCGCCCAGCTCGAACTGCTGAATCCGCAGCGCACGCTCGAACGCGGCTACGCCATCGTGCGCGACGCCAAGGGCCAGGTCTTGCGCGACCCGGCCGCCATCCACGCGCGCGACACCCTGACCGTGCGCCTGGCGGGCGGCAGCGCCGAGGTGGGCGTGGCCCATGTGCAAAGCGTGCTGGAGTAAGCCCGGTCCCGCCAGGGCCATTTATGCAACATTGCCTTATCCGGTTTAGAATAAGCGCCGCTATCGGAACAAACCCGTCCAACCAACAAAGGAAAGAACATGGAACATACCCTGCCGCCCCTGCCGTACGCCAAGGATGCCCTGCAGCCGCACATCTCGGCCGAGACCCTGGAATACCACCACGGCAAGCACCACCAGACCTATGTGACCAACCTGAACAACCTCATCAAGGGCACCGAGTACGAGAACATGCCCCTGGAAGAGATCATCAAGAAATCGTCGGGCGGCCTGTTCAATAACTCCGCCCAGGTGTGGAACCACACCTTCTTCTGGAACTGCATGACCCCGAACGGCGCCGGCGCGCCGAGCGGCAAGGTGGCCGACGCCATCAACGCCAAGTGGGGCTCGTTCGACAAGTTCAAGGAAGAGTTCAACAAGGCCGCCCTGGGCAACTTCGGCTCGGGCTGGACCTGGCTGGTGCAAAAGCCGGACGGCAGCGTGGACATCGTCAACACCTCGAACGCCGCCACCCCGCTGACCACCGCCGACAAGGCCCTGCTGACCGCCGACGTCTGGGAACACGCCTACTACATCGACTACCGCAACGCCCGCGCCAAGTTCCTGGAAGCCTTCTGGAACGTCGCCAACTGGGACTTCGCGAACCAGAACATGGCCTGAATGGCCTGACGGGACCTGTGCCGCGGCACAGGCTTCCGCGCTTCTACGGCCCGCCCTGCGGGCCGTATTTCATGTGCGCGGCCGGCGGCGCACTCAGTCGCCTCCGCCGCAGCCGCCGCCACATCCTCCGCCGCCGTCCCCGCAGTCTCCATTGCCGTCGCAGTCGCCGCTGGCCGATCCGGCATGGCCGTCCCCGCCGTCCTGCCGCCTCCGCAGCGCCTCCGCCTGCGCCTCCGCATGGACCTCTTCGGTAATGTATCCGGCCGCCAGCAGCGCCGCCAGCGAGAGTTCGGGCTGGCGCCACGCCGCCCCCGGCCTGCGTCCGCTTGCATCGAGCCGGGCATAGGCGACCTCGCCTCCCTCCGTCCAGTAGCCATGGCCGCGCGGCATCCGCAGCCGCGCATCGAGCGTGAAGAGGCGCGGCAGCGCCGGCCCGTGGGCGGGAATGCCTTCCAGCGCGCGGCAGGCCACCAGGGCCCTGGCCAGTGCACCCTGTTCCAGCCTGGCCGCTTCCAGGTGCGGCACCGCCGCCCCGAAGTGGCGCCGGCAACAGCGCGCGAGGCCTTGCGGGTCGTGGGCCAGCCAGGCATGCCACACCGAGTCCGCCGCCAGCGAGGGCAAGGCGCACACCGCGCCGCGCGTGGTGACCGCGTCGAAGAAGCCGAACAGGCCCTCCGCCGCGCGGGCGAAAAAAAGGGCATCGCTTGGGATGCCCGGAAATTCCGTCGATGCGCCTTGCCGCCACGCCGCCTCCAGCCCCGGCGGCAGTTCCGCCAGCGCGGCGCGGTAGCGCGAGGTCCGCAGGTGGCGCCTCATGCGCAGATTGCGCAAATTGTTCAGCCAGTCCATCTTGCCTCCTTTATCGTTGTTATCGGCGGGTCCAGCCTAAGCCGGGAATGTGACAGGACGATGACATCACGGGGCGAATGCGGGCGCCATCCGGCCTCCGGATATGTTGCCATCCTGTCAACCCTGGCGTACACTCGGTAAACTTCTTCCTATCGACACGAGGTCCACATGTTCCGCTCCACCCTTGGCGTCCTGCTGTGCCTGTACTTGCCCGGCGCCCTGGCGCAAACCCTGACGGAGCGCGTCGAGCGCGACGAAGTGGTCATGGTGGACAGCGACGATGCCGCCATGAACAAGGCCTTCGCCCGCGCCAGGGCGGGCCTGGACAACTTCCTGCGCGACGCCGCCTCCCCGTCCTCCACCAATACGGGGCACGCCGTCAAGGTCAGGCTCAGCGACGGCAACAAGACCGAGTACTTCTGGGTCGGCGATGTACGCCAGGCCGGCCCGGACTTCACCGGCCGGCTGGACAACGAGCCGCGCAACGTCAAGCTTGTGCGCTACGGCGAGCGCTTCCGCTTCAGGCGCGCCGACATTGTCGACTGGCTCTACTACGATCCGCCGGGCCGCATGCGCGGCAGCTACACCACCTGTGTCCTGGCATCCAAGGAAAAGCCCGCGGAAGCGCGGGCGCTGTTGCAGCAAATCCGCTTGAGCTGCGACTGAGGCACCCGGATTTGTCATCAATCTGTAATCAAATGTCACCCCCTTGGGGAGCTTATGTTTTTCCACAAGTGGTCTTATACAATGGCGGACCAAGGAGAAACGCATGTACCGAGTGATGTTGGTGGAGGATGACGCGCGGTTGGCCGAGCTCGTCACGGAATACCTGTCTGGCTACGAATTTTCGGTCGACCTGGTCACGCGCGGCGACGCCGCCCTCGACCGTTTCAAGGAACTCAGCCCGGACGTGGTCGTGCTGGACCTGATGCTGCCCGGCCTGGACGGCATGGTGGTGTGCCGCCAGTTGCGCGAACTGTCGGACGTGCCCATCCTCATCCTCACCGCGCGCGAGGATTCCTACGACGAAGTGTCCGGCCTCGAACAGGGCGCCGACGACTTCGTCAACAAGCCGGTGCAGCCGCGCGTGCTGCTGGCGCGCCTGCGCGCGCTGATGCGCCGCACCCAGGCCAAGAGCGGCGGCGACGCCCGCGTGCTGCAGTTCGGCGCGCTGCGCATCGCCACCTCCGACCGCAGCGTGGTGTGGCGCGGCCAGCCCTGCGTGCTGTCGAACACCGAATACAAGCTGCTGCTGGTGCTGGCCGAGGCGGCCGGACGCGTGCTGTCGCGCGACGCCCTGCTCAAGAAGATGCGCGGCATCGAATTCGACGGCCTGGACCGCAGCATCGACAACTGCATCTCCAAGCTGCGCCGCAAGTTCGACGACATCGATTCGGAAAAGATCAAGACGGTATGGGGCGAAGGGTATCTGTTCTCGCCCTCCGCCTGGAACTGAGCTAGGCGGCGATCAGCGCGCCGGCGTCCACGCCGGGCGCTTCCAGCTCTTGCAAGACCGCGACCAGCCTGTCCAGGGCCAGCGAGCGCTCGCCGCGCCACACCAGGTGCGTGCGGTTCGCCGAAAAGCGTTCCGGCAGCGGATGCTGGTTCACCTTGTCGCTGGCGTGCAATGCCGCCAGCACCGACCTGGGCATGATGGCGAATCCCGTTCCCGCCGCCACGCAGGCGATCATGCCCTGGTAGGAGCCGAATTCCAGCGCATGCTCGGGCATGACGTTGTCGCTGCCGAGCCAGTCTTCGAGCCGCTTCCGGTAAGAGCAGCCATGGGCGAAGGCGATCATCGTGCTGCGTCCCAGGTCCCTGGCGGAGCGGATCCCGCGCACCTCCTTCGACGTGACCAGCACCAGCTCTTCATGGAAGGCCACGACCGACGCGAGCTCCGGCGCCGTGAAAGGCTCGGACACGAAGGCCGCCTCGATCTCGTAATTCATCACCCGCTGGATGAGCGCGCCCGTCGTGCCCGTGACCAGCTCCACGATCACGCCGGGATGCTCGGCATGGTAGCGCGACAGGACCGGCGCCAGCCGGCTCCCGGCCGTGCTTTCCAGCGAGCCGAGGCGGAAGGTCCCCTGCGGCTTGCCGCTGCGTAGTTCGTTGACCGCTTCATCCGCCAGGCGCAGCAGCCGCACCGCGTAGTTGAGCAGCGTTTCGCCTTCGCTCGATAGACTCAGCGAACGCCCCTCGCGGCGGAACAGGCGCACGCCGAGGTAGTCCTCGAGCTGCCGGATGCGGGTGGTCACGTTGGACGGCACGCGGTGCAGCTTTTCCGCCGCCCGGATGACGCCGCCTTCTTCCACCACCGTGCGGAAGATGGCAAGGGATTCCAGATCGATCGTTCTCATATGGAGAATAGTACTCCACATTTATTCATTAGTCTTTCCGCGGCAAACAGGGTGTAATAGAGCCCATGACAAGTTCGATCCTCACTTCCCCCGCCCGCTCCGGCCGCGCCGCCCTCCTGGTCTGCATGGCGGCGGTCATCTCGCTGGCGGTCGCCATGGGCATCGGCCGCTTCGCCTTCACGCCGCTGTTCCCTTTGATGGTGAGGGACGGCCTGCTCGACAGCGAGGCCGGCGCGCTGCTGGCGTCCAGCAATTACCTGGGCTACCTCGTGGGCGCGATGCTGGCGTCGAGACTGCGCCTGAAGGCGGAATCCCTGCTCGCCCTGGGCCTGCTCGGCACCGTGGCTTCCACGGCGGGCGTCGGCTGGACCGGCTCCTTGCCGGCCTGGGCCGTGCTGCGCTTCCTCGCGGGCGTACTGAGTGCCTGGACCCTGGTCGCCACCAGCGCCTGGGGCCTGGGCTGGCTGGCCGCGGCCGGCCGCGGACACCTGGCGGGACTGATGTTCGCCGGTGTCGGCGCAGGCATTGCGGCGGCGGGCCTGTTCTGCCTCGCCCTGGGGGCCGGCATGGATTCGCAGGCGATGTGGACCGGCCTGGCCCTGCTGGCGGCAGTCGCCGTGATCATTCCGCTGGCGGTGAGCAGGCGCCTGCCTGCGCCCGCCCCTGCTCCTGCGCCCGCGCATACCGCCCCGGGCGCGCCGCCGGCACGGACGGGAGGCCTGATCGCCTGCTATAGCCTGTTCGGCTTCGGCTACATCCTGCCGGCCACCTATCTGCCTGCCCTGGCGCGGCAACTGGTGGACGATCCCGCCGTCTTCGGCTGGGCCTGGCCGGTGTTCGGCACTGCCGCTGCCTTGTCGACGGTGCTGGTGTCCTGGCGCCTGCACGAGGCCAACCGACTGAAGGTGTGGGCGGGCGCCCATGTCGTGATGGCGTTCGGCGTGCTGCTGCCGGTCCTGTGGATGTCGCTGGCCGGCGTCGTGGCCGCCGCCTTGCTGGTCGGCGGCACCTTCATGGTGATCACCATGCTGGGCATGCAGGAAGCCCGCCACCGCGCCCATGCGCAGGCCGCCGCGGTCCTGGGCCGGATGACCGCCGGCTTCGCCTTCGGTCAGCTGATGGGCCCGGTAGTCTCCGGCGCCATCGGCCGCCTGAGCGGCCATGCCCCGTCCGCCCTGCACGATGCCCTGGCGCTCGCGGCGGCGGGCCTGGTTCTCAGCGCCGCCTACCTGTGGCGCGAGGCAAACCGATCCGCACCTCAATGCATTTCTCACTAAGGAGACCACATGAACACAGCTCTCGAATCCGGCGCGACCCCACAGGGCTTCGGCGCGTCCACAAGCCAGCGCCTGCCGATTCCCGAACGCGGGGCCATGAGCGAAGCGCAGCGGGCGGCAGCCGACAGCATCATCAACGGCCCGCGCAAGGCGATCTTCGGTCCCTTCATTCCCCTGCTGCAAACACCGGCGCTGATGGAGCGCATCGGCAAGACCGGCGAAGCGCTGCGCTTCGAAGGCAAGCTGGGGGACAATATCCGCGAACTCGCGATCTGCGTGGTGGCGCGGGAGACGGGCAACCAGTTCGAATGGCAAACCCATGCGCCGCTGGCCATCAAGGCCGGCGTGCCGGAGCAGGCCATCGCCGCCCTGGCGGCCGGGCGGCGGCCGCGCGGCCTGGGGGCGGAAGAAGCCTGCGCCGCCGATTTCGTCGCCGAACTGATGCTCAGGCACGGGGTCAGCGACGCCACCTATGCCGAAGCGGTCGCCTGCTTCGGGCAGGACGGTGCGGTGGAGCTGACCGCGCTGGCCGGCTACTTCGTGATGGTCTGCTGGGTCATGAATGTCGGCCGTACGCCCGGGCCGGCCAATGCGGCGGCGCCCGGCCTGAACGCTTTCCCGGCCTAAATCCGGGCGACAGACGCGGCGCTCAGGCCTGGCCGTCCGTGGCGCGCAGCATGCACTGCGACAGGCGGTCGAAATGCTGCAGCGCCGCCTGGGTCAGTTCGATCTGCTTGCGGCGGGCGTCGGCCGTGTCGCTCAGCATGATCCAGCCCTTCTCGCGCATGGATTTCAGGCGCGCATGCACGGTGGCGGGCGCGCCCAGTTCGTGCTTGGCCATCATGTCGCGCACGGACAGGCGCTGCTGCTCCTGCTGGGCGCGCGCGACGATCGTCAGGATGCGCTCCTCGAGCGGATCCAGTTCCGGGAGGGTTGGCAGTCCGCGTATTGCTTCAGTCAGTTGCAAAAAACGCAGATAAATATCGGCAGGACGAACCTTCTTCATCAAATCTCGATTCTCGGTTGCGGCAATACATCGACTTACGCTAAGCTCATAAACCTGTACTTGGCAGGCATGTCATTTTACTCCAACGAAAAACAGGCATGAGCCAACTGAAACTGAATGTCCTGATGGTGCTTTCGACCATCGTGCTTTTTATCGCCACACTCGCACTGAACGAGCTGCTGTTTACCCGCCTCGAATTTGCCAGCGGCATCAACTGGGTCTACCTGCCCGCCGGTGTCCGGCTGCTGTGCACCTTGCTCTTCGGCGGCGCCGGCGCCATCGGCCTGCTGCTGGTTTCCTGGGCGGTCTGCTTCCTGTATTTCTTCCCGGACGACATGATCCGCTCCTTCATCGGCGGCATCCTGGCGAGCGCCGCGCCCTACCTGGTCTACCGCGTCATGCAGCGCCATTACGGCCTGCTCGCCACCCTGCAGAACCTGACGCCGCGCCGCCTCCTGGCCTGCTCGCTTGCCTTTTCCCTGGCCAGCCCCTTGCTGCACCATTTGTGGTTCGCCTTCGCCGAACCGGAGCGTCCGCTGGTGTCGGGCTTCCTGGTCATGGCGACCGGCGACTTCGTCGGCACCCTGCTGGTGCTGTACACGGCGAAATTCATCCTCATGCGCGTGCCGGCGCGTGCCAGGAGCGGCGCCGGCCCGTAAGCATGTCGACGTGCGCCAGGCCCGCCCTGGCCTGAGCGCACAGCTCCACCACCACAGGGTCGCCCGGCTCCGGCCAGGCGTGCGTGATGATGGCGCGGAACATCCTCTCCTGGCGGAACAGCTCGCGCTGTTCCGCCGCCGCATTCCAGCGCATCGCGCTTCCCCGGCGCACCCTGGACGCGAGCAAGGCGCAGGGTCCGTCGAGGTCCAGCTCCAGTCCATAACAGCGCGCCGAAATCAGGTTGGCGTCGGTAATACGGTGAAGTGCGGTCATCCGGTTTCTGCGTCGCTGTTCGATGGTTGAACCAATGCTGCCAACGATCAGTCCGGCAAGCCGTGCGCGCACTGCTTGCCGGTTACTGTGCATATGCAACCAAAAATGCTATGCTGGCCGCACTGCTCCAAATTATAGATCAATGCGGGCAACATGGACCATAAGGAAATGGTTATGACAGAGCGTTCTCCCTGCGAGCGCAGGCGCGATCTTCACCGCCAGGCGCTTATCGAAGTGGGCATCCGCTTGCAGAGGCATTTCGGCGACGCCTACGCGGAACGCTATCTGGCGGACGTGAATATTCCGGACTTCACCATCCAGCGCATCCTCTCGCGAAGTCATTTGCGCAAGCCGCCCTCGCCCCTGTGTGCACGCGACGAGCCGCCGCCCGCCGCCAACGACGGGCACTAGGCGCCGGGCGCCATCCCAGCAAGCGTTTGTTTATTCGAACAGCGGCACGATCGCCAGCGGCGCGTTGTAGCTGATGAGCTGGGCGCGCTCGGCGCCGAAGCGGTAGACGACGACCGGGAAATCGTCATCGAGGTCACCCATGAAGGCGGGACCGCGACCGACCGGCAGGGCCTGCTCGGCGCCGTCCGGGCGGCGCACGCGCACCGCGGCCTCCGCGCCCTTTTTCGGGAACACCAGGCGCACGCCGGCGCACTGGCGGCCGCGCGCCGTGGCGTCGGCATAGCGCGCGAAGCCGAGCGCCTGTTCGCAGGCGCTGCGCAGCTCAAGCACATCGTAGGCGCCGTCGGCGCGCGGCGCCAGCGACACCCTGGGGCGGATCGTGAAGCCGCCCAGGCGCCGGTTCGGCGCCAGCACGGCATTCTCGTCATAGGCGGCCTTGAGCAGCGGCAAGGTGCCGCGTCCACTCGCATCGAGCGGCAGGCTGGTTTGCACCGTCTTGCCGTTCAGGACCAGCTGCAGGCCCTCGCCCAGCACGCCTTTTTCCCGCGGCACCACCTGCAGGTGGTTCTGCAGCAGGTTCTTGGCGCCACCATATTTATCGAACAACACCATCGCCCGGTAGGCGTCGCGGTAGCTCACCCACTCACCGGCGAGCGGCTGCGACTGCGCCGCGGCCGGGAGGGCCGTCAGGAGCAGGCAGGTGCATGCGGTGATGGGAGCGGAGCGCATGTTCAGAACCGGTAGGCAAGCGCGGTCGAAACCGTCAGGTGGTTGGGCCGCTCGACGAGCGGGCTGCGGCGGGCATCGCCCATCAGGCGCAGGGCCTGGACATTGCTGGTCAGCATCCAGGACGGCGTGAGTTCCCAGTTCCAGCGCACGCCGATGCGCAGGTCCTTCAGGCCGCTGTCCGGGGCATGGACGGCATTGCCGCTGCTGCGCGCCTGGGCCGGGCTGACGCCGAAATAGGATTGGTTGTAGGCGCGGTTCACGACCGTGGCGCCAGCATTGAAGGACAGCGTGTGGTGCGGCGCGATGCGCGCGGCCAGGCGCTGGGCGCCCAGCTGCATCTGCACGCCGTCGCGCTCGACGCCGGCGCCGTAGACCAGGCTGCTGGTGAGGCGCCACTGCGGCGCCAGGTAGACATTGAAGAAGCCGCCTACCTGCAGGCGGGGGCCGATCTCGTCCATGCCCGCCAGCGGGTTGCCGCTGCGGCGCGAGAACGGCTCGGCCCCCACGGTCGGCAGCAGGGCCGAGCCCTCGAAACTGCCCACCTCGCCGCCGCTGCCGGACTCGTCGCGGCTGGCATGCACGCTCAGCAAGGGGCCGTACTCGACTGTCGGGCGTTCCGACAGGTGCATGCCGGCGCTCATGCCCGAAATGAAAAGGCCGTGGCTCCATTGAACCTGGAGCAGCGGCAAGGCTGATACCTTCCTGTTGTCCGCCCCTTCATACCGCGGCGCCGAGAGCGCGCCCAGCCCGACATACATGTCGCGGCTGCCGTCGGGCATCGGGTTGGTGGTCGGCGTCTGCGCGCTTGCTGCGCTGCCCGAGACGGCCAGGACCAGGGCGAATAGCTTTTTCATGTTCACTTCGTCGAAAAGTTCGGTAACCGCGTATTTTACGTCGAGCAAGCCGAACTCTCCCATATTGTTACTTCAAAGTACCGATTCGTCGCTTGTCGCTGCATCGGCGCATCGGCGGCCGTCCGCCGCCGATGTGCCCAATATAACGAGGGCCGGGCGGGCTGCCGCCCGGCCGCTCCTGAATAAAAAAACCCACCGACACTCGCGCACCAGGTGGGCAAACGGAAAACTGGTATCCCTGATGAAGCATGATGGTAGACGCCCGTCCGTTTTTATTCCCCCTTCAGATGTAGAGTAATTGTCATCAATTTGTAAGAGCCGGAAACACCGGACCGCAGGATCGCTGCACATTTCGTTACCTTCCTGCCATCAATTCCCGGTCCATTGGCTGCCTTGCCCCTGTACAATGCCGGCTGAGGAGAGCTTATGAGTTTGGCAGCATCCCGTTACCGACAATCACACAGGACGGCACCGTGAACCGGATCTTTTTCCGCTTCTTCGTGCTGGTCATGCTGTCGATCACGGCTGCCACCTTCGTCATTTATTTCGCCTTCAGCCGCCTGTTCGGCGACCCGCTGGACGACATCGCGCGGCGCCAGGCCGCCGCCCAGATCTTCCTGCTGGAGCAATACGTGGACCAGGCGCCGGCCGACGAGTGGCTGGCGCGCCTGAACAAGGTGCGCGAAGTGTCGACCGTGCGCTACGACCTGATCCCCCTGGACCAGGCGCGCGCGCAGCTGGGCGCCAGCCGCCGGGCCGCCCTGGACCGCGGCGAGATCGTGCTCGACCCGGCCCGCAAGGCTTTCCTAAGGCGCGTCGACCTGGAGGGCGAGCGCTACATCGGCAGCCACGAGGAAGTGCTGCAAGCCCGGAACCTGCCGATCGACATCGGCCAGGCCCTCAAGATGGAAGCCCTGCGCTACGTCATCGTGGCCATCGCCCTGCTGGTGCCGATCGCCCTGTGGTCGCGCTCCCACTGGCAGGGCTTGCAGGCGCTGTCCAGCATGGCCGACGAGTTCGGCAGCGGCAAGCTGACGGCGCGCGCCCACATGAAATCCTCGGCCACCATCTATCCGCTGGCCGAGCGCATCAACCACATGGCGGGCCGCATCGAACACCTGCTGGAAGCCCAGCGCAGCCTGCTGAATTCGGTGTCGCACGAGCTGCGCACCCCCATCGCGCGCCTGGAATTCGCGCTGGAACTGCTGGATGCCCGCGCCAAGGACCCGGACCTGAGCAAGCGCATCGCGGCCATGGAAGGCGACCTGGCGGAGCTCAACAACCTGGTCGGCGAACTGCTCGACATGAACAAGCTCGACAGCGCACGCACCTTGCAGACCGCCACCCTGTCGCTGGACGAGCTGTTGCAGGAATGCTGCGGCGCCCTGCCCCATGCCGCCGCCAGGCTCGACTGCGAATTCGAGGCCGGGCTCGGCATGATCGAGGCGGACGGCCGCCTGCTGGGACGGGCGATCGGCAACCTGCTGCGCAACGCCCAGAAGTACGCGGCCGGGCGCATCCTGCTCTCGGCGCGCAAGCGGGCGGACGGCGTCGAGATCGCCATCGACGACGACGGCCCCGGCATTCCCGAGGAGGAGCGCGACAAGATCTTCGACCCGTTCTACCGGCTCGACCGCAGCCGCGACCGCGCCACCGGCGGCTTCGGGCTGGGACTGTCGATCGCGCAAAAGGCGGTGGCCCTGCACGGCGGGACCTTGCGCGTGGAAAGCTCGGCGCTGGGCGGGGCGCGCTTCGTCATTGCCCTGCCTGGCGGCGGGGCTTCGGCTTAGTACGACGGAAGGAAACGGGCGGGGAATGGCAGCGCAGGAGGGCGGCGGTGTCTCCGCCCTCCTGCGCTGCGCATTTGCCGGCTTATTTGCCGGGTTCGTCTGGCCGCGCGCGCACGTGCGTCACGCCGTACCACAGGTGTTCCCACCAGTGCTCGCGCGAGTGCACGGTAACGAGGCAGGCCTTGTCGATGCCGCCCTTGAAGAGCGGATCGGGGCACTTGTTGGTCATCAGCGCGTAACGCTGATTCTCGGCATTGATGAGGGCAATGGCGAGCCAGATGGCGGCGAACGCGAAGAACGCCGCCAGCGACCACGCCAGGTGGTTGAAGCTGCTGGTCTCGAACAGCTCTTCCTCACGAGGGCGTGAGCCCTCGTACATCTTCAGGACTTCGCGTTCGACATCATCACTGCTCATTTCGTCTTGGCTGCCTTTGCAACGAGTGCGTCCATGACCTGCTCCGTGGCGGCCAGGGCCTGGTTCATGCTCTGGAGCTTGTTGGCCTCGCCCACGGTGGCCGGGGACAGCACGTATTTACCATCGATCACGATCGTCGGGGTGCTGCTGACCTTGTAGCCTTGCGCCACTTGCGGCAGGCGGCGCAGCTTGGTTTGCACGCCGAACGAATTCCATGCTTCCATGAACTTTGCCTTGTCCAGGCCGTTCTTGGCGGCCCAGGCGATGATGTCGTCGTCCTTCATCAGGCGCTGGCGCTGCACGTGCACTGCCTGGAACACCTTGTGATGATACTCCTCCAGCTTGCCCATGGCTTCCAGGGTCAGGAACAGGTGCGCTTCCGGATCGGACGGCCCCTGGAACGGCAGGTGGACGCGGCGCACGACGACGTTGTCGCCCTGCTTCTTGATCCACTGGTTCAGGGTCGGTTCGAAGGCGTTGCATGCCGGGCAGTGATAAGCGAAGAACTCGATCACTTCGACTTTCTTGCCCGTGGCCTGGACCGGTTGCGGCACCGACAGCGTGGTGTATTCGGCGCCGTTTTTCGGGTCGGTCGGCGAAGCGTTGGCGAACCCGGCGATCAGGCTGGCGGCAACGAGGGCAAAACGCAGAGAGCGCATAACTATCCTTCCACTAAAAGTGATTGAGCGAACGACCGCGAGATTACCACTTTTTTGGCTCACCCAAGGAGGATGGAGCCCATCTTTTTGCAATTGCTTACCTCTTTAACGCTTCCTTAAGGAGTCTCAGTGAAACGTCAGCGGCGCCGGCGCGCGCTGTCGAGTTGCTCGCACAGCCGGGCGGCGCCCAGCGCGGTGCGCGGTCCCGGGCGGCTGAGCAGGTCGCCGTCGACGGTGAACAGGTTGCCCCGCTTCACCGCCGTCATCCCCTGGTAGGGCTTCCACAGCGCCAGGCCGGGATTGGCCGGGTCGTAGCGCTTGCCGGCCAGGATGGCTTCCGGATCGCGCTCGACCACCGCTTCCACGCCGACCTGGGGCGCCACCACCTTGAGCGCGCCGAAGATGTTGCGGCCGCCGCACAGGCGGATGATGTCGCTCGCGATCTGCTCGTCGTTGAGGGTGTAGAGCGGCCGGTCCCAGACCTGGTAGAACACGGTCACCGGCGCGCGCTTGCCGTAGCGCTCGCCCAGCGCGCCGATGCGCGCGCGGTAGTCGCCCGCCGCCGCCTGCGCCGCCGCTTCGGTGCCCAGCAGCGTGCCCAGGCGCTCGATGCTGCTCGCCACCTGCTCCAGGCGCTTCGGTTCGCTGTGGAAGATGGGCACGCCCAGGCTCTCGAGCTGGGCGATCTGGCGCGCGGTGTTCCCGCTGTGCCAGACCACCAGCAGGTCGGGCTTGAGCGCCAGCACCCGCTCCATGTCGATCTGGCTGTTGCTGCCGATGAGCGGCAAGCTGCGCGCGGCTTGCGGATAGTCGCTGTAGTTCATCGCGCCCACCACCTTGCCGCCGCCCCCGGCCGCGAACAGCAGCTCGGTGACGTGGGGCGCCATCGAGATCACGCGCTGGGCCGGGCGCTCGAGCACGAGCTTGCGGCCGGCGTCGTCGACCACGGTCACGGTAGCGGCATGGGCGCCGCCGAAGGCCAGGGCCAGCAGCGGCAGGAGGCGGGCCTTCATGCTCAGAACTCGTAGCGCAGCGACAGCTTCAGCTGGCGGCCGTCGCTCGGATAGATGCCAGAGCGGCAGCCGAAGGCGTTGCTGTAGTAGTCGCGGTCGAACAGGTTCAGGCCGCTGACCGCCGCTTCCCAGGCGCCCATGCGGCGCGCGTAGCGGGCGTCCACCGTCGTGTAGGACGGAATGCGCGCGCCGCAGCCGTTGGTGAAGTCGCTGCCGTAGCGCTGGCTGTCGACCCACTGGACGCCGATGTCGGCGCTGTGGCCCGTGCCCGGCACCCAGGCCAGGCGCGCGGTCACCACGTTCTTCGGCACCAGCACCATGTCGCGCCCGGCGTTGGGGCCATCGGTGAATTCGGCGTCCACGCGCTGCCACTTGCCGGTGAGGCGCCATGCCGCGCCCAGGGCCGCCTGCCCTTCCACTTCCAGGCCCTGGCGGCGGGTCGGATCGAGGTTGGTGTTGGCGCCCCAGCCGATGGTCGGATCGTAGAAGATCTCGTTGCGCAGGCGGTGGCGGAACAGGCGCGCCGTCACCTGGCGCTCCACGCCGCCCGCGGTCACGCCCAGCTCCAGGTCGCGCGAGGTCTGCGCTTCCAGCATGCCGACGCTGGAGCGCATGGTGTTCTCGTCGGCGTTCGGCATACGGTAGCTGCGGCCGGCCTTGGCGAACAGGCTCACCTGCGGCAGCACGTCGATGCTGCCTTCCAGCGACCACGCATTCAGCGACTGCACGCGGCGGTCGGCCAGGGGGCCGTGCAGGTCGTCCTTCTCGAACCGCTCGTGGCGGACGCCGGCGGCCAGGCGGGCCTTGTGCGGCGCGTTCCAGCGCAGCTCGTCGCGCAGGTAGATCGCTTCGGCATCCTGGCGTGCGTGGTCCGGCGCGAACCCGAAGTTGACCTCGCGCTTCCAGCGCACCAGGTCGATGCCCGCCACCAGCTCGTTACGCTGCTGGCCGAACACGGCGTTGTGGCGCAGGCGCGGCGAGAACTGGGTCTGCTCGCTGTCGTAGGCCGCGCGGAACGAGCCGCCCTCGTAGAAATAGGCGGCCTCCAGCTCGCGCTTGCGGTGCGACAGTTCGGCCGCCAGGTCGAAGGCGCCGACGCGCTGCTCGGCGTACGCGGTGATGCGGTCCGTGTCCATGCTGCCGAAGTCGTCGGGGGTCAGGCTCTGGCGCGGATTGGCCAGGTAGGCCTCTTCCCCGAGCGAGCCCGGGAAACGCGAATCGGAACGCGCGCTCTCGATGCGCAGCCCGGCGCGGCCGCCCGGACCCCAGGCGTACTGCACCCCGGCGCTGGCCGTGGTCTGGTCGAAATCGCTGTTGTCGCGGTAGCCGTCGCTGCCGCGGTCGGCGATGGCCGCGTTGAAGGACCACGGACCGGCGCCATGGCTGAGCGAGGCGCGCAGGTCGCGGTGGCCAAAGCGGCCCGCTTCGGCGAACACCGAGCCGCGCGTGCCGCCCTGGCCGGCGCGGCGGGTGATGATGTTGATGACGCCGCCGGTGGCGCCTTCGCCGTACAGCACGCTGCTGCCGCCGCGGGTGATCTCGATGCGCTCCACGGTGTCGACCGGGATGCTGGACAGCACGGTGTTGGCCAGCTCGTTCTCGTTGAGGCGCACGCCGTCGACCATCACCACCAGGTTCTGGGCGCTGTTGGCGCCGAAGCCGCGCAGGTCGAGCGCGAAGTCGGGCGAGGCGTCCAGGCTCTGGCGGCCGAACACGCCGCCGACCTTGCGGATCGCTTCGTTGACGTCGTTGGCGCCGGCGCGGCGGATCTCCTCCGCGGTGATGACGGTGGCGCCGATCGGGGCCAGGCTGGTGTCGACCGGGAAGCGGGCGCCGGTGACGACCACGGCGGGAACGGCGTCCTGGGCGAGCGCCTGGGCGGCGAGGACGGACAGGGACAAAGCGCAGGCCAGGGCGAGCGGCTTGAAAGCCGGCGC
>CAMPHU010000017.1 GCA_946886065.1 uncultured Massilia sp. | reverse complement strand
CGCCTCCACTGCTACCAAAGATCTCCCAAGGATCGCAGTAGGATGCCCGGATTCCCTGCTGGCCAGACATGTTGTCATTGAACAAATCAGAAAAATTAGTTCGTCACTTCGTCAGATTGTTCGTCAAGTCGTTCGTCAACTGCCTCAACTGCCCGCAACCAAGATCGCTGTATTTTTGCATCCGCCTGCAGTCGTTTGTGTTATCTCGTGGCGGACTGCGGCAAAGCGCTGAGGTGGAGCGCGAAGCGGCGTTGGTCGAAAAAACCGGGCTGCAAGAGCAAGCTGTCCGGTTGTCGGCGCAGCTCGAGGATGTCCGCGTCCGGACCACAACGGCTGAAGCGACGATTGCACAACTTCACGAAGAGCTCAGCGCCGGGGCTGCGATCCAGGGGGAGACGCAGTCGCGCCTGGTCGAGTCGCGGGCAGAAATCGAAAGGCTGCGAGGTGTGATCGACTCTATGTCCGCGACACACGAAACCGAGATCGACAGGATAACGGGACGCGTTCTTCAGGCAGAGCAACGCTACATCGAGCTGGAAAAGCGGACGCTTGTTGACCTGGACCGCGAGCGAATGGCCGCGTCAAAGCTACAAGAGCAGCTCGATTCGGAGCGCAAGGGGCCGCAGGCCGACTCGAAGAGCTGCAGGGCCAGGATCAGGCAGCACAGTTCCAGCTTGCGAGGCAAAGCCAGGAACTTGGGAGCTACATGGCCAAGGCCGAACTGCTGGCGACGAACGAGACCGGGCGGTGCAGCAGGCTGCGGAAGCACAGTCCAAAGTGCTGAACTGGACAGCCAGCTCGCCGCCGAACCAGCTCTGGGTCAGCGATTTCACGTACGTCTCGACCTGGCAGGGCTTTGTCTACATCCGCTTTCGTCATCGACGTCTTTGCTCGGAACTAAATGTTTTAAAAATATACAATCACTCGAATTAACGAATTTAGTTCCGAAAAATTAAATGATTTAGTTCCGAGTGCTGTTGCGGTACTTGATCAATCAAACGCAACACTCTGTAAACTACCGACCCTTCGCATAATCTATATTATGTTAAATTCGCTATCTGTTGATCGGCGTTACGGCAGGCAGGTCGATCAAGGCCCGTCATTTTTCTCCCTTCTCGACTTGTAGGACCTCGCCTGGCCGACATGCAGCCTTCCAGCCGGGCAAGCAGAAACCCCGGGTTCTATGCTCGCCTTCCGGCCGATCGACTGGCTGGCGGCGCTTGCCGTTCCCGGTCTCGCGCTTCATCGAATTAGTCCATCTCCCACAGCACCGCCGAGGCGTCGTCGGCCCGCTTCACGGCCAGTGCCGCCGTACCGAAGGTCCTGTCTTCGTAGGACCGCAGTTCGCCCAGCATCGCGTCGAGCCCGAGCAGCCGGCAACGCGCCGCCAGCTCACCGTCCGCATACAGGCCGTAGGGCTCAACCAGCCTGTAGAAACCATCCGTCATCACGAGCAGCGCCGAGCCGGGCGGCAGTTCGGCTTCCACGGTGCGCGCCACGAACGGGCCGGCGGGTTTGAGGCACAGGATCGAGGGCGCGAGCGTGGCGTTCTGGGCCTCGCGCCTGGCCCGCAGCATTGGCAGGATCCGCAAGCGGCGTTCGGCGGCGTCAGTGACGCCCTCGGCGAGCAAACGCGCGATTTCGGCCTGCAGTACGGCCTCCTGAGGATTCACGAAGGGATCCAGATCGATGACCGCCGCGCCGGGCGCGTCCAGCAGCGCCTTGCAGTCGCCCAGGCTGTATAACTGGAGCCGGCGGCGTCCGGTTTCGATGTGGACCCGCGCCCAGGTCATGGCACCGATCGGCCAGGCGTGCAATGGCACGTCCTTGCCTGCGGTCCGCGCTACGAATTCTTCGTACAGGGACGCCGCCGCGCGCTGCGCGCACTCGTGCTGCGACAGGCCCTGGCCAAGGCATTTCGCCAGCTCGGCGGCGAAACCCTGGGCAAACCAGACCACGTCACCGCGCTCAGGATCGATATAGTGGCAATCCGCGACCGAGGTGCCGCCGTCGATCACAATCAGCTCCAGCGTTCCATCAAGCTCGTGAACTGCCACGAAGTCCTCATTTGCCTGTGGATCCGCGCCGGAGGAAACGGTTTGTACACGCATGGCTTAATCCCTGCTCACCTCGGAAGGATCGCAATGTACCGGCTGCGCGCCCGAAACACAATCTCTCACGCGGTTTATGACGCATACTCGACAATATATTTGCTAATGTCGAGTGACGAAAATCGCTGCCACGGCCGTGACAGCGCCGGGTCAGCCTGCATGCACAGGCTCTCCCCGGCGAGCCCCGTTCCCTTCCGACGCAGACGCTTCCTGGCGTGCGCCCTGGCTCATCCAGCGACGTGACCCGGCGGGCGCTGTCATCCGGCCGATCTACACCCGCGAGCCTATCCGGGCAACGCGCGGCGCAGACGCCATGCGCCTGCGCCCCATTCGACCTTCCGTCAGTCGTGCAGCCTTAATCCTCCCTCCACCAGTGCCGTGCGATTCCACGCTTGCCCTGCAAGCCTGGCCTTCATTCCCGCCGCGGGTCCGTTGTCGTAGTCGAGCTCCTCCCGGCCATCCGGTCCGCGGTGCGAAATGCGCACATGCAGCAGGTCCTTGCCGGAACGCTCGCCCTGCCCCTCGTCAGTCGCTTCGATCAGGAACCGATACCCTGGCCGCCCGTTATAGCGCCCTGTTCCTTCAAGGCGCGCCAGGTTTCCACTGCGGGTCGCGGTTCCGAGCTGGTCCGCGCTGAACTGGAATGGTCCTGACAGCCTGAGGAACCCGCCGCTCGCGCCGGCGCCGGCCCTTGCGGCGAGCGTCCGATCGGAAAGCGGGGCCCAGAGCGCAAACCGTAGTGGTTCCGCCAGGGTGTCCGCGCCCCCCGCCCCGGGGAGCGTGCCGCGGCCGCTGACCGCCGCAAGCCCAGTTTCGTTAACGTAGACTTGTCTACGAACCACAGTAAAGCGGCCGCCGGAATCCGTAATCTTTGCAGTTACGGTATGAAATCCAGCCGCGCAGAAACGGTGCTGGAAGTCGGCCGTCCCAACCCCGCGCGATTCGCGCACCGCCGGATGCGAGGATGCGCAACCGTCGCTCCACTCCACTCTGGCCTTGTGCGTCTGCGTGGCCGAGTTGTCGACGAAGCTGAGCGAGAGGCGCAGTTCCTGGCCAAGCTCGACCACATCGGGTAGCCCGGCAATGGGGCCGAGCACGGGTGCGTCCGTGCCCCGGGCGCCGGGCCGCAACAGGATGATGCCGGCGTTGGAGTGGGCAGCAATGACGCCGGCATCGTTGATCGCGGTGGCAGCGTGAATGACCAGGCCGGCCGGTGGCCGGTGGATGCGGCTGGTGAGATCGATCGGCGGGCGCAGCCCCGGCCAGCGCACCGCCCGCGTGCCCATGCCGGCGCGGTCCACCTGGCCGACCATCTCGCCGCGGTTGTTCAGGTCGAGCACGTCGGTATAACCGGCGCCGCCGCCCGGCAGCAAGGTCATGCCGCGCGACCTTGTCCAGAAATAGGCCGCGTAGCCCGACGGCAGCAAGGTGTTTCCGGACACGTCGCCACGGTCGTTCAGGGCGGTCACCAGGCGAAAACCGGTGTCCTGCGCGCCGATCGGCACCCGGCCGCCGCGCGGGCTCCAGTAGAAAGCCGCTTCATGCTCGTCCCCAGGCGTATCCGAGATCCCTACGGCCGCCCCCCATCGGTTGACGAAGAATGTGAAGCCGCGCGTGCCGCCCATCGTCCCAAGGTCGATCTGGCGGCCGGACGCGTCCCAGAGCATGGCGTGGATGCTGCCACCGGCGACGTCCGCGAAACCGGCCGCCATCCCGAGTTCATTGATGTCGCGTGCCTCGGAGAGTGAGAGCGGCGCCGGGCCGAGGGTCCGGATGCGTCCGCCCGGATCCCAGCGCACCGCCCTGGCGGTGATGCGCGGGTCGGGAATATCGCCCACGACCTGGTTCCTGTCGTTGATCGCGCGCGCCATTCCTCCGGCCGGCCCCGGCAGCGCCCGCATCCCGCGCGCGGCGGTCCACACAAAGGATCGGTACACAGGATGCGGTTGGCTGGCATCGTTGGATTCGCCGACCACCATGCCGAGATTGTTGAGGCCGCGTACGGCGGCGAAGCCGCCGCCCAGCGAGCCCAGCCCGTGCATGCGATCGCCATCGAAGAATCCGGCGTCGTTGTAGATAAACGAGGAGAATGCGACCTGGCCCTTTTCGTTGAGATAGGCATCGGCGCCCGCTTCGACGGGAAGGTTGATCACACTGTAGAGCGGCGCCCCATGCCCCCGATGGTCCGGGCTCTCGCCGCCGGGTGTGGCCGATGCGGGTGCATCTTCCGGACCGATCCTGTCCGTGCCGGCGCCCTGCCCGCTCCCAATGGCCAGGCTGCTGACCACGATCGCCAGCGGCGCCAGCGCCCACCTGCGGAGTCCGATCCCGCTTCTGTCTTGCTGATTCATGATGCGCTCCATTGCTCGAGGTTAGTGCCCGGCGGGACAAGGCGAGGAAAGCCGTGCCGCCGGCGTCGACACCAAACTCTAGGCCGATCATCAGGCCCGACGCTGACCCCGCACAAACGCGCCTGCGGAAACCAATGGGGTGTAGACTGAACTTATTCGTTCCGTTGCGGTCGCCAGCGGCTTCCACACAGACCTGCGAAACTGATGGCAACGCCGGGCGGTCAAAGCCATGACGCGTTCTCGATGCGCATGTTCTGGAGAAGACGATGTGCTGGCGAAAGTGGGGGTGCTTGCTGGTTGCGGCGCTGATGGCGCTCGCCGCCTGGGCGCATGCGTCCGCTTCGGCCCCGCCGGCTTCATCGGCGCCATCCGCTCCCGCGAGCTCGCCGGCATCCAAACGCGTCGGCCTGCTGACGATCGACGGCGCGATCGGTCCGGCAACGGCCGACTACATCGCGCGCGGCATCGGCTCCGCGGTCAACCAGCGTTTTCATCTGGTCATCCTGCAGATGGATACGCCAGGCGGGCTGGATACCTCGATGCGCGCGGTGATCAAGGCGATCCTGACCTCGCCGATACCGGTGGTGGTGTATGTCGCGCCGAGCGGCGCCCGCGCGGCCAGCGCCGGCACCTATATCCTGTACGCCAGCCATGTGGCGGCCATGGCGCCCGGTACGAATATCGGCGCCGCCACGCCTGTCGAGGTCGGCATTGGGCCGCAGCAGCCGGCGCCTGGGCGCGATCCGGCGCCGCTCCCCGCTCCGGGCGGCGACAAGCAACGCGGCGCGGAGCCAGAGCGCAAGGCGCCGGAGACCCCGATGACCCGCAAGCAGGTCAACGACGCGGCCGCCTACCTGCGTGGCCTCGCCCAGATGCGCGGCCGCAATGCGGACTGGGCCGAGCTTGCCGTGCGCGAAGCCGTGAGCCTCAGCGCGCACGACGCGCTGCAGCAGCATGTGATCGAATATGTTGCTGAAGATCTCGACTCGCTGCTGGCCCAGCTCGACGAGCACAGCGTGACCATCCGCGGCCACGCGCAGCGCCTGAACACGAAGAATGCCGCCGTGGTGCCCATCGAATCCGACTGGCGCAACCGCTTCCTGGCGGCCATCGCCAACCCGAGCGTCGCGCTGCTCCTGATGACCATCGGGATCTACGGGCTGGTGTTCGAGTTCATGAACCCGGGCTTCGTGGCTCCGGGGGTGATCGGCGCCATTTCCCTGTTGCTGGGGCTGTATGCCCTCCAGCTGCTGCCTGTCAATTATGTCGGCCTGGCCCTGATCATGCTCGGGCTCATGTTCATGATTGCCGAAGCCTTCCTGCCCAGCTTCGGCGTGCTCGGCCTCGGTGGCATTGTCGCCTTCGTGGCCGGCTCGCTGATGCTGATCGACACCGCCTTGCCGGGCTTCGGTATTCCGCCCGTCCTGGTCGTGACACTGGGAATCATGAGCGCCCTGCTGCTGGTTGGGATTGCGCGCGTGGCGCTGGCGACGCGCCGCCGTCCCGTCACGAGCGGTACAGCCGGCCTGCCCGGTTCGCTCACGCGGGTGGAAAGCATGGAGCAGCCGGGTGCTTGTGAAGCCTGGGTGCGTCTCGAAGGCGAACTGTGGAGGGCCGTCAGTCCCCTGCCCCTGCAGCCGGGACAAGTGGTGCGGGTGTTGCGGCGCGATGGACTCACGGTCCGGGTGGCCCCGGCCGGGAACAATCAAGGAGGATGAGCATGGTGTTCGAAATCGGTATCGGCATCGGCGCCCTGCTGATGCTCGTGCTTGGCTTGCTGGCGGCTGCGATCCACATCCTGCGCGAATACGAGCGCGGCGTGGTATTCCAGCTGGGCCGCTTCTGGGGCGTGCGCGGCCCCGGCCTGATCATCATCATCCCGATCCTCCAGCAAATGGTGCGGGTCGACATGCGCACCATCGTGCTCGACGTCCCGACCCAGGACGTGATTTCGCGCGACAACGTCTCGGTCAAGGTGAATGCGGTCATCTATTTCCGCGTGGTCGACCCGGACAAGGCGATCATCCAGGTAGCGAATTTCATGGAGGCGACCAGCCAGCTGGCCCAGACCACCCTGCGCGCCGTCCTCGGCAAGCACGAGCTGGACGAGATGCTTGCCGAACGCGAGCGCCTCAACATGGACATCCAGCAAGTGCTCGACGTCCAGACCGATGCCTGGGGCATCAAGGTCGCCAACGTCGAAATCAAGCACGTCGACCTGGACGAATCGATGATCCGCGCCATCGCGCGCCAGGCCGAGGCGGAACGTGAGCGGCGCGCCAAGATCATCCACGCCGAAGGCGAGTTGCAGGCCTCGGAAAAGCTGCAGCAGGCGGCCTTCGTGCTCTCGCAGCAGCCGGGAGCGATGCAGTTGCGCTACATGCAGACGCTCAGCGCGATCGCCGGCGACAAGTCCTCGACCATCGTGTTCCCGCTGCCTGTCGATCTGCTGGGCGACCTGGCGGGGGCGGTGCGCCGCGAGCGGACTTGAGCCGGCCCTGGGCCGCCCCGCCCTGCTCGCCCTGGACGGCAAGCGGGACGCCGCCGCTCGTCCCTTCGCCGGCCTGCGCTGCGCCGCGCGCACGGCTGGCAAACGCGGTTTGCACCCGCGCCGCCCCTGCGGGAGAATGCCCACATGCGAACTGATCATTCGAAGGGAGCAGCATGAACATTACCGTGAAGAACACGACGCCCGATACCGCGCGCATTACGCTGGTCGGAGAACTCCACGACGGCAGTTTCGATGCAAAGGTCATGACCGAGACCGACGTGCCGTACACGCCCTACTGGGACCAGCAGATCGAGCAGCGCATCATCTACATCCAGCCCGATGCGGAGCAGCTCGTCTCCATCCTCGCCGCCCTGAACGAGCGCCGTCTGTCACTCGACGAGTTACAGAATTACGGCAGCTCGGCCGGCGGCACTTCCTCGATACCGGTCTGAGCCTGCGGCCTGGAGCGTCAAGCGCAGGGCATTCGGCGCTTGCAAGGCCGGTTGGAGCCCTTGCGCCGCCAGCAAGCGCCGGCCGGCGTTCCCCGGCACAAGGCTCCGCTACAGCAGGCCCTTGCCCGGCGCACCGACGATCTCGTCGTGGCGTTCGTGGTCCTGCTTGTGCAGGTAGGCGGCCGTGGTAGCGATGTTGGCGTGGCCGGCCGTGTCCTGCAGGGTCTTGAGCTGCACGCCGTTGTTGGCGTGGTTGGTCAGCATGCTGTGGCGCAGCCAGTGGGGCGAGGCCTGGCGCAGCGCCGACGCGCTGTCGCCGTCGCCCTGTGAGGCCGCTTCGTCGGCTGCCGCCATGAACACGGCCTTCAGCGCTTCCGACGCGGCCTCGTCGGTGACGCGCACGAATTCCTTGCTGCGGCTCGACAGCACCAGGGGCATGCGGTCGGCGCGCCCGGTGTGCTCGGGCAGCCCGAAGGCGCGGCGGTAGTCGCGGTAGGCGGCCAGCATGGCCGGCGGGACCGGAAGGCGGCGCGGCTTGGCGCCCTTGCCCATCACGTCCAGCCACCAGCGCCCGTCGCCCTCGCTGTAGATTGCTCCCATGTGGGCGCCGACGATCTCGTTCAGGCGCGCCCCCGTCTGCGCGAAGGCGACCAGGAGGAAACGGTCGCGCTCGCGCTGGCGCAGCGCTGCCTCGGTGTCGGCCGGCCGCCGCCCGACCGTCTCCAGCGCCAGCGCGATGGCCTGCGGGCTCAGGTAGCGCGTAATGCGGCTGGCGTGGGGCGCACGCACGTTGCGCACCAGCCGCGCCGGGTTGCGGCGCAGGTAGCCGGTTTGCTCGGCATAGGTCAGCACGCCTTTCACGGCGATCATGGCCTGGCGCCGGCTGGGATCGGACAGCGGGCCGGAAAACGGCCGGTAGCGCGGGTCGCTGCGCGGCCACTTGGTGGTCGAGATCCATTCGGCGGGCGGCTGCTTCAGGAACTCCTTGTAGGCGTTGAGATCGCCCACGTTCAGCTGCTGGAAGCTTTTTTTCGCCTCCTCGCGGCACCAGGTGAGGAAACGGTACAGCTCCTTCTGCACGTTCGCGATCGATTTGGCGCTCAGCTCGCCGTGCGAGATGTATTCGCGCGCCAGTTCCGCGTCGCTGCGGGCGTCGGTGACGGGCTCGTCATGGAATTGGGCGCCCAGGCCGCCATCGCGCCGCGTGGCGGCCGCCTTGTCCAGTCCTTCGTCGGGTAGAGGGTCGAGGTCGATCGGCAGGAAATTGGGCATAAGGCAGCGGGCATAAGGCGGGCAATACTGTACTTATATACAGTATAACACCACCCTTGCCGGCCGCGGAAGCCCGGGCGCTCAGTGCGGCGCCGGCACGCCGTAGCCGGGCGCCCCGAGGGCCATGCCACCCATGCGGCGGCACTCGACGGCGCAGGCGCGGCAGGCTGCCGCGCAGTCCTGGCAATGCTGCATCGGGTGCCTGGCGCACTCGTCGGCGCACATGTCGCAGACCTCGGCGCAGGCGCTGCAGACGGCCTGGGCCGCTTCGCCGCCGCGCGCCATCACGCCGGCGGCCAGCCGGCACAGCTGGCCGCAGTCGATGTCGAGCGCGATGCAGCGCGCCATCCTGCTGACATCGTCTTCACGCAGGCAGGCGGCGGCGCATAGGTCGCAAGCGTCGGCGCAACGGCTGCAGGCTTCCATGCAGGTGCTATAGTGCGATTGTTCCATTTCTCCCTCCTTCAAACCGGCTGTGCTCCAGAAAGCGGACCGCACTGGTATAGTAGCGGCGCGTTTCCACGACCGGAACCGTAGCACCGCCGGCGGCTCGGGACCACACGATTCGTCCGGGCAAACACCATCTCGATCGACAGGAGCAAGCATGTTCAAGCGTTACTTCATCCATTCGGCCACCGCCGTGCTGATCGGGCTGCCCCTGGCCGCCTGCGCCGCCCAGCCTGTGATCGAGGTCTACAAGACCTCGATGTGCGGCTGCTGCAAGGAATGGGTCAAGCACCTCGAGGCGAACGGCTTCACGGTCAAGGCCACGGACGTCGAGAACCCCTCCGACTACCGCCAGAAATTCGGCATTCCCGAGCAGTACGGCTCCTGCCATTCCGGCCGGGTGAAGGGATACGCGCTCGAAGGCCACGTGCCGGCCGCCGAGATCAAGCGGATGCTGGCCGAGAGGCCAAAAGCCGTGGGCCTGGCCGTGCCGGCGATGCCGCTCGGTTCGCCGGGCATGGAAGGGCCGCGCAGCGATCCCTACGATGTGCTGCTGGTGAAGGATGGCGGCAAGACCACGGTCTACAAGCACTACAACTAAAGGCAAACCTGCGCAAACCTGCGGCCTGGTCCTACACCCTGACCGAATACGCGCCGACAGCGGCGCGGACCTCCCTGCGCGACAATGGGACTCCGCCATCACAGGAGGCCGCAATGACTTCTTCCACATCCGGGCCAGGCGCAGCGGCGCAGAACGATCCGTCGACCACCATCGGGGTCGGCGGCCCGACTTCCGGCCAGCAAGGGGCGACGCCCAGCCACGAAACCCAGCAGGAAACCGGCGGCAGCGGCGGCGATGGGCTGACGCGCAACCAGTCCGGCGAGACCACGAATGCGCCCACCGGGGAGCTGCCCGGGGCCGGCGGCGGCATGGCCGGCGAAGCCGCGGACAGCGCCATGACCCACATCAACCGCGGCGCCCAGGACACCCGCTCCAGCCAGGCCGGACCTTCGGCCACCGGCTTGGGCTCGCCCGAAACCGGTGGCAACCAAAACGAAGGCGACCTGCCTCCCGTCAGCCCGTGACGACTGCGCCCGCCTCGCGGCGGGCCAGCTTGCGCCACCATAGCCACGACACGATCGCATTGACCCAGAAGCCCACATACAGCGCCGAGGTCAGGTAGAGCTCGCGGCTGAAGTAGAGCGGCACCGCGACCGTGTTCACCAGCAGCCAGACCGGCCAGTTCTCGATGCGCCGCTGCATCATCAGCAGCTGGGCGATGACGCTGAACACCAGCACTGCGGAGTCGACGAAGGGGGCATAGGCGTTGGTGTAATGGTGCAGCAGTGCGCCGTAGCCGGCCGTGGCCGCGATGCCGGCCGGCGCCATCCACAGCAGGCTGCGCACGCCCGCGTGGGTAATCGGCAGCGGCGCCCCATGGTCGCCGCGCGCCCAGCGCCACCAGCCGAGCACGCTGGTCGCGACGAAGAAGACCTGGAGCAGGACATCCGCGTACAGGCGGCTTTCGGCGAACAGCACGCCGAACAGGGTGCAGCCGACAATGCCGGTCCACCAGGTGTGGACGCTGTTGCGTCCCGCCAGCACGATCGCCGCCGCCGTGAAGGCGTTGGCCGCCAGTTCCAGCGGGCCGATCATGCGCCGCGGCGCCAGAGTCTGCTCATGGTTCGCTCCAGTTCAAAAGCGGCTACTGTAAGCGAAGCAGTGATTCCCAGCAAGAAATCACATCCGGATGGTCCCGTGGTCGGCGTCGACGTCCGGCGTCGAGCCGGTCACCGCGGCCCTGGCAATCGCGAACAGGCGCACCATCTTGCTGTCGTTCGCATCCCAGTACTCGGCGGCGTGGGGCGCCACGCGCACCAGCACCACGTGCTCGTCCTCGGGGCCGGCCGGGAACCAGGCCTGGACCATTGGATTCCACAAGGCGCCGATTTGGGTGCGGTCGACCACGCGCTCGGCTGTGCCGCTCACCGACACATAGGTGCTGTCCTCGCTGTTGGCGAAGCTGACGTTGACCTCGGGATCGTGGGCGATGCTGTCCCACAGCGCGGTGGCGGTGCGCACGTAGAACCACAGCCCGCCCTCGCGGTCGACCTGCTGCTTGGTCATCGGCTGGCTGGCCAGGTGGCCGTGCTGGTCGCGGAAGGTGAACATGGCGAAGCGCATCGCGCCGATCTTGTCGGACAGCGCGGCGGCGTGGGCGGAAGTATCGTAGGCGGACATGGCGGATCCTCGTCGTGATGAATGGATCGATGCTAGCCCGGGTGCAAGAGCGCCTCCGTGCGGCCGCGTACGCAAGCGGGCGGCCGGACCCCTGTCCTGACGCGGCCATCGCAAATCGTCTATAGTGATGCCTCTGTACAAATATGACATTTGCCATGAAATTTGACGTCGCTATTGTCGGCAGCGGTCTGGCCGGCCTGTCGGTGGCCCTGCACCTCGCGCAAACCAAGCGGGTTGCGATCATTTCGAAACGCGAGCTCCTCGACGGCGCCAGCAACTGGGCGCAAGGCGGCATCGCCGCCGTGCTCGATTCGGGCGACAGCCACGACCAGCACATCGCCGACACCCTGGTGGCCGGCGCCGGCCTGTGCGACGAGGCGGCCACCCGCTACATCGTGGAGCACGGGCGCGAAGCCATCGAATGGCTGATCGAGCAAGGCGTGCCCTTCACCCGCGACGAGAGCGCGGAACTGGGCTTCCACCTCACCCGCGAAGGCGGCCACAGCCAGCGCCGCATCATCCACGCGGCCGACGCCACCGGCCACGCGGTCCAGGTGACCCTGGAGCAGAAAGTACGCGCCCATCCGAACATCGCCTTGTTCGAGCATCATTGCGCGATCGACGTCATCACCTCGGACAAGCTCACCGGCAACGGCATCCAGGGCAATGCGCCGCACCTGGTCGGCCAGCCGCGCTGCTATGGCCTGTACGTGCAGGATGAGCGCAACGGCAAGGTGCTCACCGTCGAGGCCGAGCACACCGTGCTGGCCACCGGCGGCGCGGGCAAGGTCTACCTGTACACCACCAACCCCGACACCGCCACCGGCGACGGCATCGCGATGGCCTGGCGCGCCGGCTGCCGCGTGGAGAACATGGAGTTCATCCAGTTCCACCCGACCTGCCTGTACCATCCCTACGCCAAGTCCTTCCTGATCACCGAGGCGATCCGCGGCGAAGGCGGCCTGCTCAAGCTGCCGCCGGAAGCCGGCGCCGCCGCCGGCACCCGCTTCATGCCCGCCCACGACGAGCGCGGCGAGCTGGCCCCGCGCGACGTGGTCGCGCGCGCCATCGACTTCGAGATGAAGAAGCGCGGCCTCGATTACGTGCACCTGGATATCAGCCACCAGGACCCGGCCTTCCTCAAGGAGCATTTCCCCACCATCTATGCGCGCTGCCTCGAGCTGGGCATCGATATCACCAGGGAACCGATTCCGGTGGTGCCGGCGGTGCACTTCACCTGCGGCGGCATCGTCACCGACCTCGCCGGGCGCACCGATATTCCCGGCCTGTACGCGGTGGGCGAAACCGCCTGCACCGGCCTGCACGGCGCCAACCGGCTGGCCAGCAACTCGCTGCTCGAATGCGTGGTGGTCGGCCGCGCGTGCGCGCACCAGATCGCCGCGGCGCCGCCGATCCAGAATCCGGTGCTGCCGCCCTGGGACGAAAGCCGCGTCACCAACGCCGACGAGGAAGTCGTCATCGCCCACAACTGGGACGAACTGCGCCGCTTCATGTGGAACTACGTCGGCATCGTGCGCACCACCAAGCGCCTGGAGCGGGCCATGCACCGCATCAAGCTGCTCAAGGAGGAGATCGACGAGTACTACCGGAACTTCCGGATCACGCCGGACCTGCTGGAGCTGCGCAACCTGGTCGAGGTGGCCCACCTGATCGTGCGCAGCGCCCTGTCGCGCCACGAAAGCCGCGGCCTGCACTTCTCGCGCGACTTCCCCGACACGCTGCCCAAGGCCCTGCCGAGCGTGCTCACGCCGCGCCGCCGTTAAACCTGCGCTGCCGGCACGCCCCGGCGGGCCCCGTTGTCCTCCCCCATGAACCGCCAAGCCCTCACCCCCTCCACCATCCTGGCCCTGACTATCCCGCCGGTCCTGTGGGCCGGCAACGCCGTCGTCGGCCGCCTGGTGCGCGACGCCGTGCCGCCGATGACCCTGAACCTGATCCGCTGGGTGCTGGCGCTGGCCATCCTGGTGCCGCTCGGGAGGGCCGCCCTGCGGGCCGGCAGCGGCGTCGGCGCCAACTGGCGCCGCTACTGCGTGCTGGGGCTGCTGAGCGTGGGCCTGTACAACTCCCTGCAATACCTGGCCCTGCAGACTTCCACGCCCATCAACGTCACCCTGGTGGCCTCCGGCATTCCGGTCTGGATGCTGCTGGTCGGGCGCCTGTTCTACGGCGTGCCGGTCAAGCCGCGCCAGGTGGCAGGGGCGATCCTGTCGATCCTCGGGGTGCTGGTCGTGATGTGCCGGGGCGACCTGGAACAATTGGCCGCCCTGCGCCTGGTGGTCGGCGACCTGTACATGATCCTGGCCACGATCGCCTGGTCCTTCTACAGCTGGATGCTGATGCAGCAGAGGGACGTGCCCGCGCTGCGCCAGGACTGGGCCGCCTTCCTGCTGGCCCAGGTGGCCTACGGCGTCCTGTGGTCGGCCGCGCTGGCGGGTGGCGAATGGGCGCTGCAGGACGTCCACGTCGCCTGGAGCTGGCAACTGGCGGCGGCCCTGCTGTACGTGGCGATCGGCCCGGCGATCCTGGCCATGCGCTTCTGGGGCGCGGGCGTGCTGCGCGCCGGCCCCAGCATCGGCGCCTTCTTCATCAACCTGACGCCGCTGTTCACGGCCCTGCTGTCCTCGGCCTTCCTCGGCGAGCCGCCCCACCTTTACCACGTGCTGGCTTTCGGCATGATCGTGGGCGGCATCGCAGTTTCTGCCCGGTAAGATGCCGCCGGCGGCACGCGATCCATGTTGCCGCGGAATCGTGTTCCAGCCCCTCACGCGCGGGTGTTACGATCCCATGCATAGGGAGGATTTCGCAACATGGCAGAAGCATTCACCGTCCAGGACCGGGCCGAGGAACTGGCCGCCTTCCTCGAGCGGCACACCCGCACCCTGGTACTGACCGGGGCGGGCCTGTCGACGGCGTCGGGTATCCCCGGCTACCGCGACCGTGACGGCGTCCGGCGTGGCAAACAGCCCATCCAGGGGCCGGAGTTCCGCCGTTCCGAGGCCGTCCAGCGCCGCTACTGGGCGCGCAGCATGGTGGGCTGGCCGGTGCTGGCCAAGGCCGCGCCCAACGGCGGGCACCAGGCCCTGGCCGCGCTCGAGGCCAGCGGCAGGATCGGCTTCCTGCTGACCCAGAACGTCGACGGCCTGCACCACCAGGCCGGCAGCCATGCCGTACTGGAATTGCACGGCAACATACACCACGTGAGCTGCCTCGCCTGCGAGGCCCGGTTTCCGCGCGCTTTCATCCAGACCCAGCTCGCGGAAGCCAATCCCGCAGTGGCCGCGTCGATGGCGATGCCGCTGCCCGACGGCGACGCCGCGCTCGACACCGATGCGCTGACGGACTTCACGCTGCCGCGCTGCGTGCATTGCGGCGGGGCGCTGGCCCCGGACGTCGTTTTCTTCGGCGATAACGTGCCGGCGGCCCGCACCGCCTGCGCCCTGGCGCAAATGGACAAGGCCGATTCCCTGCTGGTGGTCGGCTCTTCGCTGGTGGTGTTTTCGGGCTTTCGCTTCTGCCGCATGGCGACCCAGAGCGGCAAGCCGATCGCCGCCCTCAACCTCGGGCGCACGCGCGCCGACGACCTGCTGCACCTGAAGCTCGACGAATCCGCCGAGCACGTGCTGCCGCTCGTCGCGCAACTGCTGGCCGCGCCGCTACCCGGGCCGCCGCCCTCCTTCATCGACCATAGGGGAACACTGTGAACGACTCTTACCGCAGCTATTCCGTGCGATCCCGCTCCGCCTCCAGGCTGCCCTCGGGCCTGCTCTGGGCCGCAGCCGGGCTGGCCGCCTCCTGGCTGTTCGTCCAGGCCCGCAGCCGCCAGGTGGAGCGCGAGCATCCGCCCGAAGGCAAGTTCGTGACCGTCGACGGCGTGCGCCTGCACTATCTCGAACGGGGCGAAGGCCCCGCCCTCGTGCTCTTGCACGGCAACGGCGTCTACTCCAAGGACTTCGAGCTCAGCGGCCTGCTCGACATGGCGTCCAGCCACTACCGCGTGATCGCCTTCGACCGTCCCGGCTTCGGCTACAGCGAGCGCCCGCGCAGCACGGTGTGGACACCGGACAAGCAGGCGCGCCTGCTGCACCATGCGCTGCAGGAGATCGGCGTCGATTCCGCCATCGTCCTCGGCCACTCGTGGGGAACGATGGTGGCGCTGGCAATGGGCTTGCAGGTGCCGGACTTCGTGCGCGGCCTGGTGCTGATGTCCGGCTATTACTATCCGAGCGTGCGGCTGGATGCGCCGCTGTCCGCGCCGCCGGCCGTACCCGTGATCGGCGACCTGCTGCGCTACACGGTGTCGCCGCTGGTATCGCGCATGATCTGGCGGCCCGTCATCAAGCGCGCGTTCTCGCCGATGCCCGTCTCGGAACGCTTTGGCGGCATGCCGGTCTGGATGGCCCTGCGGCCCAGGCAGCTGCGCGCCGCCGCCGCGGAAAGCGCGATGATGATTCCTGCGGCGATGTCGCTGGCCAGGCGCTATGGCGAACTGAAGGTGCCCGCGGCCATCCTGGCCGGTACCCAGGACAAGGTCGCCAGTTCGGGCCATAACGCGGAACGCCTGCACGAGGGCTTGCACAACAGCCAGCTGGAACTGCAGCCGGGCACCGGCCACATGTTCCATTACGCCCATCCGGACAAGGTGCTGGCGGCCATCGACGGAATCGCGGCCCAGGTGGGCGAACCGGTCGCGCTGCGCAGTCCGCGCGCGGAGGCGCTGGCCCGGGCCAGCGAAAGCGGCGTCTAGCGCTGAACCGGCACTGCCTGGCGCGCGCACATGCCGGCGCAGCCACCCGCGCCGCGCCGGCCGCCGCGTGTGCGGACCCCTGCCTTATCCGCGCACGAAGGCGAGGATGTCCGCGTTCAGTTCATCGGCATTGGTCGTCGGAATCCCGTGCGGCGCGCCCTTGTAAGTCTTGAGCGTGCCGTTCCTTAACAGCTCGGCGGAGCGCGGCCCCGAGGCCTTGTAGGGGACCACCTGGTCGTCGTCGCCGTGGATCACCAGGACCGGCGTCGTGATCCCCCGCAGGTCGGCGCTGAAATCCGTCTGCGAGAACGCCACGATGCCGTCGTAGTGCGCCTTGGCGCTTCCCATCATCCCCTGGCGCCACCAGTTGAGGATCACCGGCTCCGAGGACTTGTGCAAGAGCTTGTTGTAGCCGTAGAAGGGGCCGGACGGGATGTCGTGGTAGAACTTCGCGCGGTTCGCCGCCAGCTGCGCCTGGAAGTCGTCGAACACTTCCTTCGGCGTGCCGTCGGGATTGGCCTCGGTCTTCATCATCAGCGGCGGCACGGCGCTGACCAGGACCGCCCGGGCGACGGGATCATGGGCGTGGCGGGCGAGATAGCGGACCACTTCGCCGCCTCCGGTCGAATGGCCCACGTGCACGGCGCCGCGCACCCCGAGCTGCTCGACGACCGCCGCCACGTCATCCGCGTAGTGGTCCATGTCGTGGCCATCCCACACCTGGCTGGAGCGCCCGTGCCCGCGCCTGTCGTGGGCCACCACCCGGAATCCCTGGTTCAGGAAGAACAGCATCTGGGCGTCCCAGTCGTCCGCGCTGAGCGGCCAGCCATGGTGGAAGAAGATGACCTGTGCGTCGCGCGGCCCCCAATCCTTGTAGAAGATGTCCACACCGTCTTTCGTCCTTGCGTATGCCATGATGCCTCCTCGATGTCGTGGTCAATGAACAGCGTGTGCCGGGTACGGGCTCGCTGCCTGCTTTCCCGCGCCTGCGCCGGCCGCGGGTCCTGCCTCCTACGCTCCAGCATGGCCGCCAGCGGCTGCGGCGCATACAGGGCGCTCCGGAATTCGGGAACGTAGTCATACCTCAACATTTTTCCAGGCTTCAGGGATCGGATGAGCCCGGACAGCGTGAATGGTCCCAGATTCGGCGATCCCGGCCGGTTGGCGACAATGGCCAGCGAGAACTCCCTGTAGCTGTCGTTGTCGCAGTAGCGGCAGGCGTAGGCCGTGAGCGCCACGACCCCTCGGTCCGGCCAGGTTCGGCGAATAGGTGGCGAAGCCGAGGTCCCGCTTGGTCTTCGTCAAGGTCTTGAACCAGCTCGGATCGGCCTCCGGCGCTTCCTTCGCGATCACCGACAGGGGCGGATTGGAACGGCAGCGGTCGTAGAGCCCGCCTGCGAGGACGGGAACCGGGTGGCCCGCGATGTCAATGACGGTCTCGCGCGCTTCGCCGGCGCCGGCCTGCGCCGCCAGTGCCGTCAGTGTCAGGCCCGCGACCGCCAAGATAGTGTTGATGTGCATGCTGCCCTTCCAGACTGGATTGCAATGGTTGCCGGTGCAGCAGGAAGACAAACCTGGCCCGGCGCCTGGTCCGGAGTGCGCGCAGCTTCTGCCTGGCGCGCCGCCCACGGTTCAAGCGCATGCTGACTTTCAAGCCGGCTTGAAGGCCAAGGCCGCGGCGGGCCTCATTTGCCGGTTTTCCTGGGTGCTTGCAGTCCCACGCTGTCCATCACGCGGGCGGCATTGTCCTCGCATGCCATGCCTTCCGGTTTTGCGTCGATCAAGGCGATGAGCGAATGCAGTTGCGCCTTGTTCTGGGCCAGGCGCCGCTCCATCGCTTCGATGTCGCCGATTTTGCGCTGCAGCGTGGCCATCAGCTCCGCGTGCCGCCAGCCTTCGGCGGTCGCGGACAGGATGCTTTTGATTTCGTCGAGCGTAAACCCGGTTTGCTGCGCATTCATGATGATCGCCAGGACGGAGACCGCCTCCGGCGGATAGGCGCGGTAGCCGTTCGACAAACGGTCCACCGACTTCAGCAGGCCCTTGGATTCGTAAAAGCGGATCGTGGAGGCGGCCAGCCCGGTGCGTTTCGCAAGTTCACCAATTTTCATCGCTTCCTTCTCACGGCTTTTTCATCCGCAGGTCGGCTTCCCGGGCGGGAGCGCTTCGTCCGCAACTCTAACCATGAAGCCCACTTGAAGGTCAAGCGGTTTCGCGCCGGCTCACGGGGCAGCAAGCTGAATTTTCCTGTTGACCTTCAAGCGAACTTGAAGCTTAGGATGCCTCCCATCGCCATCAAGGAGCCCACATGAGCCCATTTTCCCCGCTTGGCCTGCCGAACGGCAGCACCCTTCCCAACCGTTTCGCCAAGGCCGCCATGGAAGAAAACCTGGCGGACGCCGATCACGCACCGTCCGGCGCCCTGATCCGCCTCTACCGGACCTGGGCCGAAGGCGAGGCTGGGCTAGTGATCACCGGAAACGTCATGGTCGACCGGCGCGCGATGACCGGCCCTGGCGGTGTCGTCCTGGAATCCGACCTGCACCGCGAGCGCTTCGAGCAGTGGGCCCAGGCCGCCAAGGCGCGCGGCGCGCAGGTCTGGATGCAGATTAACCATCCCGGCCGCCAGATGCCTGCCTCCTTGGGACAGGTAGCGCTTGCCCCTTCCGCAGTAGCGATGGACATGGGACGCTTCTCCCGCCAGTTCGCCGCGCCGAAGGAGATGACGGAAGACAACATCGCCGAGGCGATACGCCGCTTTGTCGACGCCGCCGGGCGCGCGGCGCGCTTCGGCTTCGACGGGGTGCAAGTGCACGCCGCCCACGGCTACCTGATCAGCCAGTTCCTGTCGCCGCTCACGAACCGGCGGCGCGACCGCTGGGGTGGACCGATCGAGCACCGGGCCCGCCTGCTGCTCGAGGTGGTGAAGGGCATCCGCGCCCGCACCGGCCCCCGGTTCTCCGTGTCGGTCAAGCTGAACTCGGCCGACTTCCAGCGCGGTGGATTCAGTCCCGAGGAGGCAAAGCGGGTCGTGTCGATGCTGAATCCCTTGGGTGTGGACCTGCTCGAACTGTCGGGAGGCAGCTACGAGGCGCCGGCCATGCACGGCCAGGCGCGCGACGGCCGGACGCTGGCGCGCGAAGCCTACTTCCTCGAGTTCGCCCAGGACATCGCCGCCGTTGCAGCGATGCCGATCATGGTCACCGGCGGCATTCGGCGCCTGCCGGTCGCGCAGCAGGTGCTCGATGGCGGGATCGACATGGTCGGTATCGGCACGGCCCTGGCCCTGAATCCCCGGCTGCCCGGCGAGTGGAAGGCCGGAAGGGCCAGCGCGCCCATGCTGCGCCCGATCGGCTGGAAGAACAAGGTGCTGGCCTCGATGGCTTATATGTCGATGGTCAAGCACCAGCTTCGCAGGCTGGGCAAGGGCAAAGACACGAATCCCGCCGTCGCGCCGGGCTTCGCCTTCGCAGAGCAGCAGCTGTGCACCACGCTCAGGACCTGGCAATACCGCCGCTGGATGCGGCGCCGCTCCGGCTGAGCGCAGGCGTCTTCAGTGGCGGGAGAGGAGTTTGAGGACCAGGCCGGTGACCAGGAAGGCGGCCATGGCCAGCGACAGCGCGCCGATCAGCCTGGGCGAGCCGATGGTGTCGGCTTCGCTGTCCGCTTTCATGCGCATGGCCCGGCCGATCACGACCGGGCGCAGGAAGCCGCGGATGCCCAGCAGCAGCATGCCGAGGCCGAAGAACAGCTCGCCGTTCAGGTCGTAGCGGATGCCGTCGGCGATCTGCGGCAGTCCCAGCAGCAGGCCGAAGCCGAGCCAGAACAGCCGCGAGCCCATCGCCCGCTTGAGCTTGGCCGTCGACATCAGCCGACGATGCGCAGCGAGTAGTCGGTCGCGCGCACGTCCTTGGTCAGGCTGCCGATCGAGATGCGGTCCACGCCGGTCTCGGCGATGGCGCGCACGGTGCCGATGTTCACGCCGCCCGAGGCTTCCAGCAGCGCGCGGCCGGCATTCACCTTGACCGCTGCGCGCATCATGTCCAGGTCGAAGTTATCCAGCAGCACCGACTTGACGCCGGCCGCCAGGGCTTCCTCCAGCTGGGCGATGGTCTCCACCTCGATCTGGACCGGCACGCCGGCGTTCAGGGCGGCGGCCGCCTCGAGCGCCCTGGTGACGCCGCCGGCCGCCGCGATGTGGTTTTCCTTGATCAGGATGCCATCGTAGAGGGCCATGCGCTGGTTCCTGCCGCCGCCCACGCGCACCGCGTACTTTTGGGCCAGGCGCAGGCCCGGCAGGGTCTTGCGGGTGTCGAGGATGGCGGCACCGGTGCCGGCGACGATGTCCACGTACTTGCGGGTGGCGGTAGCCACGCCCGACAGCAGCTGCATGAAGTTCAGGGCCGCGCGCTCGGCGGTCAGCAGCGAGCGCGGCGAACCGGCGATGGTGCAGACCACGGAGTCCGGCGTCATCAGATCGCCCTCGGCATATTTCCAGTCGATCTCGAGGTCCTGGTCGACGGCCAGCATCACGCCCTCGAACCAGGGCGCGCCACACAGCACGGCGGCTTCGCGCACGATCACGCGAGCTTGCACCTTCGCTTCGGCCGGCACCAGCATGCCGGTCAGGTCGCCGGTGCCCACGTCTTCCAGCAGTGCGGCCAGGATGTTCTGCTCGAAAGCGGCTTGCAGTTTCTCGTCGAAGCTGTCGTCGTCGATGAAGGGGTTGCGCAGGGTCGTCATGCCGGTCCCACTCCCGAGAACAGCTTCGCGTTCTGCTCCAGCGCGCCTTGCGGCAGCGCCCTGGCCTTCTTGGCGGCGGCGAAGTCCAGCATGCGGTCGATGGCGCGCTTGGCCTGGCGGCCGGTCTCCGGATCGACGTGCACCTCGTTGGCGCCGCTTTCCAGCACGTCCGCCAGGTTGCGCAGGCCGTTCATGGCCATCCACGGGCAGTGGGCGCAGCTCTTGCAGGTGGCGCTGTTGCCGGCGGTGGGGGCTTCGATGAAGGTCTTGCCCGGTGCGGCCATGCGCATCTTGTGCAGGATGCCGTTATCGGTGGCCACGATGAAGGTGCTGGCGTCCAGGTCGCGCGCCGCATTGATCAGCTGGGTGGTCGAGCCGACCACGTCGGCCTGGGCCACCACCGAGGCCGGCGATTCCGGGTGCACCAGCACCTTGGCGTCGGGATGTTCGGCCTTCAGCAGGTCGAGTTCGATGCCCTTGAACTCGTCGTGCACCAGGCAGGAGCCCTGCCACAGCAGCATGTCGGCGCCGGTCTGCTTCTGGATCCAGGCGCCCAGGTGGCGGTCCGGCGCCCACAGGATCTTCTTGCCCTGTTCGTGCAGGTGCCTGACGATGTCCAGGCCGATCGACGAGGTCACCATCCAGTCGGCGCGCGCCTTCACGGCGGCGCTGGTGTTGGCGTAGACCACGACGGTGCGGTCCGGGTGCTGGTCGCAGAAGGCCGCGAACTCGTCGGCCGGGCAGCCCAGGTCGAGCGAGCAGGTCGCGTCCAGGTCCGGCATCAGCACCGTCTTTTCCGGGTTCAGGATCTTCGAGGTTTCGCCCATGAAGCGCACGCCGGCGACCACCAGGGTCTTGGCCGGGTGGTCGCGCCCGAAGCGGGCCATTTCCAGCGAGTCGGACACGCAGCCGCCGGTTTCCTCGGCCAGGTCCTGCAGGTCGGCGTCCACGTAGTAGTGGGCCACCAGCACCGCATCGCGCTCCTTGAGCAGGCGGCGGATGCGCTCCTTGAGCTCGAGCTTTTCGGCCGCGCTCGGGGCGGCGGGCGTACGGGCCCAGGCTTCGGCGGTGCAGGCGGCGCCGGCCACCGGGCGGTCGTATTCGTAGGTCTTGATCGGAAGGACTGTGTTCATAAAGCTATGATCTCACAATGAAGTGAACGGCGAAACGGACGCTGCAGAGGGCGGGTTGCCCCGCCCTGCCTCATCAGTCGATGCCCTGGCTCTTCAGGTATTCCTCGTAGTTGCCCTGGAAGTCGACGATCTCGTTCTCGCGGATCTCCAGGATGCGGGTGGCCAGCGAGGACACGAATTCGCGGTCGTGCGACACGAAAATCAGGGTGCCGGCGTACTTGTCGAGCGCGATGTTGAGCGACTCGATCGATTCCATGTCCATGTGGTTGGTCGGCTCGTCCAGCAGCATCACGTTGTGGCGGCCCAGCATCAGCTTGCCGTACATCATGCGGCCCTTTTCGCCGCCGGACAGCACTTTCACCGATTTCTTCACTTCGTCGCCGCCGAACAGCAGGCGGCCCAGGATCGAGCGCACGGCCTGGTCGTCGTCGCCTTCCTGGGTCCACTGGCCCATCCAGTCGGTCAGGTTCTCGCCGCCGGCGAATTCCTCGGTCGGATCCTGCGGCATGTAGCCGACGTTGGCGTTCTCGGCCCACTTCACGCGGCCCTGGTCGGCGTCGAGGCCGGTGATCTCGCCGCCGCCGATGCAGCGCAGCAGGGTCGTCTTGCCGGCGCCGTTGGCGCCGATGATCGCGATGCGCTCGCCGGCCTCGACCATGATCGAGAAGTTCTTGAACAGCTGGCGGTCATAGGCTTTCGACAGGCCCTCGGTCTCCACCGCCAGGCGGTGCAGCTTCTTCTCGCCTTCGAAGCGGACGAAGGGATAGGCGCGCGAGGACGGCTTGAATTCCTCGATCTTGATCTTGTCGATCTGCTTGGCGCGCGAGGTCGCCTGGCGCGCCTTCGATTTGTTGGCCGAGAAGCGGCGCACGAAGTCCTGCAGTTCCGCGACCTTTTCCTTGGCCTTGGCATTGTTGGCCAGCTGCTGGTTGCGGGCCTGGGTCGAGGCCAGCATGTAGTCGTCGTAGTTGCCCGGATAGACCTTCAGGGTGCCGTAGTCCATGTCGGCTACGTGGGTGCAGACCTGGTTCAGGAAGTGACGATCGTGGGAAATGATGATCATCGTCGAGTTGCGCTCGTTGAGGATGTCTTCCAGCCAGCGGATCGTGTTGATGTCCAGGTTGTTGGTCGGTTCGTCCAGCAGCAGGATGTCCGGATTCGAGAACAGGGCCTGGGCCAGCAGCACGCGCAGCTTCCAGCCCGGCGCCACGGCGCTCATCGGGCCCTGGTGCAGCTCGCCGGCGATGTCCAGGCCGAGCAGCAGCTCGCCGGCGCGCGCTTCGGCCGAGTAGCCGTCGTATTCGGCGACCTTGCCCTCGAGCTCGGCGGCGCGCATGTAGTCTTCGTCGGTTGCTTCCGGGTTCGCGTAGATCGCGTCGCGTTCCGAGATGGCGTTCCACAGCTCGGTGTGGCCCATCATGACCACGTCGAGCACGCGCACGTCTTCGTAGGCGAACTGGTCCTGGCGCAGCTTGCCCAGGCGCTCGCCCGGGTCGAGGCTGACGTTGCCGGCGGACGGCTCGAGGTCGCCACCGAGGATCTTCATGAAGGTCGACTTGCCGCAGCCGTTCGCGCCGATCAGGCCATAGCGGTTGCCTTCGCCGAACTTGACGGAAATGTTTTCGAACAGCGGCTTGGCGCCGAATTGCATCGTGATATTGGCAGTAGAGAGCACGGTGTACCTTTGGAAGCGTTGGTCGGCGGATTTCGCCGATCGGATAACCGGCTATTCTACCATCCCGGGCACCTCGATGGGAGGCGGGGCGATGTTGTATTGTCACTTGTTTTTGCCCGAAATGCGCAGCGGATGAAACGTGCGCACGGCTGCGCTTGCTATGCTGCCCCCATCAATGCTTACATCGACACGGGAGGCGGGCATGACGCGTGTTTCCATGGGTACCACCCTGCTGCTCGGATGGCTGGGGGCGGCCGCGGTAGCGCAGGCACAATCCGAACTGCAACTGACTGGCGAGGTCAGCCACGGCCATCTCGGCTATACCCTGTTCGACCTCGATCCCAACGACGGCGTCACGCCCTCGCTGGATTTCCTGCCGACACCCAGCGCGGCCGAAGAACGCGGCGGCAAGCTGAGCGCCGCCATCGCCGTGCACACGCCGGGCAGGAGCGCCGAGGGCGAGCGCGTCGGCGATGATCCCGGTCCCTTCAGCTATGCGCTCGGCATCCCGGACGAGGCCGGCTTCTCGCTGAGCGCGAGCGGGCGCGGCGACCCCGGCACCATGGACATCGGCGTGGAGGCCTGGGCGGGCGCGCCCAGCGACGGCAGCACCAGCTTCGGCCATGGCTGGATCCAGAGCGATGCGCTCGGCTTCGTGCTCACGCCCAACACCCGGGTGAGCTTTTCCAGCGCCGGCAGCTATGCCGCCGACATCGCCGGCGGCGAGGTCAGCGGCCAGTTCCTGACCGAGAACCTGCTCATGGTGTACGACACCGGCGCCGACGGCCAGGTGCTGGACTCCGAGCACGACCGGATGGGAGCGGACCTGCGCAGCCAGTCGGGCGCGGACGGCTTCGCGCACGCCGCCGATTTCACGCTGGCGGTGGACTGGTACAACTGGGCGGATGCGCAGACCCAGGCGCATGTGTCCCTGTATTCGTTTGCCAGCATCCATCTGCAGGATACGAATCCGGTGCCGCCCTTGCCGGTTCCGGAACCGGGCGTGCTGCCCATGCTGGCGGCCGGGCTGGCGGGACTGGCATGGCGGGTCCGGCGGCGCAACCGGCGCGCCTAGCGGCGCAGCAGGTCGCGCAGGCCGTAATACCAGTAGGTGGCCTGGGCCGCGGCCAGGCCGGCCGGGCCGCCGGTCCACGGCAAGCCCCAGCGCGCGTACTGGCGCAGCGGGCCGCCCTCCCCCGTCAGGGCGCCGGCCAGCAGTTCGCCGGCCAGGGTGGTCGGGGCGACGCCATGGCCGCCGAAGCCCATGCCGTACCACAGCCCGTCCGGCAGGCGCCCGACCTGGGGCATCTTGTGGCGCGCGTAGCTCATCAGGCCGCTCCAGGCGTGCTCGACGCGCACGCCCTTGAGCTGGGGATAGACCTTCAGCATGTCGCCGTAGAGCAGCCTGGCGACCGCACGCGGCGAGCGGTGCAGGATCGAGATGCGGCCACCCCACAGCAGGCGGGTGTCCGGCAAGGCCCGGTAGTAGTCGAAGGCGAAGCGCGTGTCGTAGACCGCCGCGTCGGTGCGGATGCTGGAGGCCAGGCGCTCGCCCAGCGGCTCGGTGGTCATCACGTAGGTGGCGATCGGCAGGATGGCGGCGCGCAGGCGGCGGTGCAGGCTGGCCAGGTAGCCGCCGCAGCAGACCACCAGCTCGCGCGCCGCCACCGTGCCGTGGGCGGTCGTGACCAGCCAGCCGCCGTCCTGGCGCCGGAGCGCCGTGACCCGGCTGTGTTCGTGGATGGCCACGCCCGACTGCGCCAGCGTGCGCGCCAGGCCCTGGGCGTATTTCAGCGGGTGGAAGTGGAAGGCGCCCGGCTCGAACAGGCCGCCCTTGTAGCGGCGCGTGCGCAGGCGGTCGGACAGCTCGTCCCGCCCCAGGTGCTGCCAGTGGACGCCCATGTGCTCGGCCATGAAGCGCTGCTGCTCGACCAGGATGCGCTCGTCCTCGAACCAGTTGGCCAGGATCACCCCGCTCTCGCGGGCTTCGCAGGCGATGTCGTGGCGGCGGATGCGTGCGCGGATCAGGCCGACGGCCGCCAGGGTGTCGCCATACAGCTGGCGGGCCGCCGGTCCGGCGCTGCGCTGGAGCGCGCGTTCGCCGAGCGAGAAGCCGCCGAACACGAAGCCGCCGTTGCGGCCGGAGGCGCCGTGGCCGACCTCCTCCGCTTCCAGCACCACCACGTCGCGCTCGCCGCGCTCGGCCAGCGACATCGCCGTGCCGAGCCCGGCGAACCCGGCGCCGATGACGCACACGGCGCATTCGCGCCCGCCCTGCAAGGATGGATAGCTGTCGGGCGAGGAGCTCGCCCTGTAATACGTGTGGGGTGGGAGCCGCCCAGGCACAGTTCAGCTGCGACGAAGGGTCGGGTAATCCGACAGCGTGAGCGTGAAGCCTTCGGCGTTCGACGCCAGGCGGCCCTGGGCCCCGAACGGAATGGTCACGCGGCGCTGGATGTGGCCAAAGCTCAGGCCGGTCAGGACCGGCACCGGCAAGCTCGCGCGCAGGTAGGCCAGCATCGTGTCGAAGTCGTAGCCATTGTCCTGCGGGCTCAGGCGGTAGCCCGAGATGTCGCCCAGGATCACGGCGCGCTGCCGGTCCAGCACCCCGGCCTGCTGGAGCTGGAGCAGCATGCGCTCCACGCGGTAGGGATGCTCGTTGATGTCTTCGACCCACAGGATGCCGCCGTCGACCCGGGGGAAGTACGGCGTTCCCAGCAGCGAGACGATCATTGCCAGGTTGCCGCCCCAGACGGTGCCGCACACTTCCAGCGCGGGGTTGCCGGCCGCCTGTTCGCGGATGGTATGGGTGGGGCCCGCCAGGCAGCGCCAGAAGTCGTCGATGGTGAAGCTTTCGAGCTCCCTGGCGCCGAAATCGCCGGCGATCATTGGCCCCGCATAGCTCAGGGCGCCGGTTTTCGCCATCAGGCCCATCTGCAGGGCCGTGACATCGGAAAAGCCGACCACGATCTTTCCGCTCGCCGCGATCGCCTCGAAATCGATGGACGGCAGCAGCCGGGTCATCCCGTAGGCGCCGCGCAGGGCGATGATCAGCTGGACATCGGGGTCGGCCACGGCCGCGCGCAGCTGCGCCAGCCGCCCTTCGTCGGTGCCGCCGAAGCGCTGGTGGATGGCCGCATGGTCGTAATAGTTATGGACCAGGCAGCCCTGGGCTTCGAGGCGCGCGATGGCGCGCTCGACGGTCGCGGGGTCGGACGTGTAGCCGCCCGGCGCCACGATGGCAATGCCGATGTGTGGGGAAATCACTGTTTGACGAAGAGCCGCGGTGTTGAGTCTGGCAACATCTTACCGCGCGCATGGGCGTCGATCAAGGCGAGGAGCCGCTCCACCAGCTGGGGCGGCAGGTCGTGCCCCATGCCCTCGATGACCTCGAGCCGGGCGCCGGGGATCCGTTCGGCCGTGTCCTGGCCGCAGGCCAGCGGCACCAGGGGGTCGGCGGCGCCGTGGATCACGAGCGTGGGCGCGCCGATGCGGCGCAGCTCGGCGCTGCGGTCGCCGCCGGCGGCCACCGCCATCATCTGGCGCGCGAGGCCGCCCGGGCAATAGCTGCGGCGCAGTGTGCGCGCCACGCGCTTGCGCAGGGCTTTTTCGGGCGTGGGATAGGCGGGGCTGCCGATTTCCCGCAACAGGGCCACCGTGTGGTCGACGATGCTGTCCAGGTCGGCGGGCCTGGCCGGCTTGCGCGCCAGCGCCTGGCGTACGCGGGGCAAGGGACCCGGCAGGCCGCGGCGGCCGCTGCTGGACATGATGGAGGTCAGGCTCAGTACCCGCTGCGGGTGACGCGCCGCCAGGATCTGGGCCACCATGCCGCCCATCGAGACCCCCACCACATGGGCGCGGGCCACTCCCAGGGCCGACAGCACGCCCAGGGCATCGTCGGCCATGTCTTCCAGCCGGTAGGCGGGACGCAGGGGCCAGCCCAGCCTGGCCTTGAGCCGCGCCAGGAACAGGTTCGGCACGCCGGCCTGCTCGAACTTGGTCGAGAGCCCGCAATCGCGGTTGTCGAAGCGGATCACATAGAAGCCGAGCTCGACCAGGCCCTCGACAAACTCCTCGGGCCAGGCGGTCAGCTGCATGCCCAGGCCGTGCACCAGCAGCAGGGGCACGGCTTTGGGGTCGCCCGCGGTGTCGAAGGCGATACGCAGTCCATTGGCGTTCAGGGTCGGCATGGCAGGTTCGGCATCGGCGCCGCATACTCTACGCCGTTTCGATGTGGTTAGGCTCTCTCCGGTCGCCGCGCAGGACGGCTTGGAACCAGCATAGCACTTTCGCCGCGGGGGTGGCGCTCATGCGGGACAAGTCACGAGCCCGCCAGCTGCGGGCCCGGGCCGGAGTCAGGCGGCCGCGGGCTTGCGCGCGGCGGCGCGGCGCTCGGCGAAGAAGGACTTCAGGAGCTGGCTGGCTTCGTCGGCCAGCACACCGCCGATCACGTCGGTGTGGTGATTCAGGCGCTCGTCGGCGAACAGGTCCACCACCGAGCCGCAGGCGCCGGTCTTGGGGTCGGGCGCCGCATAGACCACCCGCGCCAGGCGCGCGTGCATCATGGCGCCGGAGCACATGATGCAGGGCTCCAGGGTCACATAGAGCTCGCAGCCCGGCAGGCGGTAGTTGCCGAGTTTTTCGGCAGCGGCGCGCAGCGCCACGATCTCGGCGTGGGCGGTCGGGTCATGGCTGCCGATCGGCTGGTTGTAGCCGGTGGCGATCACTTCGCCGTCCCTGACCACCACCGCGCCCACCGGCACTTCGCCCTGCGCCCACGCCTTGCGCGCTTCCTGCAGGGCCAATCCCATGTAGGTCGACCCCGTGTCTTTCTCAGGCATCGACGATCTCGGCCCAGCAGTTCGGGGTCTCGTGCAGCACCAGCTTGTGCAGGCGCAGGCCGGTGCCGTAGCGGTCGGTGAACACGGTCTTCAGGATGCCGAAGGCGACCTGCGCCAGGTTCTCGACGGTCGGGATGCGGTCGATGACGACGGTCTTGTGGCCCGGCAGCGAGGCCAGGAACTCGCGCACCTTCTCGTCCTTTTCGTAGACCAGGAAGGCGTGGTCCCAGACGTCCACCAGGTGCTGCCTGGCCAGCGCCTTGACGTCCGAAAAGTCCATGATCATGCCGTTGTCGGAGTTGCCGTCGGCATCGATCACCGCGCCTTGCAGGGTGATCTCGAGGGTGTAGCGGTGGCCGTGCAGGTTGCGGCACTGGCTCTTGTGGTCGGGAATCCGGTGGCCGGCATCGAATTCGAGCTTGCGGGTAATCGTCAGCATGGAAGCTTGTTAACTCTTAATTAAGGGATCTGGAGCAGTTTATGGGTCTGGAGGCTGAGCTTCCACTTGGGGTTGCGGCGGCAGGTCTCGATCGCCAGGCGCGTGTTGTGGGCGGCCAGCGGACCGTCCATCGGCTGGACATAGAAATTCTCGAAGTCCAGTCCCTCGTAGACGGACAGGTCCTGGTTCGCCTGTGGAATCACCACCTTGATCTCGTTGCCCTTGCCGACCACCAGCCTGGCGCCCATCTTCGGGCTCACGCACACCCAGTCGACGCCCTCGGGCACCGGCAGGGTGCCGTTGGTCTCGATGGCGATGGTGAAGCCGCACGCGTGCATGGCGCCGATGAGGGCCGCGTCCAGTTGCAGCAGCGGTTCGCCGCCGGTGAAGACCACGTACTTGCTGGCGGCATGCGTGGACGGCCACAGGCTGTCGATCTCGGCGGCCAGGGCGGCCGGATCCTTGAACTTGCCGCCGCGTTCGCCGTCAGTGCCGACGAAATCGGTGTCGCAGAAGGTGCACACCGCGCTGGTGCGGTCTTCCTCGCGGCCGGTCCACAGGTTGCAGCCCGAGAAGCGGCAAAACACGGCCGGACGCCCCGCATGGGCGCCTTCGCCCTGCAGGGTATAGAAGATTTCTTTGATGCTATAGGTCACGTTATATAAGGTAGGGCGCTCGTCAACCTTCCATTATAGCGCGCCATGGCGCCGGGCGCACCTGCGGCGGGCCCCGGAAGGCGCCGCATGGCAAGCTGGCCAACTGTGCAAAACTTGAGCATTGACAATATTTTCAGGTCTGCCGCGCTGTAAGTTCTTACCGAAGTCTTGCGGAACATTCCGAACAGCGTAAGAAGGACGCCATGACCAAGCCCACAGCATTCCTAGTCCCCCTGATCGCCGCCGCCCCCTCCCCGGCCTGGGCCGTGCTGCCGGTGCCGGCGGCGCTGCGTTCGGTGCCGCCCGAGCTGCTGGCCTGCGTGCTGGTGACCCTGGCGGCGCTGCTGCTGGCCTTCCTCGGCCTGCGCCGCAGCGTCAATACCGAGGAACGCGCCCATGCCCTGCAGCTGCAGCTCGCCGCCGAACGCGAGGCGCGCACCCACGCCGACCAGGCGCTGGCGGAGCACCACGACGTGCTGTGCCGGCTGGTCCGGCGCCAGGAAGGCGTGCGCGAAGGCGAGCGCTCGCGCATTGCGCGCGACCTGAATGACCAGCTCGGCCACCGGCTGAGCCGCCTGCGGGCCGAGCTCACTCGCCTGCACGACAGCGTGGACGCCCCTCCCCAGCTGGCCAGCCGCCTCGACGGCGCACTCGCCAAGGTCGACGGGGCGATCACGGCGGTCCGGGCGGTGGCCGGCGGCCTGCGGCCGATCGGGCATCAGGAGGGCTTGCGCCAGGCGCTGGAGCGCGTGCTCCGGGACCAGGCGCGCCTGTCCGGCCTGCGCTACCGTTTCGACGCCGGCCTCGACCCGGCGGCGCCACGCCCGGCGGACCGGGCCGCCAGCCTGGCCGTGTTCCGCCTGGTTCAGGAAGTGGCGGCCGCCGCCGCCCACGAGCCGTCCTGCGCGCTGCAGGTGCGCCTGGCCGAGGGCGCCGACCGGCTGAGCCTGCAAATCGACGGCGGCGAGGCCGTCGGCCGCGACAGCCTGCCCGAAGAAGTGCACGAACGGCTGCAGGCCCTGGACGCCAGCCTGCGGATCGCCGTGCCGCAGGCCGGCCGACGGCGCATGCTGCTCACCATCCCCGTCCGGGAACTCGCCGAAATGGGCTGATCCGGACCGGGCCGGGCACGGCCGTCTTCTTGCTGAAAATCAATAAGTTCTTTCTTTCGCGGTAGCAGAATTGCTTCCTAGCAGCGGCCATCCGGCCGCTTAGCGCGACTGCAAAGGACGGCTCATGATCAGCACCCTTCCCAACCCGGGCAGCCACCTGCACGCCCCGGCGCCCGGCCCTTTCGGCATGGTCCAGGACGTGGCTTTCGTCGGGCAGCTGATGGAGAGCCTGTCGGTGCCCGTGTTCGTGCTCGACACCCGGTCGCGCGTGATGATCTGGAACCGCGCTTGCGAGCACCTGACCGGCGTCCCGGCCGACGAAATGCTGGGCACCAGCGACCACTGGCGCAGCTTCCACGAGCAGCGGCAGCCCACCCTGGCCGACCTGGTGCTGCAGGGCCGCGCCGACGAGGCGCGCCGCCTCTACCCGCATGACGCGCCCCAGTCCGCAAGCCAGCCGGCGGCGGGCCTGTCGGTCGAAAGCTGGTGCGACATGCCGCGCGCCGGGCGGCGGCGCTACCTGGCGGCCGATGCCAGCCCGATCTTCGACGGCGGCGGGCGGCTGTCGGCCGTGGTCGAGACCCTGCGCGACCTCACCGACGAAAAGATGGCCCAGGTGGCCCTGGAACAGCTGGCCACCCGCGACGGCCTTACCGGCCTGGCCAACCGCCGCTGCTTCGACGACACCCTGCACGCCGAGTGGGCGCGCGCCCTGCGCCAGCAGCAGCCGCTGTCGCTGCTGATGGTCGACGTCGACAATTTCAAGGCCTACAACGACGCCCACGGCCACCTGGGCGGCGACGAATGCCTGAAGCGTGTCGCCAGGGCGGTGGCGAGCGAGATGCGGGCCAACGACCTGGTGGCGCGCTATGGCGGCGAGGAATTCGCCGTGATCCTGCCCAACCAGTCGCTCAAGGGCGCGGCCATCGTCGCCGAGCGCATCCGCGCCCGGGTGGAGCAGCTGCAGCTGCCCTGCCGCTTCGCGCCGGGAAAGCACGTGACGGTCTCGATCGGCGCCGCCACCGCCATCGCCGGACCGGACAACAACGCCAGCCAGCTGGTGGCCATCGCCGACGCCGCCCTCTACCGCGCCAAGCACCTGGGGCGCAACCGCATCAGCCTGCCGATGAGCGAAGCCGCCTGAAGACTATAGCGCTCACACCGCAACTGCATGCCTGAATCCGCTGTTCTTTCCTTGTCGAATATTCTATCCTGCGCGCTTAGTATATTTTCCAAGGAGACAACGTGTTCACCTCGACCCTGTCGCGCACCACGCTGGCGGCGCTGGTTCCGGCGCTGCTGCTGGCGGCGCCGGCCCCGGCCGTCTCGGCGCCCAAGCGCCCGGCCCCGGCCAAGAACGCGGACGGCGGCGTCCTGCCTTTCAAGGCCACCGAAAAAACCCTGCCCAACGGCCTGAAAGTGATCGTGGTGCCGACCGGCTTCCCGAACCTGGTCTCGGTCCAGATCCCGGTGCAGACCGGTTCGCGCAACGAGATCGAGCCGGGCAAGTCGGGCTTCGCCCACTTCTTCGAGCACATGATGTTCCGCGGCACCCCGAGCTATCCGCCGGAGAAATACCAGGAAATCATCACCAAGGCGGGCGCGCGCCAGAACGCCTACACCAGCGACGACCTGACCAACTACTACACCACCTTCGCCAGGCAGGACCTGGAAACCGTGCTGAAGGTCGAGGCCGACCGCTTCCAGAACCTGTCCTATCCGGTGGAGGCCTTCAAGACCGAGTCGCGCGCCGTGCTGGGCGAGTACAACAAGAACAGCGCCAACCCGATGCAGAAGCTGTTCGAGGTGCAGCGCGACGCCGCCTTCACCACCCATACCTACAAGCACACCACCATGGGCTTCCTCAAGGATATCGAGGACATGCCCAACCAGTACGACTACTCGAAGGTGTTCTTCGACCGCTGGTACCGCCCGGAGAAGACCACGGTGATCATCGCCGGCGACGTCGAGCCCGCGAAGGCCATCGCCCTGGTCGAGAAATACTGGTCGGGGTGGAAGCGCGGCAGCTACAAGGCCCCGGTCCCGGCCGAGCAGGCGCCGCGCGGGGCCCAGTACCGCCACGTGGCCTGGCAGACCCCGACCCTGCCGCTGGTGACGGTGGCCTTCCGCGCGCCCGCCTTCTCCGACCAGGAAAAGGACCAGGCCGCGCTCTCGATGCTGCTGTCGCTGTCGTTCGGGCGCACCTCGCCGCTGTACAAGCGCCTGGTGCAGGACGAGCAGAAAGTCGACCAGCTGTTCGACTACGTCCCTCACCGGGTCGATCCGAACCTGGCCACCATCGGCGCGCGCGTCAAGAAGGCCGCGGACGCCCTGGTCGTGCGCGACGCCATCCTGCAGACCGTGGCCAGGCTGCGCGACGAGCAGGTGACGGCCCAGGCGCTGGACGATGCGAAATCGGCCCAGAAATACGGCCTGATCCGCTCGCTCGACAACACCGAGCAGATCGCCTCCACCCTGGCGTCATACGTGCACTTCGACCGTTCCTACGGCACCCTGAACCGCTACTACCGCGTGGTCGACAGCCTGACCCCGGCCGACCTGCAGGCCGCGGCGCGCAAGTACCTGGTCGACGACGCCATGGTCGTGACCACCCTGGCGCACGACGCCCTGCCGGCCGGCATCGAGGCCCTGCCGAAGCTCGCTGGCTTCGCCCCAAAGGCGGGCGACGCCAGCGTCGACGTGCTGGTGCAGAAATCGGCCCTGCCGCAGATCCGCTTCAAGCTGCTGTTCGCGGCCGGTTCGGCCCACGACCCGCAAGGCAAGGAAGGCCTGGCCGCCCTCACCGCCGCGATGGTCGCCGGCGCCGGCTCGCGCGACCGCAAGATCGACGAGGTGACCAAGGCCCTGTTTCCGCTGGCCGGCAGCTTCACCGAGCAGACCGACAAGGAGATGACCACCTTCACCGGTTCCACCCACAAGGACAACTGGGATACCTTCCTGTCGATCGCCATGCCGCTGCTGGTCGATCCGGGCTTCCGCGAAGAAGACTTCCGCCGCCTCAAGGATGCCCAGCGCAATGCCCTGGTGCTGGACCTGAAGGACAACAACGAGGAAGAATTCGGCAAGGAACGACTGCAAACCAATGTGTTCGCCGGCACGCCCTACGGGCATCCGGTGCTGGGCACGGTCAAGGGCCTGGACGCCATCACCCTGGACGACGTCAAGGCCTTCTATCGCCAGGCCTATGCGCAAGGCGCCGTGCGCGTCGGCATCTCGGGCGACGTGTCCGACCGCATGGTCGCCTCGCTCAAGACCCAGCTCGCGCGCCTGCCCCGGGGCGCCGGCCTGCCCGCCACCAGCGCGCCGCGCGGCCGCATGCCGAACGGCCTGGAAGTGGAAATCGTCGAGAAGAACACCCGCGCCACCGCGATCTCCTTCGGCCTGCCGATCGCCGTGACCCGCTCCCACCCGGACTTCCCGGCCCTGTGGCTGGCCAAGACCTGGCTGGGCGAGCACCGCGCCTCCAGCGCCCGCCTGTACCAGCGCATCCGTGAAGAGCGCGGCATGAACTACGGCGACTACGCCTATATCGAAGCGTTCCCGCGCGGCATGTTCCAGTTCTTCCCCAACCCCAACCTGGGCCGCAAGGCCCAGCTGTTCGAGGTCTGGATCCGTCCGGTGGCGCCGCAAAACGGCCATATGGCGCTGCGCGTGGCCCTGCACGAACTGGGCAAGCTGGTCGACCAGGGCCTGAGCGAGCAGGATTTCGCCACCACCCGCGACTACCTGATGAAGAACGTGTTCGTGATGACCGCGACCCAGGACCAGCAGCTGGGCTACGCCCTCGACGCGCAGTGGTATGGCACGCAGGAATTCACCCGCATGATGCGCGAGGGGCTGGCCAAGCTGAGCGCCGCCGACGTCAATGCCGCGATCAAGCGGCACCTGTCGGCGAAGAACCTGTCGGTGGTCATCATCACCAAGGATGCAGCCGGGCTGAAGGACAAGCTGGTGAGCGACGCCTTCTCGCCGATCAGCTACGACGCCAACAAGCCGAAGTCGCTGCTGGATGAAGACCGGATGATCGGTTCGATGAAGCTGGGCATCCAGCCGGAAGCGGTGAAGATCACCCCGGCGGTCCAGGCCTTCGCGCAGTAAGCCTCCGGCCGGCAGGGTAGAAAAGAGCGGCGCCCTCGGGCGCCGCTGTCCTTTTGGAAGGATCTGCGAAGATTAATACGTCAGGCGGTTCCAGCCATGGCGCACCGCTTCCTTGACCTTGTCCCAGGTGCTCGGGCCGCCCGGATAGCGGCTTTGCCAGCCGCTGCGCAGCTCGTTCTCGAGCTCGTCGTCCCAGGCGCGGTTGCTGTACTGCGGGTTGCGGTGCATCGCGCTGCCGTACTCGTAGGCCGGGCGGTAGGTGTCGTAGGACTCGCCGCTGGCGCCATAGGTCGCGGTATAGTGCTTGCGGTACTCGCTGTCGTCGTCAGCCGACAAGCCGCCGGTCATGCGGTTCCAGCCGTGGCGCACCGCATCCTTCATGTCTTCCCAGGCCGAGCCGGTCGCGGCGGCGGTGCTGCCCGCAGTCCGGGTTTCCCAGTCATTGCGCAGGCTGGGCATCGCTTCATCCCATGGACGGTTGCGATAGATATTGCTGCGCGCCATCTCCGAGCCGTAGGAATAGGCAGGCTCGTACTCATCATAGGTCTTGCCCGAACCCGCATAGTTCGACGTGAAGTGGCTGCGGTAGTAATCCTGGTCGTCGTCGCGCGCCATGCGGTCCCAGCCCCGGCGTACGGCCGACTTCATCCTCTCCCACGCCGAGTTCGGATTGCGGGTTTCCCAGTCGCTGCGCAGTTCGGGCTCGACCTCGTCCCACGCGCGGCTGCTGTAGCGGCTGTCGCCGCGCATCTGCGAGCCGTAGCGGTAGGCCGGCGCATAATCGTCGTAGGAGCCACCGCCGGCGCCATAGGTGGAGCTGAAATGCTCGCGGAAATAGGTGTCGTCGTCGACGTCCGAGCCGGTCGAATAGCCGGACTGGCCCATGCCGCCGCGCGAATAGATGCGTGAGCCGCCGCGCTGCTGGGAGGCCAGGCGCGCAGCGCCGTCGGCGGCGGCCGCGCCGCCGGCGTACTGCTGCGAGTCGGAGCGGATCGGGTTGCCGGTCGACGAGCCTTGCACCGAGCCGCCCATGCCGAGGCCTTGCGGCGTGCCTTCCAGCGACGAGCCCTGGACCGGATTTTCCTGGATGGTCGAGCCGTGCAGCGAGGTGCCGCCGGTCGCGCCCAGGCCGCTCTTGCCCATCGGCTCCTGGTAGGTCGTGCCCATCGGTTCGGCCTGGTTCAGCGACTGCTGCTGGAACAGCTTGCGGTCGCCCGGATTGTCCAGGGCCTGCTGGTTCTGCAGGCCCTGTCCGCCTTGCAGCGAGGACGACGAGGACGGTGTCGACGGGGAGGACGAGGACGGCGTGGACGAGGATTGCGCGGACATCGGCGCCGCGTGCATGCCGCTGCTGGTGCCCATGCGCATGGCGCCGGCGCCGGACGGCACCTCGCCGAAGCCGGACGCCTGCTCGTCGATGTCGGTCGGGCCGTAGCGCTCGATGATGTCGGCGGCGCGTTCGACTTCCGGCAGCGAGTCGGCGGTCACGGTCAGCACATGGTGGCCGCGGGTCACCGCGCCCTCGTAGCGGCTGACGTGGTCCGGATTGTCGCTGCCGAACAGGTCGCTGAAGAAGTGCTTGATGCTGGCGGTAATGCCCAGGCTGCTGCTGTCGCCGGCGCGGTCGTGGGCCAGGTCGCGGTCGCCGGCGATGTCGGATTCGCCGGTCGCGCTATCGGTCTGGCCGGTGGGGTCGGCGTTCGAGAGCCGCACTTCCCCCCTGGAGAATCCCGACGACAGCAATTCGTTCATGGCGTTCTGCGCATCGGTGCGCTCGTCGAACACGGCTACAAGTGTATGTTGCATGGTCGTTTCCTCCGTCATGGTGGTTGTCATGCCGCCGGCGGGCGTCCGGGCGGTACGCGCGGGACTGGCGTGTTCCGGCGGCTCGCGCGGTTCGCGCGGCTCGCCCGACTCGTCAAAGCGCTCGACGTGGACCTGCTCGGACTTGAGCATGACCTCGTCCTGGAAGCGCTCCTGGCGCCGCACCCGGGTGATGTGCAGTTCTTCCTTGATGCGCAGGCGGCGTTCGACCACCAGCACTTCCTCGAGAACCGGCACCACCAGCGTGTCGCCTTCGTAGCGGGTCGACGGCGCCTGGTCGGCGGCGACGATGCGGTCCACCGGGACATGCCTGACTTCCAGCTCCTCGCGCGCCAGGCGTTCGTCGATGGTCACGGGCTGTTCCGTCACCGTCTTGTGGATCCGCACGCCGCGGCCGGTCTCGGCGACACGGGTGCCCAGTTCGAGCCTTTCCTCGATCACCGGAATCGACTTGTCTTCCTGTGGCTGGGGTGCGGGCGTCGTGCTGGACATCGGATGGGCTCCTCGTTCGCTGGACCGTTGCATCGAGATTACTCCAATCGCGCCGGGCCGGGCGCGCGACTGCCCAGCCGGGGCCGCCACGCCGCCGGGCCTGCGCCACTGTGTTTCCGGCCGAAAAAAAGGCGCCCGAAGGCGCCGGTGGCGACCGGCCCGGCTTGCCGGGCCCCGTGCCAGCTCAGTAGGTGCGCGAGCTGCTGTTGTCGTCCGTCATGCGGTCCCAGCCGCGGCGCACCGCGGCCTTCATGCGCTCCCAGGTCGAACCGGGATGGCGGGTTTCCCAGTCGCTGCGCAGGTCGGCTTCGACGTCGTCCCACTGGCGGTTCGCGTAGCGGCTGTCGCTGCGCATCTGCGAACCGTAGGAATAGGCCGGCGCATA
>CAMPHU010000016.1 GCA_946886065.1 uncultured Massilia sp. | reverse complement strand
CATGCACGCCCGCGCCCGGGCCCATGTCGACGATGTAGTCGGCGGTGCGGATCGCATCCTCGTCGTGCTCCACCACCAGCACGCTGTTGCCGATGTCGCGCAGGTGCTTCAGGGTGGCGATCAGGCGGTCGTTGTCGCGCTGGTGCAGGCCGATCGAGGGCTCGTCCAGCACGTACATCACGCCGGTCAGGCCGGAACCGATCTGCGAAGCCAGGCGGATGCGCTGCGCCTCGCCGCCGGACAGGGTGTCCGCGCTGCGGTCGAGCGACAGGTAGTCCAGGCCCACGTTGTTCAGAAACTTCAGGCGCGCCGTGATTTCCTTGATCACGCGCTCGGCGATGTCGCGCTTGGCGCCGGTCAGTTCCAGCGATTCGAAGTAGGCGAGGGTCTCGCGCAGCGGGCGGTCCGATACTTCATAGATGGCGCGCTGCTGCGGGCCGTGGCCGATCTTGACGAAGCGCGCCTCGGTGCGCAGGCGCGCGCCTTCGCAGGCCGGGCACTTCTTCTCGTTGATGAACTTCGCCAGTTCTTCCTTGACCGCCATCGAATCGGTCTCGCGGTAGCGGCGCTGCAGGTTGTTCACCACGCCTTCGAAGCTGTGCTCGCGGATCACGGTGCGGCCGCGCTCGTTGATGTAGGAGAACGGGATCGTGGTCTTGCCCGAGCCGTGCAGCACGGCGTCCTTGGCCTTGGGCGGCAGCTGCTCGAAAGGCGTGTCGAGGTCGAAATCGTAGAAGGCCGCGATGTTCTGCAGCATCTGGAAGTAGAACTGGTTGCGGCGGTCCCAGCCCTTCACGGCGCCGGATGCCAGCGACAGGTGCGGGAAGGCGACGATGCGCTTCGGATCGAAGAACTCGATATGGCCCAGGCCGTCGCACTCGGAGCAGGCGCCCATCGGGTTGTTGAACGAGAACAGGCGCGGCTCGAGCTCCTGCAGCGAATAGCCGCAGACGTTACAGGCGAACTTGTTCGAGAAGATGGTTTCCTTCTCGGTGTCCATTTCGTAGGCCACGGCGCGGCCGTCGGCCAGGCGCAGCGCGGTCTCGAAGCTCTCGGCCAGGCGCTGCTTGATGTCCGGGTTCACCTTGACGCGGTCGATCACGACGTCGATGCTGTGCTTCTCGGTCTTCTTCAGCTTGGGCAGCTCGTCGACCTCGTAGATCTTGCCCGCGTTGACGCCGCTCTGGACGCGGAAGCGCACGAAGCCCTGGGCCTGCATGGCCTGGAACAGGTCGCTGTGCTCGCCCTTGCGGTTGGCCACGACGGGCGCCAGGATCATCAGCTTGGTGCCTTCCGGCATGCCGAGCACGGCGTCGACCATCTGCGACACGGTCTGGGCCGCCAGCGGCTCCTGCGGGTGGTCCGGGCAGTAGGGGGTGCCGACACGCGCGTACAGCAGGCGCAGGTAGTCGTGGATCTCGGTGACGGTGCCGACGGTCGAGCGCGGGTTGTGCGAGGTGGCTTTCTGCTCGATCGAGATCGCCGGCGACAGGCCTTCGATCAGGTCGACGTCCGGCTTTTCCATCAGCTGCAGGAACTGGCGCGCGTAGGCCGACAGCGATTCGACATAGCGGCGCTGGCCTTCGGCGTACAGGGTGTCGAAGGCGAGCGAGGATTTACCGGAACCCGACAGGCCGGTGATGACGATCAGCTTGTTGCGCGGCAGGTCGAGGTTGATGTTCTTCAGATTGTGCGTGCGCGCGCCGCGGATACGAATTTCTTCCATTAAGTTTGCAGGCTTTCAATAAGTTTTTGCGGGCCGGCGCACAAAGAAAAACGCGGTGAGCGGGCCAATCGGAGAGAACCCATAAGTGTAGCTTGTTTTTCGAAATGCTGTACATCCATCCAGCAATTTCTTATGATGGAGGCAGGGGTTTCGCCTGCCTTCCTGGCCAGTCGATCGTCCTGGTCTACAGCCGGGTTTGCTCTATGTGGGCTGTTTACCCTGCCGTTCAATGACAAAGCGTTCAGGAATCGAAGAAAAATTCGCTGAACCGTGGATGAAGCGCCGAGGCAAGAGGCCTTTGCCGGCATCGTGGCGTGGCAGGTACAGATTGTCGAAAAGGCAGTTTGCGAGTGGGCAGAAAAAACCTTGTTTGACCTCAAAAATTGTTCTTTTGTAGCAGCCCGACAGGCCCCATAATATTGAATTGATTCACCCGTTCCCTGACGTTTGGTCAAGTGCAGAGTCAGGGCTCACAACACCCAGAAGGAGTAACAACATGGCATCAGTTAACAAGGTCATCATCGTCGGCAACCTGGGCCGCGATCCCGAAATCCGCTACATGCCGAGCGGCGACGCGATCGCCAATATCGCGGTGGCCACCTCGTACAAGTCGAAAGACCGCAACACCGGCGAGCAGAAAGAGCTGACCGAATGGCACCGCATCTCCTTCTTCGGCCGCCTGGCTGAAATCGTGGGACAGTACCTGAAAAAAGGTTCGTCGGTCTACGTCGAAGGGCGCCTGCAGACCCGCAAGTACACCGACAAGGACGGCATCGAGCGCTACGCCACCGACATCATCGCCGAGAACATGCAGATGCTGGGCGGCCGCCAGGGCATGGGCGGCAACGACATGGACATGGGCGGCGGCATGGGCGACGAGTACTCGTCGGCGCCGCAGCGTCCGGCTCCGCGCCAGGCCCCGCCGGCACCGGCAGCCCGTCCGCAGCCGAAGCCGGCTCCGAACTTCTCGGACATGGACGACGACATCCCGTTCTAAGCACCCGGCCTGGCCGGCACGCGCCGGCCGACCTGCCAAAACATCCCCACGCATCTTCCGGTGCCTGGGGATTTTTTTATGCGTTTTCCAGCGTGCGGCCGGCCGCTGTTGCCGGTCCGTCCCCGGAAAGACCGTCCTGTAATCCCGCAGCTTTGCAGGGACTTCTTTTTTCGCCACAGTTGTTGCGCCAAGGGAAACGATAAGCTTGCATAACTGACATCTCGACGTTACGCTACATGAGTTACCGGAAATCAAAACTCATGCGCTACACACCCATCGCCCTTGTCGCGCTCCTGGCTTGTACCAGCGTAGTTGTCGCCGCGCCGGTATCCATCGGGAAGCCCGTCCCCTCCAGGAACGCCAAGGCGGAGATACGCCGCGCCGTTCCCCTGCCCAAATGGGCCCAGTCCCTGGCCGAGGTCCCGCCGACCGAGCGCACCGACGCCCTGGTCTTGCGCCTGCACGAGACCCAGGTGCTGGCAGGCGACCAGCCTGCCTACCTGGTCAACCGCGCCCTCCAGGTCAACGACCGCAGCGCGCTGGCGGCCATCGGACAGGTCAGCCTGGACTATTACGCCGACTACCAGGCGTTGAGCCTGCACCGCGTCGCCATCCTGCGCGACGGCAAGGTGCTGGACCGGACCGCCAGCGTCGACGCGCGCGTCCTGCAACGCGAAACGGCCATCGACAGCGGCATGTACGGAGGCGCCAGCACGGTCCAGCTGCTGCTGGAAGACGTGCGGGTGGGCGATACCCTGTGGCTCACCTACAGCGTGGCCGGCGCCAACCCGGTCTTCGGCAAGCAGTGGTTCGGCGAGTATTCCTGGGACCACTGGACGCCGATCGAGCGCCGCCGGCTGATCGTGCTGTATCCCAGGCACCGCAAGCCCGCGTGGCGCCAGCTGGGCGAGTTCCGCGACGAGAAGCTGGTGCCCCAGACCGGCACCTCCGGGCCGTACGAGATGCTGAGCTTCGAGGGCAAGGGCCTGGATCCGCTCGACGACGAGCCCGCCATTCCCAGCGATTACCTGCCGGCCCGGTCGCTGCAGTTCTCCGAATTCCCCGACTGGGCCGCGGTCGCCCGCTGGGCCAGCAGCCTGTTTCCTCCACTGGCCGGCAACCCGGCCCTGAAGGCCCAGGCCGACCAGTTCCGCAAGCACGCCACGCCCTCGGCGCGCGCCGCCGCCGCCCTGCAGTGGGTGCAGGACGAGATCCGCTATTTCAGCGTGTCGATCGGCGAGAATTCGCACAAGCCGCAAGCGCCCGGCACCGTGCTCAAGCGCCGCTATGGCGACTGCAAGGATAAAAGCTATCTCCTGGTGTCCCTGCTTGCCGAGCTGGGCATCGAGGCGCGGCCGGTCCTGCTGTCGGCGAACGCGCCGCGCCTGCCGGGCAAGGTCGGGCCGACGCCGGGCACCTTCGATCACGTCATCGTCGAGATCCGGATCGACGGCAAGCGCTACTACGTCGATCCCACCCGCACCGGCCAGCAGGCGCCGCTGGAGACGCTGTCCACCGCCTTCCCGGGCGCATCCGTGCTGCTGGTCGACCCGGCGACCACCGCCCTGCAGGTCCTCCCGGAAAACGGCGAGCGCGCACCCGGCTATGAAGTGGTCGAATCCATCGCCGTTCCTGACTACAGCGGCGACGCCACCATGGAGACGCGCGAAATCTTCCGCGCGGAGCTGGCGGAAGTGTCGCGCCAGCGTCTTGCCGCGCTGTCTCCCCTCGAGTTGAAGAAGGCCACCCTCAAGGACTACGAAAAACGCTATCCCGGCATTGCCCTGGTGGATGCGCCGGTGATCGCCGACGACAAGCAGGCCAACGAGGTGCAGGTGCGGGCGCGCTTCCGCTTGCCGAAGGCGGTCAGCGTGGCCGACGGGATGCCCTCGGTCGAGTACCAGGTGCGGTCGCTGGAAGGCGTCATGTCCCTGCCCGACAAGCTGGTGCGCAGTTTCCCGCTCGTGATGCCGGCGGCGCAGTTTCACGGCCGCTATCGCCTGCATATCCAATGGCCGGACGACGTGCGCGCCAGCGAGATGCCGTACGCGCGCTTCATCGACAACCGCTTTTTCCAGGCCCATGAAACCTACGTATTCCGCGGGAATCATGTCAATCACATGGTCGACTACCGGGCCAAGCTGCGCACGGTTCCGGCTGCCGAGGTGCCGGCGCTGCACAAGGAGGCCAAGCAGCTCGACGAGCTGGCGCAGGGCCGCTTCAGCGTGCGGGAACACAACAAGATCGACAAGGCCGGCAGGGGCTTCAGCGCGCGCGACGTGGACCTGGCGCGCATGGCGGCGGCGGTCGACGAGGTAGCGCAGGCCATGGACAAGACGGCGGACAGCGCGGTCGCGCCCGACCAGGCGTGCATGCTGCTGCGCGCGGCGCACGGCGCCGACAAGCTGCTGCAGCCGTCCACCCAGAAAGCGCTGTCCCGTCTCCAGCGCATCATCAAGGACGATGCCAGGGATCCCGTGGCCCGCATCTGCCGCGCGCGCATGGCCTTCGATGCCGGCGACTATGCCGCCAGCGCGCAACAGTATCAGCAGCTGGGCGCGGAGCTGGGCAGCAAGGATGCCGAAGAACTGCGCAACCTGGCCTGGGCGCTCCTGTACCGGGGGCAGGCCGACCAGGCGCTGGCAAGCTTCCAGCAGTACCTGGATCTGCAGGCGAAGGCCGGCAAGCGTTCCGGCGCCGAGCTCGACCTGGCCGACCGGATCGCGCTGCTGCAGCGCAGCGGGCGTCCGCTGCCGTCCGACATGCTGCAGCGCGCCGGGCATGCGCCGGACGGTCCCTGGCCGCGGCCGCTGCTGGCCATGCAGGCGGGCCTGCTCGGCCAGGATGCGCTGATCAGGCAGGTCGAGGCGATGCCCGAGCACGAACGGGCCCACGCGTTCACCGAAGCGCTGTTCTACCTGGGGCAGATGCGGCTGGGGGCGGGCGACAAGGCCGGGGCGGCGGCGGCCTTTCGCCGGCTGCAGGAAACCGGCATCCGCAGCTCGCCCTTGTACTTGCAGGGCATGGCGGAATTGCGCCTGCTGAACAAGGAGACCGGCAAGCTGTCCGCCGCGAACGCCGCGGCGCCGTCCGCCCAGCCCGAAGCGGCTTTCCGGCAGCTGGTGGAAGGCGCGCAGGCCGGCGATCCGGCGTCCCAGTTCGGCCTGGCGGTGGCCTACGAGCGCGGCAAGGGCGTCGGCGCCGACCTGGCCAAGGCCGTGGAGTGGTACCGCAAGGCCGCCGACGGCGGGGACGACCGCGCCTGGTTCCTCCTGGCCGAACTGCATCACCTGGGAACCGGGGTGCCCAAGGACGAGGAAAAAGCCCTGGCGCTGTGGCGTACCAGTGCCGAACTGGGCAATGCGGAAGCCATGTCGCTCATAGGCTGGCGCTACTACGAAGGCAAGGGCTACCCCAAGGATGCCGCCTACGCGGCGCTATGGTTCCAGCGCGCGGCGATCCGCGGCGTTCCCGACGCCAGTTACGGACTGGGGCTTCTTCTCTACCGGGGAGACGGCCTGGCGCGCAACCCGCAGGCGGCGGCGTCGCTCTACCTGGCCGCCGCAAGACAGGGGCACGCCGGCGCCCAGCTCGATCTCGGCACCATGTACGAGGCGGGTGAAGGCGTCGCCCAGGATGCGCGCGAGGCGGCCGCCTGGTACCGCAAGGCGGCCGAACAGGGGAATGCGGGCGCACAGCACAACCTGGGCTGGCTCCATGAGCAGGGCAAGGGCGTGGCGCAGGACGACAAGGCGGCGCTGTCCTGGTACCGGAAGGCGGCGGCACAACACTACGCCAGATCCATGGCGAATATCGGATATCTGATCGCCAAGGGCCGGGGCCAGAAAAAAGACGATGCCGAAGCGCACCGCTGGTATCGGAAAGGCGCGGAACTGAACGATTCCACCGCCCAGTACAACCTTGCCCATCAATACAGGGATGGACGCGGCGTTGCCAAGGATGCGGCCGAGGCGCTCAAGTGGTTCCTGAAGTCTGCGGAAAACGGCGACACGGATGCGATGGCCCTGCTTGGCGAGATGTACCAGGAAGGCGAGGGCGTGGCCAAGGACCTGGGCGAGGCCTTGCGCTGGTACACGGCGGCGGCCAACCGCGGCGACCGCCTGGGCGCCATCAGGCTCGGCATCATGCTGTACGAGGGCAGCGGTGTCACCCGCGACTACGGGCGCGCGGCGAAGCTGTTCGAGCAGGCCGCCGAGAAAGGCGAACAAGCGGCCTTTTACTGGCTTGGCCTGATCCACGAGCACGGCCAGGGCCGGGCCAAGGACGAAACCAGGGCGCGCGCCCTGTACGCCCGGGCGGAAGACATCTGGGACGCCAACGTCCGCCTGGCCGTCCTGAGCGCACAGGGCAGGGGCGGCCCGGCCGATCCCGCCTATGTCCTGGCAAGGATGCTGAGCTGGGAGGCGCTCGGCGAGGCCGAATGGCTGGACAAGCTCGCGCGTGCCTTCGACGCGACCCTCGACGGCGCACGTGCACAGGAAGCCTACCGGTCCCTGCTCCAGCTGGCGGAACGGTCGGGGAAGCCGGAGCTGCTGCGTGTGTCCCTGTCCGAACTCGCGGACAGCTATGCCAAGTACCAGATGCCCCTGAAGGCCGAGCCGCACTACCTGCGCCTGCTGGCCTTGAGGGAGCAGGCCCTGGGCCGGCAGCACCTGGAAGTCGCCGACACGCTCGAAGACCTGGCGTCGGTGTACGAGCAGACCGCGCGCCTCGACCTGGCCGAATCCGCCGGGCGGCGCGCCCTCGGCATCCGCATGGCGGCGAAGGGGCTCGCCAGCAGTGCCACCCGCCGTAACCAGCGCATGCTTGCCGCGGTGCTCGCCGCGCGCGGCGACCTGGCGGGCGCACGCCAGTACCTGGCGCAGCTGCAGTCCTATGTCGACAAGGACCTGGGGCCGGCGCATGCCGATTTCGTGACCGAACTCGCGTGGATCGCGCAGAAGTACTACGACCTGGGCCAGTATGGCGACGCCGAGGCGCTGTACCGCCGCGCCCTGGCCCTTGCCGAGTCGGGCGAGGACGCGTCGAAGGCGGACTTTCCGCTTAACGGGCTGGCCTGGACCCTGAGCGCGCGCGGCGCCCATGCCGAAGCGGCGCGGCTGTTCAGCCGCGCCGTCGCCTCGACCGAACAGCGTTTCGGCAAGGAGCATCACCGCTATGCGGCCGTCCTCGGCGCCCTGGGCGTGCAATTATCGAAGCTGGACCGGCATGCCGAGGCCGAGCAAGCCCTGCAAAGCGCCCTGACCCTGAGGGAAGCCTATCTGGGCAAATTCGACAGCGAGGTCGCCCTTGCCCTCTGCCAGTCCGGCAAGGCCTGGGCCAGGCAGGGCAAGACGGCCGAGGCCGAGGCGGCGTTCAAGCGCGCCCTGGCCCTGCGCGAAGGTGTGTACACCCCGGTGCATGCCGAGATCGCCGAGGCCCTGGCCGAGCTGGGCACGCTCTACCTGGGCCAGCAACGCTTCGACCAGGCGGAACCCTTGCTGCGGCGCGCTCTGGCGATCCGCAAGCAGGTGATGCCCGTCCACCCGGATACCCGCGCCAGCGAAGGCCTGCTCGACGAGTTGAACCGCAAGGCCAGGCGGCTGTAGGGATCCGGCCGCGGCCGGGCCTTGCCTGTCCTTATTTGCCGATAATGCTCAGGATATTCCCGTCCGGGTCCTTCAGCCACGCCACCTTCATCTGCTGGCCGACGTGGATATCGTCCTCGAGCCGCATCCCTTCCATCTGGTATTGCTCGAAGCGCGCACCCTTGGCCTTGAGCGCATCCACCACCGTCCGGATTTCCACGCCCACATCCCAGTTGATGGCCGTGGCCTGGTTGGTGCCCGCATACTCGGACTGGTAGACGAAGATCCGGGAGTTGCCGCTCCGGTAGGTCAGGACGCCGGGGCAGTCGGCGCCGGCATCCTCCTCTTCCAGTCCCAGCACGTTGGTGTAGAACTCCCTTGCCCTGGCGAGGTCGCGCGTGGCGACGGTCGCGATCGCATCCACATGTGACAGCATGATGGCCTCCTCGATTGGCCAAATAGGGGAGCGGATAGCGTACAGCGATCGGATCTTGCGCAGCGCACCATTGGCGGCGCGCTGCGCTGCATTACTCGTAGCGCAGGGCGTCGATCGGATGCAGATTGGCCGCCTTGGCCGCCGGCACGATGCCGAACACGATGCCCACCAGGCTGGAGAAGCCGAAGGCCATTGCCACCGCCCACCAGGGGACGAAGGCGTCCGGCAGGCCCGGAATCGCCCTGGAGGCGCCGAAGCCGATCAGGTAGCCCAGCACCAGGCCCACCAGGCCGCCCAGCAGCGACAGGGTGGTCGCCTCGATCAGGAACTGCATCAGGATGTGGTGGCGCTGCGCCCCCAGCGCCTTGCAGATGCCGATTTCGCGGGTGCGCTCGGTCACCGACACCAGCATGATGTTCATGATGCCGATGCCGCCCACCAGCAGCGAAATGCCGACGATACCGCTCAGCACCATGGTCACGGTGGCGATGATGGTGTCGAAGGACTCCGACAGCTGCTGGGCCGACTGTACCCTGAAGTCGTTGCGCTGGCCCGGCCTCAGGCGGTGCGCCTGGCGCAGCAGCGCGGTCACCCGGCCCTGCACGGCGTCGATCTGCTCGATATCGTTGACGGTGAAGCTGATCGCAATGTTCAGCTTGGTACCGGTGCCGGCGATCACCTGGCCCACCGAGAACGGAATCAGGATGTAGTTATCCTTGCTGAAGCCCAGCGAATCGCCCTTTTCCTCGGTGATGCCGATAATCTTGAACCACTCGCCGCCGATGTCGATGAACTGGCCCAGCGGTTCGCCGCTCAGGCGCAGATCCTCCAGCGTCTTGCTGCCCACCACGGCCACCCGGCGGCGCGACAGGTCGTCGCTGGCGCGCAGGAAGCGTCCCTGGGCCGGGAACACCTGGGCCGATTCCATGTAGGTCTCGGTCGCCGCGATCACCTGCGTGAAAGTGGAGGTCGCGCCGGCGCGCACCGTGGTGCCGAAGTTGCCGAAAGGCCGGAAGGTCGGCGACACGTCGCTGATGTCGTCGATGTGGGCCACGATGCGTTCGTAGTCGCCGATCCCCAGCACGTTTTCCTTGCCCTGCAGCGCCTCCTCGAAGGAGGTGTAGGCCTCCACCGTCAGGCTGTTCGAGCCGAGTCCCTTGAACTCGTTGCTGATCGAGGCCGACAGGCCCTGCACGATCGACACCACGGCGATCACCGAGGCCACGCCGATGATGATGCCGAGCGCGGTCAGGAAGCTGCGGAAGCGGTGCGCATAGATGCTCTGCAGCGCCGAGCGGAAGCTCTCCCACACGCTAAACATGGGCCGCTCCCCGCGCACGGAAGCTGGTGCGTTCGGCATTCACGGCGTCGCTGTGCACGCGGCCGTCGGCCAGCCGCACCGTACGCCCGCAGTGCGCGGCGATGTCGGGTTCATGGGTCACGATGATCACGGTCTGGCCTTCGGCATGCAGGGTGTCGAACAAGCTCATGATGTCGGCCGCGGTGGTCGAATCCAGGTTGCCGGTCGGTTCGTCGGCCAGCAGGATCGACGGCTCGCTGCACAGGGCGCGGGCGATCGCCACGCGCTGGCGCTGGCCGCCTGACAGCTGGTTGGGCAGGTGGTCGAGGCGGTGCTCCAGGCCGACCCGGGCCATCGCCTCCGTGGCGCGCCGCAGCCGTTCGGCCGGGCGCACCCCGCGGTAGATCAGCGGCTGCATCACGTTCTGCACCGCGGTGGCGCGGGTGAGCAGGTTGAAGCTCTGGAAAATGAAGCCGATCTCCTCGTTGCGGGTGCGCGCAAGCTCGGCGTCGCTCATCCCGGCCACGTCGCGCCCGTTGAGGAAGTAGCGCCCGCTGGTCGGTGTGTCGAGGCAGCCGAGGATGTTCATCATGGTCGACTTGCCCGAGCCCGAGGAGCCGATGAAGGCGATGTAGTCGTTGCGCGCGACCTCGAGGTCGATGCCGTCCAGCGCCGCGATGGTTTCACCGCCCATCCGGTAATGCTTGGTGATGCCTTCGAGCCGGATGAGCGGGGCGCCTTGGCTCACGTTGCCGCTCATGTCTTGGACGGCTTCGCCGCAGGCTCGGCGGTGACGACCGGCTTGGACGCGGGCGCCACGGCGTCGCCCTGCTTCAGCTGGCGCAGGACCTTGTACGGCCCCGTGATCACGGTCTCGCCATCGGCCAGGCCGCTGCGGATCTCCTGCATGCTGTCGTCCGAGGCGCCGGTGGTCACGATGCGCTTTTCGGCCTTGCCGTCCTTGGCGACGAAGACCCAGCTCTCGGCCTTGATCTCGGCCTTCTTGCCCTTTTTCTTCGGGCCTTCGGTCGATTCCTCGTTGTTGGACAGGACCGCCTGCAGCGGCAGCGCAAGCGACTTGCCGCTGCTGGAGACGAATACCTCCGCGCGCACGCTCATGCCGGGGCGCAGGGCCAGGTTCCTGGTGTCCAGCAGCGCGACCTTGACGTCGTAGTTGCGCGACTTCGAGGCGCCCTGGGCCGCAGCGGCAGGGTTCTGCTTGGGCGAGAGCGGGATCGACAGCACCTTGCCGGCGAGGGCTTCGTCCGGGTAGGCGGCGGTATGGATCGCCACTTCCTGGCCGACCGCCACCCTGGCGATGTCGGCCTCGTCGACGTTCACCTCGGTGACCATGGTCGCGGTGTTCGCGATGGTCATCAGGGTGGAGCCGGCGATGCTGACCTGGCTGGCCACCGCGGTTTCGCCCACCTTGATGTCGAGCGCGGTGATGGTGCCGGAAATCGGCGCGCGCACGGTGGTCTTGGACAGGCGCTCGTTGGCCAGCTTCAGGCTCGCTTCCACCTGCTCCAGGCGCGAGCGGCTGTTGCGCAGTTCGATCTGCGCCGCCTCGAGCGCGAAGCGGGCATCGTCGATCGCCGAGTCGGCCAGCATCTTCATCCGGTGCAGCTCGAGCTTGCGCTTGTACTGGCTTTCCTGGTTGCGCACGCTCAGCTGCTGCTGTTCGATCGCGATACGCTGCTGGCGCACCACGGCTTCCTGCTGCGCCACTTCGGCGCGGTAGATCTGGTCGTCCAGGTGCAGCAGCAGGTCGCCTTTCGCCACCTGCTGGCCCTCCTTCACGTAGATGCTGCTGACCTTGCCGATCACTTCCGGCGACAGCATGACCTGCTCTTCGTAGAGCAGGTGGCCCGAGGCCAGGATCGACGAGCGGATTTCGCGCATGCCGATCTTGTCGGTGTCCACGGCCTTGGCCGGCCCGCTGCCACGGGTCAGCTTGGCGGCCACGGGGATGCAGAGCAGCGCCGCGATCGCCAGTCCTATCACCAGTTTCTTGCGCTTCATGCCATCTTGCTCAGCGCGTAAGCCAGCCAGCCGCCGAAGATGATGACGGTCGGGGTCAGGACCACGGCCAGGGCGCCGGTGCGCGAGGCGCCGGTCCAGGCCTGGTAGCCGATGACCTGCAGCGCCAGGTTCCAGATGAAGAGGATCGAGATGCCGTCCAGGATGCCCGCCAGCGGATGGCCCAGCTCGTAATGGAAGAACAGCTGGTTGAGCGTGGTCGGGTTCAGCGCTTCCATGCCCAGCTGGCCGCTCGAGGCGAGCAGCATCTGCATGGCGCCCAGCGCCAGCATCAGCACATTCGGCATGGCCGCCCAGGCGGACAGCGCGAAGCCCTTGCCGAAGCTGAGCTCGCGGTTGGTGAACTTGCCGACGATGAGCAGGTAGACGGCGGTGACCGCATACGCGGCCAGCACCGAGAAGATGCCGCCGAAGGCGGTCATGTAGGCCATCGTTTGCTGGCCCATGCCGACCGCCGCCTGGCGCTCGCGCATCTCGGGATCGGCGATGGTGGCCAGCATGTGTTCCTGGAACCAGGCGAAGTCCACGAAACCGAGGAAATACCAGAGGAAGAGCACGACGTTGGCGACGCAGACCGCCAGCACCGGAAGCCAGGCGGCGGGGCGGGGCTCCAGGCGGCGGAAGGTAGCCGCCGGTTCGAGGAAGATGCCGGTGAGGGCGCTGAAAGGGGAGGTCGCTGCCGGTACCGCTTTGTCGATCAATTCCATCGCGTTCTATTCCAAGTGGGCCAAATCGGGAATGGCGCACGAGGAGCGCTGCGCCGGGTGTGACATGTCACGCGGGGGAAGATAGCATGGTGGCAAGCAGGGGCGCCATGCACCCTGCCTGATTTGGAGGCAATCCTATAAAGGTTGATAGGACGCCCGTGCGACAGCCGGATCGGGGGTTCAGCGCGCCGGCGCGGCGGATGCACCGCCCTTGCCGGTGACGGCCCAGTAGATGCCGCCCATCAGGTGCGCCAGGTAGTGCGGGTCGCGGTACATCTCGCCATTGTGGCCGAGCGTGGTCACGAACACGCGCCCTTTTTCCACCTGGTGATGCCAGGCGATCGGGTGGTCCTTGCCCATCGGTTCCGACACCTGGCCCGGCCAGATCTTGCGCGGGTCGTAGCTGGCTTCGTCCACGCCGAGCACCGTATTGATCCTGATGTTGTAGGGATTGGTGGTGGTATAGAACTCGTCGCTCCAGATCCAGCGTTCGGGGATCCCGAAGGTGGCCGGAAAGCCTTTGTCCGCCACGGTCACCACGCCGGTCTGCAGCATCGGGTGCACGCCCACGCGGCGCCCCACCAGCTTTTCATACCAGGGCCAGTTGTCCGGCGGCGTGATGGCCGCGCGGTGCACCACGATGGCGTTGCCGCCGGCGCGCATGTAGGCCTCGAATTTCTGGCGCTGGGCCGGGTTCAGTTCCTCGCCGGGCGTGTTCATGAAGACCACCGCCGCGTAGCGTCCCAGGTCGCCGTCGAAGGCCTGGGTCTTGTTGGTCCAGTCGAACTCGAAGGCGTGCAGCTTGGCCAGCCGCTCCAGGCTGTCGCGCGCGATGGGGATGTATTCGTAGTGGTACTTGCTGGGCATGGCCAGCACCAGCAGCTTGAACTGGCTGTCGGCCCGGCTGTCCGGCGACAGGGCCATCGCGGCGGCCAGCGCCAGGATCGTTCGCTTCATCGTGTCTCCTTTGTCGTGTTCATGGCGCAGGCACGCCTTCCGCCTTGCGCTCGCCGTGCGGCACCAGCCAGCCGCCGTCGGCCAGCCAGTCGTTCAGGCGGTCCGGCCAGTGCTGCAGCGAGATGCGTTCGCCGCGCTGGCCGACATTGAAGGCGTGGTCGGTATCGGCATACAAATGCAATTCGGCCGAGACGCCGGCCGCGACCAGCTGCCGGTGCAGGGCGATGGTCGGCGGCATGCAGCAGGTGTCGCGCGAGCCGGCCACGAGGAAGGCCGGCGGCGCATTCGCCACGCTTTTCGCCGGCACGCCGAGCGGCCCGGGATACACCAGCACCTGGAAATCCGGGCGGGCACTGACGCTGTCGAGGGCATCGCGCCTGCCTTGCCGCGCGGGCTCCGGGTTATCCGCCACCAGCGATACCAGTTCGCCGCCGGCGGAGAAGCCCATCACACCGATGCGGCGCGGATCCACGCCGTACTCCACAGCGTGCGCACGCACCCATCGCACGGCGCGGCGCAGGTCGTTCGCGGCATCGTTCTCGATGGAGTAAGCCGAACCCTGGTCGCGCGCCAGGCGGTATTTCAGCACGAAGGCGCTGACGCCGGCCCGGTTGAGGTTTTTCGCCGCCAGCATGCCTTCATTCTGGAACACCAGCATGCGGTGGCCGCCGCCCGGCACGACGATCACCGCGGCGCCGTTCGCGTGGCGCGGGTCGGCTCTCAGGACGGTCAGGGAAGGATCGTGCACGTTGCTGAAATAGACCCCGTCCTTGACGGTCTCCGCTTCGCTGCGCCGCTGTTCCGACCCGGGTGCGCCGTCCGGCCACAGCCGCACGACAGGCGGCGTGGACTGGGCCATGGCCGGCAGCGCCAGCACGGCGCAGAGGAAGAGGGCGCGCATCAGATCCTGGCCGCGTACAGCGCGTGATGGGTCAGGATGAACAGCGTGCGCTTGTCCGCGCCGCCGACGATCAGCTGCAGCGGACGCTCCGGCACGTCGAGGCGGCCGGTCTGTTTGCCGTCCTGGCCATAGACGAAGACCTGGCCGTTGGCCACGTAGACCTTGCCGTCCGGGCCCAGCACCGCGCTCTCGCCGCCGCGGTCGGCCAGCGGTTTCAGGTCCGTCAGGCCGCCGCCCTGGTTGACCACGCCGCTGAAGGTCCGGTTTTCCGAGCCGTTGGTGAACACCACGCGCTGGCCCACCGGTGCGCCGGCGAAGCCGTAGGCCTGGAGCGAATCGGCCCAGCGCCAGCCGGTGTGGTCCGGCGGACCCTGGCGCAGCACGCGGTAGGCCGGCAGCACCAGGCTGCCGTCCGGCGACACGTATTCGTTCGCCTTGGGCAGGGCCACGTCGCGCGCGAACATCTCGGCCAGGGTGGTGAATTCGTAGGTGTCGAAATTCAGCTGGTCCTTGAATTCGCCGTTCTGCCAGAAGTTGACCGGCACCGCCACCCGGGCGCCGGCGCGCGGAGCCACCGGGGTCGGCTTGATCATGGTGACGCCAGGGCTTCCCGGCTTGAATGCGTACACCGTGGCCTGCGGTCCGTAGGACGACATCACCATCACGTTGCCGCTGTCGTCGATCGCCAGGTTGACCGGATCGAGCGGCGCGTCGTGCACCACCGACAGGCCCTCGTCCCTGCTCCAGCTGTAGATGCGCTTCCAGTAGCGGTCCACGAAGTACAGCTTGCCCCGGGCGTCGACGGCGGCGCCGGCGATCGAGTAGAAGCCGTCTTCCAGCTTCTCGACCTTGCCCAGGGCGGCCGGCGCCTTGGTCTGCTTGCCGCTGTAGTCGAACACGGCGAACTCGCGCTCGCGGATGTCGAGCTTGTTGGTCATGTCGCGGATCGCGTTCTCGTAGGCGTACTTGTTGGCGCGCAGGTAGGTGGTGCAGCCATTGTCGTCGCAGGTGGCGAAGCCGCTTTCGCCGTTGACGTGCACGTTGCGGAAGCGGATATCGCTCGAGTTGCTGATCAATACCGCGGCCGGCATCGGCTTGTAGGAACGCGTCACGCGGTAGCCGTGGTAGTTCGCGAACAGCAGGTTCTTCGAGTTGCGGATCTCGAGCGAGACCGCGTCCGCTCCGTCGCGGATCTCTTCCTCGGTCTGGGGCGCCAGGAATTCCCAGTTCTCCACCTTGTCCAGCACGATCTCGGCGCGCACGTGGTGCTCGGCCGAGAGTTCGTAGACCTTGCCCGGGGTGGTGGTGTTGGACACGTAGAAGCCCGCCTGCGCATAGCCGCTGGGCGACCAGATGGCGTTGAAGGTGCCCCCGCCGCCGTCCGTGACCCAGACGCTCGGGTACTGGCGGTCCCAATGGGCGGTGGTGTCGAATTTGGCGTCCTTCTTGTACGGATCGTTGCGGCTGCCGTCGTAGAGGCGGGTGCCGTGGCCGCCCTGGATGCGCACGTCGTCCACCAGGGAGTGTTCGCCTGCGCGCCACATCAGGGCCACCGCGCGCGGATTGACTTCGCCGGTGGCCAGGCCGATGCCGGACACGATGGCGTCGCCGCCGCGCGCGCTCTCCAGCAGCGGCACCGGCGTGTCGACGCCCTGGAATTTGGGCGAGCCGTTCGGGACCAGGAGCTGGGTCAGGCCCGGGTGCAGGGCGATGATGACCGTGTCCGGCTTCATGCGGATGGTGTCGTTGACGACGTAGAAGCCTTGCGGCAGGTAGACCACGCGGCTGCTGTCGATCGCCTTCTGGATGGCGGCGGTGTCGTCGGTCCTGCCGTCACCCTTGGCGCCGAAAGCGTGCACGTTGGTCCATTCCTTCGTGGACGGCAGCGGACGCAAGGCCCGCGTGGCGGTGCTGCCGGCAGGCAGGGCCGCCGTCTTGTAGTTGGTCGCGAACTTGCCCGGCTCGCCCATCTGCTTCAGGGTCAGGCCGTAGTTGAATTCGCTGACCCGGTAGTCGCGTCCCTTGCCCGCCAGGGTCTTGCCGCTGTCGCGGAAGCGCACGAAGGTCGGCACATTGCGCGCACTGGCGTTCTCGAAGCCGACCTGGGTGTAGACATTGTTCTCGTTGCTGACGATGAGCGCCGCCTTGCTCACGTTCTCGAAGCGCACGTCCTTGCCCCACAACCAGTCGCCATAGCCGCGGTCGATTTCCACGCCCACCGGGGTGTTCCTGATCTCGGTATTGATCATGGTGAGGCCGGCCTCGTGCTCGCGGATGGCGGCGTCGCGCTGGCCCTCGAAGCTGGAGTCCATCAGGGTGAACTGCCAGGCCGGCGAGGTCTTCTCGGACAGGATGCCGTAGCGCCCGCCGTAGAAGCGCAGGTTGAAGGCCACGTTGCCCACCTGGTAGACGCCGGCCAGGCCGGAGCCGATGTGGAAGTCGATGTGGCTCAGGTTCGAATGCTGGGCCGTGTGCATGCGCACCGCCGCCGCGGCCGGGTTGCCGTCCTTGATCTCGAAGTCGACGTTCGACAGCGCGGAATAGAAGGTCGAGGAGTTCGCATTGCGCACGTTCTCGCTGAAGGGGACGGCGCTCGGCACCGGCATCGGCACCTTGCCTACCGTGTACTGGTCGCCGCCGGTGAAGATCACCATGTTGGCCACGCCCTTCTGGAAGCCCGGCGTGTTCGGCGCCAGCACGAACACGGGACGGGTCGGGCCGACGCCGTACACGCGCACGGCCAGCGGAATCAGGATCGAGCGCGTGATGCGGTAGCGGCCCGAGGGCAGGAAGACCACCCCGCCTTCGCCCTTGTTGGCGGCGCGGTTGATGGCGTCCTGGATGGCGGCGCTGTCGTCCGTTTGCCCGTCGCCGGCGGCGCGCACGACCACCGACTTCGGATCGTCGGGCATGGTCTGGTAGGCGGACACCGAGGCGGCGGAAGCGGCCGCCGGGAAGGCCAGCAGGACTGCGAGTGCCAGCGCGGAGCCGGCGGGAAGCGTCATTTTCATTCTTGGTTCCTTATCAGACGAACAGCGACAGAAGCATCACGAACAGCAGGCCCACCACCCCGACCAGGGTCTCCATCAAGGTCCAGGAGCGGAAGGTGTCCTGCAGCGACAAGCCAAAATATTCCTTGAACATCCAGAAGCCGGAATCGTTCACGTGGCTGCACATCAGGCTGCCCGCGCCGATGGCCAGCACCATCAGGTTCGGGTCCACGCCCGAGCTCTGCACCAACGGCGCCACGATGCCGCCCGCCGTCACCCCGGCCACCGTGGCCGAGCCGAGGCAGATGCGGATCAGGGTAGCGACCGACCAACCCAGCACCAGGGGCGGCACCGGCAGCCCGGCCAGCTGGGCGCCCAGTTCCGCGCTCACGCCCGACACCACCAGCACCTGCTTGAGTGCGCCGGCGCCGGCGATGATGAGCAGGATCGGGGCGATCTCGCGCATCGCTTCCGCCGGCCCCTGCATCACCTGGGAGAAGCGCCGGCCGCGCGCCAGCCCCAGGCTCACGATCGCGACCGCATAGGAAACCAGCATCACGACCAGCGGGTTGGACAGGACCGACAGCGCGCCATTCAGGTCCGGCCGCGCCATCGTGAGCAGGGTGGTGGCCGCCAGCAGCACCACCGGCAGCAGGGCGGTGGCGAAGCTGTTGAACACGCCCGGCAGTTCCGATTCCGGCACCTCGGCGGCCTTGAATACCGCCGCCGGCTGGGCGCGGATGCGGTGCAGGGACATCGCGAACACCGGCCCGGCAACGATCAGGGTCGGCACGCCGACCACGATCCCGTACAGCAGCGTGGTGCCCATGTCGGCCTGGATGGCCGACACCAGCGCCACCGGCGAGGGATGCGGCGGCAGGAAGCCGTGCGCGATCGACAGGCCGGCCAGCAGCGGAATCGCCAGCGCCACCGCCGGCCGGCCCGACTGGTAAACCAGCGAGAAGATCAGCGGCACCAGCAGCACGAAGCCGACGTTGTAATAGAGCGGGATGCCGACCACGAAACCGGTGATGGTCAGGGCGATCGGCAGGCGCGCGGGGCCGAGGGCCGCGATCAGGCAGGTCGCGATGCGGCGCGCGGCGCCGCTGTCGGCGATCAGCTTGCCGAACACGGCGCCCAGGCAGATGATCACCACCAGGGAGCCGAGCAGGTCGCCGATGCCCTTCTCGATCGCGCCCGGGATGGCCTGGGGCGGCACCCCCAGCAGGAGGGCGGCGGCGAGCGCCGCCACCACGAAGGCCAGCAGGGGCTGTACCTTGCCCCAGGCGATCATGATGGTCAGCAGTCCCACCGCCAGCAGTACGGAAACGATATTCCACACGGCCGGCTCCCGCTCAGTGGCTGTAGCGCAGGCCCACGCGGTAGGTGCGGCCCACCACGTCGTACAGGGACGGATTGATGCCGAAGCCGGCGTTGGTCTGCGGCGCGCCGACCGGGTCGCGGTCCGCCAGGTTGTCGATCTTGAAGTAGAACTGCAGCTGCTTCGAGAAGTTGTAGCTGCCGCCCAGGTCGAGGTAGGTCGCGCCCTTCATCTTGTTGTCGTAGATGGTCGGGTGGATCAGGGTCGATGCCGGGCAGCTGGTCTGGCACTCGATGAAGTCGTTGCGGTAGGTGCCGTCGCTGATCCAGCGCTCGGTCAGGGTCAGGCTCAGCTTGTCGTGCTCCCAGGTCTGCTGCGCCAGCACCTTCCACTTCGGCGTGTTGCCCATGTTGGAGCCGGCCGAATCGACCGGGATGGTGCCGACCACGCCGGAATCGGTGATGTAGTGCAGGTTGCGCGTGCCCAGCGCGCGGAAGGTGAAGCGGCCCGGCAGGTTCAGCTTGTCGAGGTTGGTGCGGTAGGCCGTCTCGATGTCGAAGCCCTTGGTTTCCAGCGAGGCCAGGTTGAAGTTCTGGACCGTCACGTAGTTGTTGCCCGGGCTGTTGAGCACCATGGCGGAGCAGATTTCCTGGTTGCCGGCCACGCACAGGTCGACTTCCTGCTGGATGGTCAGCGCCGAGATCACGTCCTTGACCTTGATGTCGAAGTAGTCGAGCGAGACCGAGAAGCCCGGCGCCCACTTCGGCTGGCTCAGCACGATGCCGACGGAGTTGTTGCGCGCCACTTCCGGACGCAGGCCGGTGTTGCCGACGGTGCGCTCCTGGACGCTGATGGTGTTGCCCTGGTACTGGACCACGTTGTTGACCACCACCGGCGCCGCATACAGTTCGCTCAGGTTGGGCGCGCGCACGTCCTTCGAGGTCACGCCGCGCAGGCGCAGGCCGTCGACCGGGGTCTGCCAGGTGGCGCCCAGCTTCCAGGTGCCGATGCTGCCGGCGGTGCTGTACTTGGTTTCGCGGTCGGCCAGGTTGAGGTTGGCTTCGCCCCAGGAAGCGCTCTTGAACAGCGGGACGTTCAGCTCCAGGTAGGCTTCGCGCACGTTGTACGAGCCTTGGCCGTTGTGATAGTTACCCGCATACCAGTTGTTGCCGACCGTGGTGTTCAGCAGCGGGTCGGCCGGATAGTAGGCGTTGTTCGGCGAATCGGGCGTCACGCCGTTGCCGTAGGCGTCGCCGCGCACGCGGTACTTCTCGCGGCGGTACTCGGCGCCGGTGGCCAGCGAGATCGGGCCGGCCCAGCCTTCGAGCACTTCGCCGTTGACGTTGAAGCTGGCGACATCCTGGCTTTGCGTGGTGCGCTGGCGCGGTCCCTGTTCCGGCGCGATGTAGCGCCAGGCCGCCGGGTCCACCGGGTTGTTGCCGATGATGTTGAGCGGCACGCAGCCGGAAGCGCGCGCCGTCGCATTGCGGCAGGCGATGGTACCGTCGGGCAGGCGCACGGCGTCGATGGCGGCGTTGTAGCGGGCGTTGATCGTGATGTCGCGCACGTCGATGTTGGTCTTGTTCTCGCCGTGGGTCACATAGGCATCGTAGCGCCAGTCCTTGCCGAAGGCCGCGAACCTGCCTTCCGCGCCGAGCACGAAGCGGCGCTGGGTGCGGGTCGGGTGCACGTTGATGTTGGCCGGGAAGATCGCGTTGGCGGTGCCGTACTGGAAGCTGGTGATGTTGTTCTGCGCACAGGCGGCGACGATCGAGGCCGGCAGGAAGGGGTTCGCGCACTGGATGGTCAGGTTGGCATTCTTGGCCGCGCCCGGGTTGGGCGAGAAGTGCGAAGCCACCTGGCCGAAGTTGGCGGTGAAGTAGAGCTGGTGGTCGGGCGTCAGGTCGTAGGACATGCGGGTGTAGGCGACCTGGCGCTTGAAGTTCATCGCCAGGTTGGTGCCCGCGCCCACGCTGCCGCTCAAGTCGCCGCCGATGCAGAAGGGGTTGATGCAGTTGGTGACCGCGCCGGTGCCGGTCGGGACGCCGTTGGAACCGTACTGGAATGGATAGGGCACGCCGCCGTCGCCGAAGGCGGTGCCTTGCAGCGGGCCATTGGTGATCAGGCCGTACTTCGAGTACTGGTATTGCTGCGCCTGTTCGATGACGCGGTATTGCGGGAGGCCGTCGCCGGTCTGGTTCAGCGGGCGCACCGAATAGGCCACGTTCTTGAACCAGGTGCGGCCGTTCGCCGCGTTGGGGCCGAAGCCCGGCGACTCGATGCCGTTCTCCTTGGTGAACTCGCCGCTGACGGCGACGTGGAAGCGGTCGTCGAGGAAGCCGCGGCCCCAGGCCGCCTGCACGGTGGCGCCCTTGTCGTCGTCGTATTTGGTCTGGCCGCCCTGGACATTGGCCTTGAAGCCGGTGAAGCGCTTGTCGGTGACGAAGTTGACCACGCCGCCCACCGCGTCCGAGCCGTAGGAGGCCGAGGCGCCGCCGGTGACCACGTCGACGCGCTTGACCAGCAGCTGCGGGAACTGGCTGACGTCGGTCACGCCCGTGACGTTGGCGCCCACCACGCGCTGGCCGTCGAGCAGGGTCAGGGTCCGGATCGTGCCCAGGCCGCGCAGGCTGAGCGAGGAAAGGCCCTGGATGCCCGAGCTGGTGCTGTTGGTGCTGGTGGTGCGGCCGGTGCTGCCCTGCAGGGCCGGCAGCTCGGTCAGGGTGTTGAACAGGTTCGGCTTGGCCGCCTTTTCCAGGTCGGCGCTGGACAGGCTGGTGGTCGGCGTCGGCTGGCTGAAGCCGCGCGCCACGATGCGCGAGCCGGAGATCCGGACCACGTTGGTGTCGGCGGCGACGGTCGGCACGGCAGGTGGCGCCGGGGGAGCCTCGGCGGTGGCGCTATCGGCGGCCGGCGGCTGGACCTGCTCCTGCGCCCAGGCGCCGGCGGCAAACATGGTGCAGGCGCTGGACACGGCCAGGCTGATCAGGGTTCGTTGAACGGGGGTACGCATCGTTGTCTCCTATTGCTTTTTTGTGTGGAAGCGGCGCGCTGCCTCATGAGGTGGACGGCTGCGCCAATCGGTACGACAGTGCGGGTGCAGACCCCGCGGTCAAGCCTTGCTGATGCGCTCGACCAGGGTCGAGGGCGCCAGCGTGATGTCCAGGACCATGCCGGCCTCGTCGTCCTGGAGCGGTTCGAGGATGCCCAGCTGGCTGTCCAGCAGGGAAGGCGGCATGTAGTGGTCGGTGCGCTGCTGCATGCGTTCGGCGATCAGCTCGCGCGGGCCGGCCAGGTGCACGAACTGCAGCTCCGGGTCGGCTTCGCGCAGCAGGTCGCGGTAGCGCCGCTTCAGCGCCGAGCAGGACAGCACCAGGCCCTTGCCCTGCTGGCGCGCGCGCCGGATCTCGGCCGCCAGCGCCTGCAGCCAGCCGGCGCGGTCTTCGTCGTCCAGCGGGACGCCGGCCGACATCTTGGCGACATTATTGTCGGGATGAAAAGCGTCGCCCTCGAGGAAGGGGACGGCGAAGCGGCGCGCCAGTGCGCTGCCGATGGTGCTCTTGCCGCATCCGCTGACACCCATGATGACCCAGCGGGTGGTGCTGCCTTGCGGAAGGGGGAGTGAATCGCTTGCCGATGCCATGTTGGTGTGTGTCTCCAAGGGTTTACGTTAGCGCTATCATTATTTTGGGTAAGTTTTCAACAAGCTGGAAACTTTGTAAACAGCCGATTCATGCTGCGTCGCAGCATTGGCGCGGGTGCTGGCAGCGTCTTTCGCCGTCATTGATATCGATGGCAAGCCGGGGTTTCACTCAGCAGGAAAAGCGGGTTTTTGATAGCGCTAACACCATCGCACTGCAGCATCGATTGTGCATTGTGGTGTTTACGACACGTGCTACCGGCTTCCCCGGCTTGGCATATCGTGCAAGCTCACGAGCCGGGAGGAAGGATGAAGCGTATCTATCGCTGGAGCACCGTGGAGGGAGGCGGGACCGAACACCTGGCGCTCGATGTCTCCGCAGCGCGGATCGAGGCCGAAGCCGTCGTGATCGGTCCCGCGGCGGGCCCGCTGTTCGAAGGCGCGCCCTTCGCCTGCATCTACCGCCTGCGCTGCGGCGCCGACTGGCGGGTGCGCGAGCTGGCCGTGCGGCTGGCCGGCGGCGCAACGCTCACGCTGGCGGCGGACGGCCTGGGGAACTGGACCGACGGCGCCGGCCGTCCGCTGCCCGGGCTGGACGGCTGCATCGACGTCGACCTGGCCTGCACGCCCTTGACCAATACGCTGCCGATCCGCCGGCTGGGCAAGGTGCTGGACCGGCGCCAGGAAATCCGGGTCGCCTTCGTCGCGTTCCCCGCACTGAGCGTCAGGGCGGTATCCCAGGCGTACACCCGGCTCGGGCCGGGGCGCTACCGGTTCGACAGCCCGGAGCACGCGTTCACGGCCGACATCGGCACGGACGACGAAGGGCTGGTGCTGGACTACCCGGGCCTGTTCTATCGGCACGGGGCCTGAGCAAGACACGCCAGTGTGGGCGGGCGCGCCTTCCGATGGGAGATAGCCGCCTCCCGGTCGCGCGGGCCACAATCCGCTCAAAGGAGATCCCGATGAGCAAGACGCTTCGCCACAGCGCGGCAGCATGCGTGGCGCTGTGCGCCGCTTCCGCGTGCGCCCAGACCAATGTGCAGATCTATGGAAGGCTGAACCTGTCCGCCGAATATGTGGGGGCATCGGGCACAGGGAAGCAGGCCCGTATCGCCAACAACCGCTCGGTCATCGGCCTGCGCGGCAGCGAGCACCTGGGCGGCGGCCTGCAGGCGCTGTTCCAGGTCGAAGGCACGCTGGCGCCCGACACCGGCGCCGGCGAGATCGCGCGGCGCGATACCCGCGTCGGCCTCGAAGGCGCGTTCGGCACGCTTTTCCTCGGCCACTGGACGACCGCCTACACGGGAGCGACCTCCGGCCTCGATCCCTTCTATCCGACCACGGCCGGCTACATGAGCCTGCTCGCCAACGGCGCCGCGCCGTCGACGGGCAACACCGGCAACCTGTCTTCCTTCGACCGGCGCCAGGCCAATTCGCTGCATTACTGGACCAGGCCATGGCGCGGTGTCAGCCTGCGCCTCACCCATGGCCTGGGCGAGGAGCGCCTGCCCGGCGGCGCCAGGCCTTCCCTGCTGTCGGCGGCGGCGCTGTTCGAGCGGGGACCGTGGCTGGCGGTGCTGGCCCACGAGCGCCACCATGCCTACCAGGGCGCGGGGACGCATGACAGCGGCGCCAAGGCCGCGCTGGCGCGCAGTGTCGGCGCGTCGCGCGTGGCGGTGATCGTGGAAAGGCTGAAGTACGGCTTGCCCGGCGGGGTGCTGGCGCGTAACGCCGCTTACGTGTCATTCAGCCACCAGCACGGCGCGCATGGCCTGCGTGCGGCGCTGGCGTGGGCGGGAGATGGGAAAGAAGCGGGGAAAGGAGCGCAAGGCAGCCGGATCGGCTTCGTGCGCGGCGGGGCCGGCACCGGGGCCGTCCACCTGACCCTGGGCTACGACTATGCGCTGTCGAAGCGCAGCAGCGTGTACGCGTACGCGACACGCCTGGACAACGAGGCCGCGGCGGCCTACGACTTCGCCATCAACTCTCTTGGCGCCGCGCCCGGGGCCACGCTCGGCGGCGCGGCCCTGGGCTTGCGGCACACCTTCTGATCAGGCGCGGCGGCGCAGGCTGGCCAGGCCGAACAGGCCCAGGCCCAGCAGGGCCACCGAAGCCGGTTCCGGCACGCCGGTCGGCTCGCCATAGGCGATTTCGTTGGCCAGCAGCTGGAAGCTCGCGGAGCCCGGGGCGTCGGCCCAGTCGTAGCCGTTGACCCAGACGAAACCCTTGCCGACGGTGCCGCCGACGATCGCAGCGGCGCTGCCGTTGCGGGTGGCGTAGACGGTGCCGAGGCCGAGGTTGCCGAAGTCCTGGAAGAACTGGCTGGAGTTGCCATCAGTGTAATAGCTGCCCAGCTGGTCGCCGAGGCCCGCGGCCAGGCCGGCGGCGGTGAAGACCACGTTGCTGTCGAAGGCATTGCTGTAGTTATCCGATGCCGAACCGTTCAGCAAGGACATGCCGTACCAGGCCGAGGTCCATTCGGTGATCAGCTTGCCGCCGCCCTGGACGAAGCTTCCCAGCGCACTGTTGCCCGAGCGGTCACGGCCCAGGATCACGGTGTCGATGCCGGCCAGCGAGGCTTCGCTCAGCTCGCCCAGCGCAAGCACGGTGTGGCCGTGGGCGCCCAGGCCGCCGGTGAGGGCGCCGGCGCTCGGATACTGGCCGTACACGCCGATCACGCCGGCGTGGGCGCTACTGCTGGCAAACAGCGCAGCCACGGCGGCTGCGGCGAAGGTGTAATTGAAGCGTTTCATGGTCATCCCTGGCGTTGTTATTGAATGTTTTCGCTCGCGGCAGGCTGCCGCCCAGCCGGCTGTACCGCCGGTCGGGTTACCAAGAAGCATGTTTCATGCCACATGGCATGTAATATTGACAAATCAAGCGTTTACAAACATGCACGCCAGTGCAGGATTTTCCCCATGTAAGAAATTCCGACAGGAAAATTCGATGGCGAATCAGACAATCTTGCTAGTCGGATGGATAGCGCAGGCCGATTTGCCGGCGGATCGTGTCGAGCAGTCCCATCAGGCTGAGCGTGTCCTCGTGCGTCATCAGGGGGTGTTCGATCAGCCCCTCGCGCAGGCAGCGGCCGGCTTCGATCGCCTCGTGCGTGTAGCCGTTGCCGAGGTAGGGCGTCGGGATCGTGCGCGCGGCCGCGCCTTCCAGTTCGACCGTCACCTGGGTGGCGAGGTGGAACATGCGGTGCATGCGCACGCTGCCCTTGGTGCCGGACACCACCAGCTCGGAACCCGAGCGGGCGCGCAGCGAGCAGCTGCAGACCGAGAGCGTGCCGCCCTCGTGCTTCATGGTGAAGGCCGTGCTGAGGTCGACGCCGGTCTCGCCTAGGAGCGCCTGGGCCTGCACCGCGCTGACCTTGCCGAGCAGGGCGCAGGCGATCGAGAGCGGATAGATGCCCAGGTCCAGCAGCGCGCCGCCGCCCAGTTCCAGCTTGTTGACCCGGTGGTTCGGATCGGTGGTGGCCGAGAAGCCGAAGTCCGCATGCACCTGGGTCACCGTGCCGATCTCGCCCGAGGCGATGATGCGCTTCACTTCCGCCAGCGCCGGCATGAAGCGCGTCCACATGGCTTCCATCAGGAACAGGTTCTTCGCGCGCGCCAGCGCCACCACCTCGCCCGCTTCGCGCCGGTTCATCGCGAAGGGTTTTTCGCACAGCACGGCCTTGCCGCCGCGCAGGGCCAGCACCGCATTCTCGGCGTGCATCGGATGCGGGGTGCCGATGTAGATGATGTCCACGTCGGGTGCCACCGCCAGCCCGCCGTAGGAGCCGTAGACGCCTTCGACGCCGAATTCGGCGGCGAAGGCCTGCGCGCTTTCCCTGCTGCGCGAGCCCACCGCCGCCAGCACCGCGCCCGGCGCGTCGCGCAGGCCCACGGCGAAGTCGTGCGCGATGCGGCCGGTGCCGAGGATGCCCCACCTGATCGTTCGTTCCATGTCCGCTTCCTTACAGGTCTGTTACCTTGAGATAGTCCTTCAGCGCGGCCACCACCATCGCGTGGTCTTCCGCGCCCGGCAGCCCCGACACCGTGATCGTGCCGACCTGGCCGCTGCCCTTGATGACGATCGGGAAGGAGCCGCCATGGGCCGCGTACTCGCGCGGGTCGAGCGCGGGGATGGCGTCGTGGTCGCCGCCGTTCAGGCGCACCTGGTTGTGGATGTAGAAGGAGCTGTGGCCGGTGCGGTTGACCAGGTTGCTCTTGCGGCGGATCCAGTCGCTGTTGTCGCGTGAGGTGCCGTTCATGCCGTGCGCGAACAGCACGGTGCCGTTGCGGGCGATCTCCACCGACACCGCCTTCCGGCTGGTGCGCGCCATGTCGATCAGCCTGAGGCCGATCTCGAGCGCGGTGTCGTTGTCGAAGCGGTCGAACTGCAGCAGCTGTTCCTGGCGCTGCAGGACCTCGAGCGGGACGAGGGTATCGTTCATGGCTGTGGCTTTTGGCTTGGGCGTGAGTTCGGACAGCGCCGCGCTCACGTAGACGAGCGGCGCATTCCAGTTGATGGCGACCTCGTTGGCGGCATAGCTGCATCCGTGGTCGATGTAGGAAAGCGCGGGCAGGGCGCTCGGATAGGGGACCGGACAATCCTTCCTGTCCTGCTGGCCCGGGTTCGGCCCGCCGGCCAGCCAGCCCGGCACGGGCGCGTCGACGCCGTCCGCCATCGAGGGCCGGTGGTGCGGATGCAGGACGGGGCGCGCGCCGAAGCCGGTGACGAAGGAGTAGCCGGTGGCGTTGCGTCCCAGGACATAGTCGAGCGCCGACTGGGCCGCCAGCAGGTAGTCCTGCTGGCCGTCCAGGCGGTAGGCCTGGAGCAGCATCATGGCCTGGTTCAGGACCACCGCATTGCTGCCCCAGACCATGTCGGCGCCCTTGACCGGCACGCGGTAGCCCGAGCTGCGCCATTCCTGCGCCAGCTGCCGGGCCAGGCCGTCGATGCGGGCGGCGATCAGGCCGCGGTCCGCCTGCGCGCCGAGACGCTCGCGGTGGTGGGCCAGCGACATCCAGGCCAGGCCGCGCACATCGCTCCAGGAAGGCGCGCTGGCGGCCAGGGTGTCGGGACGCAGCGCCTTGTAATAGGCGTCCTTGCCGGTGGCGATGTAGAGTTCCGCCGCCGCCCAGGCGAATTCGTCCTCGAGGTGGGCGTCGCCGTATTCGCCGGTCACCACGCCCGCCGGATTCTTGAACAGCACCGCCGGATGGGCCGCGGCCCAGTTCCAGGCCTGTTCGGCGGCCGCCAGCATGCGCCGCGACATGCCCGGCCATTGCTTATCGTAGGCGCCCAGCACGCGGCTGGCGGCGGCCATGGTGGCGGCGAAGTCGAGCGCCGCCGCGGTGCTCTTGGCCACCACGTAGCGCGGTTCCTTCATCGCCGCATGCGGCATGACCATGCCGTCGAAGCGCAGGTTGGTCAGCTTGTGGTACACGCCGCCGTCGAGCGGGTCCTGCATGGTCAGCATCCACTCGAGGTTCCACATCGCCTCGTCGAGAATGTCGGGCACGCCGTTCCCGGATTCGGGGATGCCGATGTCGTGGCGCGCGAACCAGCCCGGGAAGTGTTCGAGCGCGGCCAGCAGGGTATAGGTCGAGATGCCGGAATTGACCACGTACTTGTTGTAGTCGCCGGCGTCGTACCAGCCCTTGGCGCTGGAGAGCACGGTCCCGGCAGGCCGCGCACTGGACGCGGCCGAGGCGTGCACCAGCACCTTGCCGTCCGGATGGCCGGCCGGGCGCGCCCACTGGCCGGCATGCTTCGGCTCGAGCGCGATCGCGCTGCGGTTCAGGTAAAAGGCTTTCAGCGCCGCGTCGTTGAGGGCGCGGTAGGCGTCCTGCGCCACCGTGAACGGATCGGACAGGGGCAGGCCCTCGACCTTGATGCGGTAGGCGCCGGGCTTGCTCAGCCAGGAGAAATCGGCCACGCGCACGGTTTCGCCCGAGGGCGCCCAGGCCGTGGCGGCGCCCAGCTTGCCTTCGAGGACAGGCTTGCCGTCCGCGCCGATGACCGCGAAGCGCTCGCCGGCGCCTTGCGGGACCACGGCCAGCTTCTGCGATTGGGGCAGGAAGCCGAGCTGGTTGAGCTTGATGCCATCGGCCGCCTGGGCATCGGCCAGGCCCGCCAGCAACAGGAATGGAAGGGCGAGGCGCTTCATGCCGGCACCGCCTTGCCGCCGGCGCTCGCGGCCGGCTCGCTGCCGTCGTCGTGGTGGAAGGGCGCGAACCAGGTGGCCAGGAAGGAGGGAATGGTGGCCACCATCACGAACACGAAGTAGCTGACATAGCCCATCATCTCCTGCAGGTGGCCGCTGACCACGCCGGTCACCAGGTTGCACAGGCCCATGAGCCCGGTGCCGAAGGCGTAGTGGGTCGTCGTGTACTTGCCCGGCGCAAGCTGCTGCATCAGGTAAATCATGAAGCCGACCGCGCCGAAGCCGAAGAAGAACTTCTCGACCACCACGCCGAGCGTGACCAGCATCAGGCTGGAGGGCAGGTAGATGCTCATCACCAGGAAGGCCGCGTTGGGGATGTTGATCGCGCAGCACAGCACGAACAGGGTGCGCTTCAGGCCGCGCCTGGCCACGTACAGGCCGCCCAGCAGGGAGCCGAGCAGCACGGCCGCCAGCCCGTAGGTGCCGTAGATCAGTCCCAGCATCTCGTTCGACAGGCCCAGGCCCCCTTTCGCCGCCGGGTCGACCATGAAGAAGGGGCCGATCTTTTCCAGGAAGCCCACGCTCAGGCGGAACAGGAAGGCGAAGGCGATCATGCGCCACACGTCGCGCTTCTGGAACAGGGTCACGAAGGCGTCCAGCAGGATCCGGCCCGCGTCCCTGACGCTGCCCGGCGTATCGGCCGCGCGCGCGCCTTCCGGCATCACGCGCCAGTGCCAGGCGGCCATCAGCAGCGTGATGGCCGCCACCAGCAGGAAGATGATGCGCCAGGCGTCGATCCAGTCCGGGCCGAAGACTTTCGGGTCGTGGCCGAACACGGCGGTGTGCAGGTAGCCGCTCAGGAACACCATGCCGCCGGCGGCGACGATGGGGCCGATGTTCCACGACAGGCTCTGGATGCCGCAATACAGCGATTGCGAGCGCGCGTCGAGCGAGGTGACGTAGACGCCGTCGCTGGCGATGTCCTGGGTGGCGCCGATGAAGGACAGCGCGAAGAAGATCGCCATCAGGAAGCTCATGTAGCCGGGCAGCTCCATCAGCAGGGCCACGCCGGCGAAGCCCGCCCCGATCAGCACCTGGGCGCAGAGCACGAAGAACTTCTTGGTGCGGTACATCTCCACGAAGGGCGCGAACAGGGGCTTGACGGTGTAGGCCAGGATCAGCAGGCTCGAATACTGCGCGGCGCGGCCGTTGTCCATGCCGAGGTTCTTGAACATGATCGCGGTGACGCTGGTGAGCATCACGTAGCCGAGCGCCATCGTGAAGTAGCCGGTCGGCACCCAGAGCAGCGGGGAGGCGGCGCGCTTAGCAGCTTGCATGCTCGCCTCGCAGGGAATGGCCGCCCGCGCGCGCCATGAGCGTGCGGCCCGGGCGGGCGGCTTGCTCGCGCGCCAGGTGCTGGTCCAGGATGCTGGATGCGCCCAGCAGCGCCGGGGTGGAGGCGGTGATCAGCCAGGTCGGGATCTGGGCGGTGTAGGCGGAGAAGCGGCCCTTCCTTTCGAAGCGCGCGCGGAAGGGCGAGGCGGCGAAGTAGGCGCCCAGGCGCGGCACCACGCCGCCGCCGATGTAGACGCCGCCCTGCGCGCCCAGGGTGACGGCAAGGTTGGCGGCGACGGTGCCGAGCATGCCGCAGAAGCAGTCCACGGCTTCGCGGCACAGGGCGTCGCCGCCGTCGAGCGCGCGCGCCACGATCTCGGCGGGTTCCAGCGACAGGTCCACGGGCAGGCAGCGGCTGGCGGCCAGCGCTTCGCGGATCAGGGCCAGGCCGGGGCCGGACACGAAGCGCTCGGCCGAGACGTGGTCGTAGCGCCGCCAGCAATAGCGCAGCACCTCGAGCTCGCGCTCGTCCATCGGCGAGAAGGCCACGTGGCCGCCTTCGCTGTGCAGCGGCGCCCAGCGCCCTTCCGCCGGCACCAGGCCGGACACGCCCAGGCCGGTGCCGGCGCCCACCAGGCCGATGGCGCTGCCGGGACGCGCCGCGCCGCCGCCCACCTGCGCCAGGTCGGCAGGGGTCAGCACGGGCAGCGACATCGCCAGCGCGGTGAAGTCGTTCACCACCAGCAGGGTATCGAGGCCCAGTTCGCGGCGCGCGGCCTCGATCGAGAAGGCCCAGTGATGGTTGGTCATCTTGATGGCGTCGCCGTCGACCGGGTTCGCGATCGCGATCACGGCATGGCGCACGCGCTTGCCGGCGACTTCCAGATAGGTATGCACGGCGTCCTCGAAGCGCGGGAAATCGGCGCAGGCCAGGGTGCGCAGGCCGCCGATGTCGCCCGGGCCGGCTTCGAGCGCGAAGCGCGCATTGGTGCCGCCGATGTCGGCCAGCAGGCGCTGGCCGCCCTGGCCTTCGTGATAGCTGGATTGCATTGTCTCCTCCTTGTTCTGTTTTTTTCGTGCGGTCAGGCTTCGGCGCGCGCCGCGATGAATTCGCGGTACCACAGCGCGCTGTCCTTGAGCGTGCGCTGCTGGGTCGCATAGTCCACGTGGACGATGCCGAAGCGCTTGCTGTAGCCCGAGTTCCATTCGAAGTTGTCGAGCAGGCTCCAGAGGAAGTAGCCGCGCACGTCCACGCCGCCGTCCATGGCCTGCTTCAGCGCGGCCAGGTGGCTGCGCACGAAGGCGATGCGCTCCGGGTCGTGCACCTGGCCGCCGTTGGGCTGGTCGGGATTGGCCATGCCGTTCTCGGTGATGTAGACCGGCGGCAGGTCCGGGTACTCGGCCTTCAGCTTGAGCAGCAGTTCCGGCAGGCCTTCCGGGAAGATCTCCCAGCCCATGTCGGTGGTGCCGTGCGGCGCCGGCGCGGGCACCGGCGGGTTGGCGCTGCTGCACCAGGCGCGGAAGTAGTAGTTACAGCCCAGGAAGTCGATCTTCTGGCGGATGATCTCGAAGTCGCCGTCCTGCACGACCGGCGCGTTGGCGCCGTGGCCGCGCAGCGCCAGCTCCGGATAGCGGCCCTTGAAGATCGGGTCCATGAACCACTGGGTCGAGCGGGCGTATTCGAATTCGGCCAGGGCGCGGTCTTCCGGCGACCCGGTGGCCGGATCGGCGGTCCACTGGTTCAGCACGATGCCCAGCTTGGCCGCGCAGCCGGTTTCGCGCATGGCCGTCATCGCCAGGCCGTGCGACAGCAGCAGGTGGTGCGAGACCTGGATCGACTGCTTCAGGTCCGCCACACCGGGCGCGAACTGGGCGTTGCCGTAGCCGAGGTTGGCCGTGCACCAGGGTTCGTTGTGGGTGGCGATCGCCTCGACCCGGTTGCCGAAGCGGCGCGCCACTTCGCGCGCATAGTCGGCGAAGCGGTAAGCCGTATCGCGGTTGAGCCAGCCGCCGCCGTCCTGCAGGCCCTGGGGCAGGTCCCAGTGATAGAGGGTCACGTGGGCGCGGATGTTCCGGGCGGCCAGCTCGTCGAGCAGGCGCCCGTAGAAGGCAAAGCCGGCTTCGTTCCAGGCGCCCTTGCCGTCCGGCTGGACGCGTGCCCAGGCGATCGAGAAACGGTAGGCGTCCACGCCCAGCGACGCCATGATGCCCACGTCCTCGCGGTAGCGGTGGTAGTGGTCGCAGGCGACCGTGCCGTCGCTGCCGTCCTTGATGTTGGCGCGGTCCAGGCAGAAGCTGTCCCAGATCGAGGGCCCTTTGCCGTCGGCGTCCCAGCCGCCTTCGATCTGGAAGGCGCTGGTGGCGACGCCCCAGGTGAAGTCGGGTGGGAAGTCGTTGTGGAAGTCGAAATGCGGGTTCTTGCTCATGCTTGTCTCAGGTGGTGAAGCCGAAAAAGAGGGACAGTGGGAAGGACGGCGGCCGCCTGCGGCGACACGCATGCCGTGAAACCGATTTCATGGTAAATCTGTCGAAGAAACAATGTCAAACACAATTTATCGAAAATAAACAACTGTCTCGATAGCGCTACCATTCTGCCATTTTTGAAAGAATTTCATGCTCTGACGGAAGAGTGAGAATGGCTATGTGTTACACTCAAAGCAACAACCCGGCCGTTCCGGCCACTCAATGCAGGCGCACTCCACACGATGAAAAACGACGAGGGCAACACCACGACGCTGTATCAGGTCGCCAGCGCGGCCGGTGTGTCTCCCGCCACGGTGTCGCGCTTCCTGAACGGCACCGCCAAGGTGTCCGACGACAAGCGCCGCACTATCGAGCGCGTCATCAGCGAGCTCAATTACAAGCCGAACCGGCTGGCGCAAAGCCTGAAGATGGGCAGCACGCGCACCATCGGCGTGCTGACCCAGGCACTGGAGAGCGGTTATTTCAACGGCGCCATGGTGGGCATCGAGGACGCGGTCAAGTCCGCCGGCTATGCGCTCCTGATCATGAGCGGGCACTGGCATGCGGACGAGGAAGCCGAGCGGGTCGAGCTGCTCATCGGGCGCCGGGTCGACGGTGTGGCGATCTTGACCGGCAACTTGAGCGACGCCCAGATCCTCGAGTTTTCGCGGCGCGTGCCGATCGTGGCCTTCGGGCGCCAGCTGGCGGGCGAGCGCATGCAGGGCTTCTGCCTCGACAACTATGCCGGCGCCTGCGAGGCGATGGACTACCTGGTCCAGCAGGGGCACCGGCGCATCGCCTTCATCACCGGCCCGGCCGAGCATGTGGACGCCCGCGCGCGCCTGGCGGGTTATTACGACACCCTGGCCAAGCACAGGATCGAGGTCGATCCGGAGCTGGTGGTGCCGGGCGACTTCCAGGAATCGGGCGGCCTGCTGGCCGTGAACCAGCTGCTGGGCGCGAACCGGCGCTTCACGGCGATCTTCGCCAGCAACGACCTGAGCGCCTATGGCGCGCGCCTGGCCCTGTACCGCCGCAATATCCGGGTCCCGGACGATATCTCGATCGTCGGCTTCGACGACCTGCACAGCTCCATGTACACCACGCCGCCGCTGACCACGGTGCGCCAGCCCCTGTATGAAGCCGGGGTCGGCATCGGGCGCAGGATGCTGGCGCTGCTGGGGCACGAGCAGCCGGCGGCGGAAGTGCCGCCGCTGAGCCTGGTGGTGCGGGAATCGGTGCGCCTGATCTGAGCGATCGCTGAACACGCCGGCGCGGAGTTCTTTTCCCGCAGCTTCAACAAACTGGCTTGCCGCCCAAGGAAATACCTGGTTCCGAAGGAGACATCGGCATGCGTCCGGGAGGTGTCGGCCGCCCCCGGCCGTGGCCGCGGCCTGCCCGCTACGGGCGGCCGCGGCTGCCGGCACTCGGCGTTTCCCTCCGCCGGGCCAAGGCCATCGCGGCTGGCCCGCTCCCGTCTTGCCAAGGCAATGCATCGGCCTTCTTCCCCGATGCCTCAGCATTGCCGTAACATCTTGTTACACAAATCGCTTGCAATTAAATAGCGAGCGATTTAATATGCTTTCCATGGCAGCGCAGAACAGGACACGGTCCTGCGAAGCCTCAGCAAGGCAGTACCGTTTCGACAGCAGCAAACCATTTAAGTAGTGCGCTATCTAATAGCGCTTTATAAAATCTGAAAAGGAGTTTCATCATGGCAATCGACAAAGTCCTCTACCGTGCAACTGCCAAAGCCACCGGTGGCCGTGAAGGCCGTGCCGTCTCGTCCGACGGCGTGCTCGACGTCAAACTGACCACCCCAAAAGAACTTGGGGGCAATGGCTTGGAGGGCAGTAACCCGGAACAGCTGTTCGCAGCCGGCTACTCGGCCTGCTTCCTGGGTGCGATGAAATTCGTTGCCGCCCGCGACAAGCTGAAAATCTCGCCGGATGTATCGGTGGAAGGCAGCGTCGGTATCGGTCCATTGCCGACCGGCTTCGGCATCGAAGTGCAGCTGAACATCAGCCTGCCCGGCGTACCGGCCGAGGAAGCCCAGGCCCTGATCGACCGCGCCCACATCGTGTGCCCGTACTCGAACGCCACCCGCGGCAACATCAACGTCACCCTGCAACTGGTATAAACGCTGGTCCGGGCGTCCTGTAGAAGGGCGCCCGGCATAAAGGCGAGCCGATTAGCGCAGTAAATAAGTAGTGTGCGATTTAATCGCTTGTTTAGAAAATCCGGCAGCAAAACAGAATGGTTCGTTTTTCCAATGAAAGCCAGGATGCCATCGCTAAGCTGCGGTGCCCGTCCTGATCCAGAGAAACCGATACGAAAGGAATATCATCATGAACGCATTGACCAAAGCCCTTGCCGCAGCCACCCTGGCCCTGAGCTATGGCGTCGCCTCCGCCGCTGCCGGCGGCCCCGGCGTCGAACGCCGCACCCAGGAATTCCTCAACGCGCTGGAAGCCGGCGGCGGCAAGCCGCTGGAACAGCTGTCGCCGGCCGACGCCCGCGCCGTGCTGGAAGGCGCGCAGAAGAGCGTAAAGCTGAGCTTGCCCAAGGCCGAGGTGTCGGACAAAGTCATCACCGTCGACGGCAAGCAGATCAAGTTGAAGATCGTGCGGCCCGCCGGCCAGAAAGGCGTGCTGCCTGCCTTCATGTTCGTGCACGGTGGCGGCTGGGTCCTGGGTGACTACCCGACCCACGAGCGCCTGGTGCGCGACCTGGTCGACAGTTCCGGCGCCGTGGCCGTGTTCGTGGATTACACCCGCTCGCCGGAAGCCGGGTATGGCGTGGCGATTGACGAGATCTATGCGGCGACCAAGTGGGTAGCCCAGCATGGCAAGGAACTGAACATCGACGGCAGCCGCCTGGCCGTGGCCGGCAACAGCGTGGGCGGCAACATGTCGGCGGCGCTGACCCTGATGGCCAAGGAAAAAGGCGGGCCGAAACTGCGCTACCAGGTGCTGATGTGGCCGGTGACCGACGCCAATTTCGAGACCGCGTCCTATCAACAGTACGCAGACGGCTATTTCCTGACCAGGAACATGATGAAATGGTTCTGGGACAGCTACACGACGGACGCCGCCAAGCGCAGGGAGATCACCGCCTCGCCGCTGCTGGCCAGCCTGTCTCAGCTGGAAGGCTTGCCGCCGGCGCTGATCCAGACCGCCGAGTTCGATGTGCTGCGTGACGAAGGCGAAGCCTATGGCCGCAAGCTCGACCAGGCTGGCGTGGACGTCACGGTGACCCGCTACAACGGCATGATCCACGATTTCGGTCTGCTCAATCCGCTGGCCACCCTGCCGGGCGTGCGTTCTCAGGTGCTGCAGGCGGGTACGGAACTCCGGAAGCATCTGGCTAAGTAAACCCTGCTGCGGGCGCCGCCCTGGCGTCTCGGGACATCGACACTTCTTGCCGCCTTCGGGCGGCATTTTTATTTGCGCCGTGTGCGGCTTGTACACGGCCATTTCACATTTTGATCAAAAAGAAAACGGGCGCCAGAGCGCGCTCATGGCTTGGGTTTTCCACGCCTTTTTCTTGACGCTTGAGCTATTCGAACGCTTTCGAAAAATCCTGAAAACAGCGTGGCTGCTTGTTGAAAATGCACAGGAAGCGCGGCTTGCGTCTGCGCCATCACGGCTGCCTATATGCGTTATCTACGCCGTAAATAACGTGATCTTGATCCGATTTGAATGCATTTTGCTGCAATGTATTTGGGTGCCTGATAACGCATTTTTGCGATGTGACAATGAAGTTGCCATTCTTTCGTCGGCACAATACAACGCTCCGAAATTTTTTTCCGCACGGAAAACGAAAGCCGTTTTGAGGTGTTTAGAATTGCCGTCCATCAGCTTCCTGACAGCAATTTCAAAGCAGGTCAGGGCTGCTCAGCCAAGTTGGCAACTGTTTTAATCCTCAAAATATTTAACAATTTACGCCGATGCAAATGACTGCCTCCATTTCGCGCAACACCACTTTTTCGCTTGCGCACCTCCAGCAATACGCACTGCCTGTCCTGTTCACCCTGTTCGGCGTGATCATGGGTTCCTGGGCAGGCCGCATTCCGGCCCTGGCCGAGCGTGTCCAGGTGTCCCACTCGGCGCTGTCCATGGTGCTGCTGTGCGGCGGCCTGGGCGCTGTAATCTCGTACCCGATCTCGTCTTTCCTGATGGGCCGCTTCGGCGCCCGCAAGACCCTGCTGGTCTCGGGCCTGGCGCTGCTGGCCGTGCTGGTGTCGATCGGCATGGCGCCGACCGTGCCGCTGCTGATGATGGCGGTCCTGAGCCTGGGCATCACCGCCAGCACCTTCGACGTGGCGATCAACTCGGCCGCGACCAAGCGTGAAAAGCAGAGCGGCAAGTCGGAACTGTCCAAGCTGCACGGCCTCGGCTGCGCCGGCGGCCTGGCGGGCGCAACCCTGGGCAGCCTGATGGCAAGCCTCAAGATTGCGCCGGCCACCCACTTCGTGATGCTGGCCGCGCCGCTGGCCATGCTGCTGTGGATGGGCTTCTCGATGCTCGAGGCCGACGACAGCGTGGAAAAGGTCGAGAAGAAGTCGTTCTCCCTGCCGCGCGGTCCGCTGGCACTGCTGGGCCTGCTGGGCTTCCTGGGCTCGATGTCGGAAGGCAGCATCGCCGACTGGAGCGGCGTGTTCCTGAAAGAACACTTCGGTGCATCGGACGGCCTGGCGCCGCTGGCCCTGTCCTCGTTCTCGGTGATGATGCTGATGTCGCGCATGGTCGGCGACAAGCTGAAAGTGCGCTTCGGCGCCCAGCGCCTGGTGACCCTGGGTTCGCTGGTCTCGGCATGCGGCCTGTTCTTCGCCGTGATGGCGCCGAACGCCTACTTCGCCCTGGGCGGCTTCGCCATCGCCGGCCTCGGCCTGTCGCTGCTGTTCCCCTTCGTGTTCAGCGCCGCCGGCGCCCAGGGCCCGATCGCCCTGGCCGGTGTGGCGAGCATGGCCTACAGCGGCAGCCTGATGGGTCCGCCGGTGATCGGCGCCGTCGCCCACTATGTCGGCATGCAGGCGGCTATCGGCTACGTCGGCGGCCTGTCGCTGGTGATCGCCCTGGTGGCCAGCCGCACCCGCTTGCTGAAGTAATCGTCCTCCCCGCGGCCCGGCCGCAAGCAACGCAGACGTGTCCGCCAGGGCCGTCTGCGTTGCCATTTGCGGCCCTTGCGTGCAGTGGCCAGGGCTCGCGCTACGCTGCTTGCGCCAAAGCCGGACGGCCTCGTTCGCACCGCCCAGGACGCGCGTCTCCATGCTGTGTTGTCGGATGAACGCACGCCCGGGGCGGCGCCACGCGCTGCGCGCTGCCGATGCCGCTCCGCCGATGCGCCAGCGCGGACCGGCAAGGTGGAGGAGAGCGCCGTTCGGCGCCGTCGCTTGTGCGGCCCAAAGCGGGCCAAACGCGAGAACGGGAATCGAGGCTGCGGGATGGCGGCCTGGGGTCGCCTGAGCACGGCGGCGAAAGGCGGTATCATCGAAGATCCCCAACCCGACGCCACCGATCATGCTCCAGACACCCGCCTCGTTCAAGCCGCTGTTCGCTCCGCATCCGGACCCGCAAACCGTCAGCTTCGTGTTCTACCAGGGACGCCTCCTGGTGCGCGAAGACGGCCTGGCGCTGCCGGATGCCGCCCTGCTGGCGCAGCTCGGCGTGCCGGAGACGAACCTGCAGCCGCTTGGCCTGTTGGGAGAACGGTATTGCCAAGCCGGCTGGCTCGAACAGGAACCGGCGCTGCCGCCCGGCTACGGCTGGCGCGGCCTGCGCTCGCTGTTCGGCGAGATGGACGAACAACTGCTGGGCCTGGCGGCGCGTGCGGCCCAGGTGAGCGAATGGGCGCGTACCCACCGCTTTTGCGGCGCCTGCGGCAGCGGCACCGTGCTGGCCGCGGGCGAGCGCTGCTTCAAGTGCGTGAACTGCGGGCACATGGCCTATCCGCGCATCTCGCCGGCCATGATGGTCCTGATCCGCAAAGGCGATGCGGTGCTGCTGGCGATGCACGTGGCCTCGCCCACCAAGCGCTTCGTGCCGCTGGCCGGTTTCCTGGAGGCGGGCGAGTCGGTCGAAGAGGCGGTTCACCGCGAGGTGTACGAAGAAGTGGGCCTGCGCGTGACCAACCTGCGCTACTTCGGCAGCCAGTCCTGGCCCTTCCCGCATTCGCTGATGCTGGCCTTCACGGCCGACTACCTCGATGGCGAGATCCGCGTCGACGCGACGGAACTGGCCGAGGCGCGCTGGTTCGGACCGAACGACGAGTGGCCGGAGCGGGTGCCGCACATCTCGGTGTCGAGCGTGCTGGTGGACGCGCACCGGCCGCCGGGGCGCTAATCCCTTCCCGCTGCCGGCGCCGGCGCCAGGGCGGCGGCGCTGCCGTCGGCCTGGGTCCGCGATGCGGCGGGCTTGGCGCCGGTGCCGCGCAGCTGCACGGCGCGCTGCAGCAGGTCGAACCAGAAGGGCGCGCCGAACAGGGTGGTGCCGGCCGTGATCAGCCAACCCGCCACCTGCAGGGCGAATGCGCTGTCCAGCTGCGGCGGGAAGGTGCTCCAGCCGATCGGCAGCGCCCACAGCTGGCGCAGCGCCTCGGCGTCCAGCGCGCTGGGCGCGGCCTTGATCTGGGC
>CAMPHU010000015.1 GCA_946886065.1 uncultured Massilia sp. | reverse complement strand
ACCGCGCGGTCAATCAGTACCAGCGAAAGATCACCCGATGAGCGAAGGTAGTACCGTGCTTGGAAAGTTCATCAGTTTTGAAGGCATCGACGGCGCCGGCAAGTCCACCCACATCGGCTTCGTCACCGAATTCCTGCGCGCGCGTGGCAAGAACGTGGTGTCGACGCGCGAGCCGGGCGGCACGCCGCTCGGCGAAAAGCTGCGCGAGCTGCTGCTGCACGAAAAAATGCACCTGGAAACCGAGGCGCTGCTGATGTTCGCCAGCCGGCGCGAGCATATCGCCCAGGTGATCGCGCCCCAGATGGCGCTCGGGAACTGGGTGCTGTCGGACCGCTTCACCGACGCCAGCTTCGCCTACCAGAGCGGCGGCCGCGGCCTCCCGCGCCAGAAAATGGAAATGCTCGAGAACTGGGTCCACCCGGGCCTGCAGCCCGACCTGACCCTGCTGTTCGACGTGCCGCTCGAGGTGGCGCGCGAGCGCCTGGACGCGACCCGCACCCTCGACAAGTTCGAACGCGAACAGGCCGACTTCTTCCAGAAATGCCGCATTGAATACCTGCGCCGCGCCGCCGAGTTCCCGGAGCGGATCGTGGTCATCGATTCCACGCGTTCGATCGAAGCCACACGCGCGCGCTTATCGGAAGTACTGGAGAAATTGTTGTGACGATGTATCCGTGGCAGCAAGCCGCGTGGGCGCAGCTGCAGCAGATGCGCGCGCGCATGCCGCACGCCATCCTGTTCCATGGCCCGGCCGGTACCGGCAAGGCCGATTTCCTCGAATCCTTTGCCCAGGCCCTGTTGTGTGAGAACGTGAAGCCGGGCGGCCACGCCTGCGGCGAGTGCGCGTCCTGCGGCTGGTTCGTGCAGCACAACCATCCGGATTACCGCCGGGTGCGCCCCGAAGCGCTCGAGGATGAGCCGGCGGAAGGCGAGGAGGGCGGCGAAGGCGAGCGCAAGGCCAAGAGCGCCAAGCCGTCCAGGGAAATCAAGATCGAGCAGATCCGCGCGCTGTCGGACTTCATGAACATCTCGACCCACCGCCAGGGCTTGCGGGTGGTGGTGCTGTATCCGGCCGAGGCGCTCAACATGCCGGCCTCGAACGCCCTGCTCAAGACCCTGGAAGAGCCGCCGCCGGGCACGGTCTTCCTGCTGGCATCGAACAGCCTGGACCGCCTGCTGCCGACGATCCTGTCGCGCTGCCGCAAGTTCGCCTTGCCCATGCCCTCGCACGAGGAGGCCCTGGCCTGGCTCAAGGCCCAGGGCGTCGCGGATGCCGACAGCTGGCTGCGCGAGCAGGGCGGTGCGCCGCTGGCCGCGCTGGCGGAGAGCGAAGGCGGCAGCCGCGAGGAGCTCGAGGCGCTGCTGCATTTCCTGGCCCAGCCGTCGCGGGACGGCGCGCTGCGCGCCGCCGAGCGCCTCGCCAAGGGCGAACTGCCTTCCCTGGTGGCGTGGCTGCAGCGCTGGCTGTACGATGTCGCCGCGTTCAAATTGTCCGGCCAGATCCGCTACTATCCGCGCTACCAGCGTGAGCTTGCGGCGCTGGCCGCCAAGGTGCACACTGCGAGCCTGATGCGCGCCATCAAGGCCACCAACGAGCGCCGGGCAGTGGCCGAGCACCCCCTGTCGGCAAAATTGTTTGTCGAAGACATGTTGCTTGAGTACACTTCGTGCTGCAGCTGATGCACTTGAAAGGATACCGATGAGCGCCACCCCGACAGACCCGAACGCTCCGCAAGCACCGCGGCCGTCCGTCCTGTCCCTGGCCATCAAGGAAAAGGCGGCGCTCTATGCCGCCTACATGCCTTTCCTTAAGAACGGCGGCATGTTCGTCCCGACCAACAAGCCCTACAAGATTGGCGACGAGATCTACCTGATCCTGTCGCTGATGGATGACCCGAACAAATACCCGATCGCCGGCAAGGTCGCCTGGATCACCCCGGCCGGCGCCAACAACAACAAGGCGCAGGGCATCGGCGTGCATTTTCCGGCGGACGAGTCCGGGCAGCGTGCCAAGCTGCGCATCGAAGAGATCCTCGGCGCGGCGCTGCGTTCGTCGCGCGCGACCCATACCCTGTAACCACGTTTTCTCCCTACTTCCTGCCGTATGCCGTCCTACGTCCACCGCCTGGCCACCCGCGACGACCTGCCGGTCATCGTCGACATCTATAACTCCACGGTCGCCTCGCGCGAAGTCACCGCCGATACCGAACCGATTACCGTGCAGTCGCGCGAGCAATGGTTCGCGGATCACACGCCGGACCGCCGTCCGCTGTGGGTGATCCACGCCGCCGACGATACCGGCGAGAAGCCGGAAGTGCTGGGCTGGTTGTCGTATTCGAACTTCTATGGCCGCCCGGCGTATTCGGGCACGGCCGAGGTGTCGATCTACATTGCCGAGCGGGCGCGCGGCAGGGGGATCGGACGGTATTGCCTGGAGCTGGCGATGGCCTTCGCGCCCGAAGTCAAGGTGCATACCCTGCTGGGGTTTATCTTCGGCCACAATGCGCCGAGCCTGGCGCTGTTCCGCAAGTACGGCTTCGAGACCTGGGCGAATTTCCCGCGCGTGGCCAATCTCGACGGGATCGAACGCGACCTGATTATCCTTGGCAAGCGCGTCGCTTGAGCTTTCGCTCCTTGTGCGCGGCCTTCGCCCAGGGGCGGCGCAATCCGCGCAGGTAATCTTTACTCACGGGAACTCCTCAGGGAACACGATCACGGTCTGGCCGCAGCTCGATTAAAATGGCGGAATGTTTATCGATTCCCATTGCCACATCAATTTCCCGGAGCTGGCTGCCCGGATGCCCGAGATCATGGCCAAGATGGCCGAGAACAAGGTGACGCACGCCCTGTGCGTCTCGGTCGACCTGCCTGATTTCCCTCAGGTGCTCGCGCTGGCCGAGCAATACCCGCACATCTACGCCTCGGTCGGCGTCCATCCCGACTACGAGGACACCCCCGAGCCCACCGTGCTGCAGCTGGTCGAACTGGCCAATCACCCGAAGATCGTCGCGATCGGCGAGACCGGCCTGGATTACTACCGCCTGGAAGGCGACCTGGAATGGCAGCGCGAGCGTTTCCGCACCCATATCCGCGCCTCGCGCGAGACCCGCAAGCCGCTGATCATCCACACCCGCGCCGCGAGCGCCGACACCATCCGCATCATGCAGGAAGAGGGCGCCGGCACGGACCAGGGCGGGGTGGCGGGGGTGATGCACTGCTTCACCGAATCGCTGGAAGTCGCCCAGGCCGCCATGGCCCAGGGCTTCTACATCTCGTTCTCCGGGATCGTGACCTTCAAGAGCGCCAGGGAATTGCAGGAGGTCGCCAGGGCCGTGCCGCTCGAACGCATGCTGATCGAGACCGATTCGCCCTACCTGGCTCCGGTGCCTTTCCGCGGCAGGATGAACGAGCCCGGCTATGTCGCCCACGTGGCGGAATTCATCGCGACGCTCAAGGGCGTCTCGCTGCGCGATGTGGCCCAGCAGACGACCGACAACTTCTTCAACCTGTTCCAGACCGCAAGGAGCTGACACCATGTCCACCACCCGCCGCGCCTTCGTTGTTGCCGGCCTGCTTGCAGGCTTCGTGTCCACCGCGCAGGCGGTGTCCCCGCCGACGCCGGAAGAAGTGACGGCCTTCTTCCGTGCCGTGCAGACCGACGACGCCGGCACCGTGCGCAAGATGGTGGGCGCCAGGGTCAACGCCAACGAGCTCAACCCGATCGGCGGCGATACCGCGCTGGTGCTGGCCGTGCGCGAGGATGCGAAGGAGGTGGTCCAGGCGCTGCTGGAGCATCCGGGCACGAATCTCGAAGCCACGGCCGCCAACGGCAACACGGCCCTGATGATGGCCGCGTTCAAGCGCAACAAGGATGCGGTCAATGCGCTGCTGGCCAAGGGCGCCAAGGTGAACCGCAGCGGCTGGACGCCGCTGCACTATGCGGCCGCGGCGGGCGACGACGAGATCGCGGCCCTGCTGGTCCAGCGCGGCGCGCAGATCGACGCGGTATCGCCGCGCCAGAGCGGCGCCTACACGCCCCTGATGATGGCGGCGCGCGAGGGGCACGCGTCGACCGCGCAGCTGCTGCTCCAGCGCGGCGCGAAAGCCGGCCTCAAAAACACCGAAGGCCTGACGGCCGCCCGGATCGCCGAGCGGGCAGGGCACGCGGACCTGGCGCAAGCGATTTCGGGCAGCAAGCCTTGAGCGTTTTACATTTCCGCTGAGAACTAGGGGCAAAAGACCCTCCAGCTCGGCCCTTCATCGGCATGCCTGCTTGTCCATAATGTGCTTACGGTCCACCTCCGGACATCAAGACAATCGGGAACATCATGCTGAACGAACGCGAAATCGAAAGCTGCTACCTGGGGCAGTTCATCCCCGTGCACTACCATCACAACATGCTGATGGACCAGAACCGGATGCACAGCTTCAAGGCCGCCATCCATTACGCGGTGTTCCCGGGCGCGCGCGTCCTGGAACTGGGCGGCGGCACCGGCGTGCTGTCCTTCTTCGCGGCCCGCCAGGCCAGCAAGGTCTACTGCGTCGAGTACAACCCGGACATGGTGCGCGAGGCGCGCAAGTTCCTGGCGATGAACCCGGACGGACACAAGGTCGAGGTGGTCCACGCGGACGCCTTCGACTACCTGCCGCCGGAACCGGTGGACGTCGTGATCTGCGAAATGATCCACGTGGGCATGCTGCGCGAGAAGCAGGTCGAGGTGATCGAATCCTTCAAGCGCCGCTACCTGGCCAAGTTCGGCGGCCCGCTGCCGCTGTTCCTGCCGGAGGCGGTGATCATGGCGGCCCAGCCGATCCAGCAGGAATACGACTTCGAAGGCTTTTACGCGCCGATCGTCCAGTTCCAGGAGACCGGCGTGGTGTATCCAGGCACCGTGGAGCTGGGCCAGCCGGCCGTGTACAGCATCATGGACTTCCAGGCGCCGATCGATACCCACATCGGCTTCGAGGGCTCGGTGCTGATCGAGAAGGCCGGGACGCTGAATGCGATGCGCTTCATTACCAAGAACGTGCTGGCGGTCGTGCAGGAGCAGTCGACCACGATCGACTGGCTGAACCACTACATGACCTTGCCGCTGGCCAGGCCGATGGCCGTCGAGGCGGGTGATTTGCTGCGGGTGAGCTTCCATTACCGTGCGGGCGGGTCGATTCCGTCGCTGCAGGCGTCGATCGAGACGCAGGTGGTCAATCGCGAGGTGGTGGAGCGGGTGGCGGAGTTTGCCTGATTGACGGTTTGCATGCCGCACGTTGCAGGGAGCGGCGCGGGCATGCAACGAACTTGGGCCCCCGCGAAGGCGGGGATCCAGGTTTTAGCAAACCAGCAACAGCCATAGCTCCAGTTATCCCCGCATTTCCCCCGCTCACCCCGCCTTTTCGACCCTCCATCGCAAGCAAGTAGCACCCAGGCGCGTATGCACATACGCTAGCCATGCCGTCCCCCTTCGACATGGAGCGAACAATGCTGAGTTTCCTGCTGTGGCTGGTCCTGCTGTTCCTGTGCTGGCCGATCGCGCTGCTGGCGCTGGTGCTGTATCCGCTCGTCTGGCTCCTGCTGCTGCCGTTCCGCCTGCTCGGCATCGGCGTGGAGGCCGTGTTCCAGCTGCTGCGCGCCATCGTGCTGCTGCCGGCCCGTGTGCTCGGCTATTCGCCGGGGCGCTGATCAGCCGCTCGGCTGAGTGTGGGCCAATTAACAGACGGCCGGGCTGCGATCTTCTACTGTGGAACCGCCCGCTTTCATCCGGAAAGCGGGTTTTTTCAAGAGGACAACACTATGCGCCTGGATATTTACCGCAGAGCAGAACGAGACGGCAAGTACTCGTACCTGGCAGTACCCGAAGCCAAGAATATTCCTGAAGAAGCCACCAACACCGACTGGGAGATCGAGACCCGCGCCTTCGAGGTCGATGATGGCGCCAGCCAGTTGCCGGACTTCGACATCGATAACCTGAGCGGCCAGATCGCCGAAAAGGGCTATGCGATGACGTCCGTGCTGCACTAAGCGGCGTATAGCCTTCCGCGCCCGGCACGCCGGGCCAAGACAGCACGCCGGAGCCCGTGCATGCCCCGGATTCCGGCGTGGTATGTTGCCTCTGAGACACGGCCTGGCCTGCACGGTCAGCTAGCCGTTATGGTATCCTGCGTCCTTGATCAAGCAAGCCAGCCGCAATCCGGCTGAGATGGAGGACGTGATGAAGTGGGCAGTGGTTGGTTTTTATTTCCTCTCGATCCTGCACATCCACTTCCGCGGACGGGTTCGCCTGCCTTTCCGCCGCCAGTTGTTCGACCATTCGTCGTTCATGGCGCCGATCAACATCTTCATGCACAAGTTCTCGCGGGTGCCGGCCACGCCCTACATTCCCCTGAGCGAATTCCCCGAGCTGCAGCGCCTGCAGGACAACTGGCAGGTCATCCGCGCCGAAGCGGAGAACCTGCTCGCACTTAAAAAGATCAAGGCCGCCGAGCAGAACGACGACGCCGGCTTCAATTCCTTTTTCAAGAACGGATGGAAGCGCTTCTACCTGAAGTGGTATGACGCCAGCCACCCGTCGGCCGAGCGCCTGTGTCCGCAAACCTATGCCTTGCTGCAATCGATCCCCTCGGTCAAGGCCGCGATGTTCGCCGAGCTGCCGCCGGGCGGCAAGCTGAACCCGCACCGCGATCCCTACGCCGGCTCGATGCGCTACCACCTGGGCCTCGCCACGCCGAACGACGACCGCTGCTTCATCGACGTCGACGGCGAACGCCACAGCTGGCGCGACGGCCAGGGCGTCGTTTTCGACGAGACCTTCATCCACTGGGCCATCAACGGCAGCGAGAGCGACCGCGTGATCCTGTTCTGCGACGTCGAGCGCCCGATGCGTTTCCGCTGGATGCAGGCCGTCAACCGCTGGCTCGGCCGTACCCTGATGACGGCCGCCGCCTCGCCCAACGAGACCGGCGACCAGGTCGGCCTGGTCAGCAAGCTGTTCCGCATTTCTTTCTATGCCGGCCAGTACCGCCGCCGCTTCAAGGCCTGGAACAAGACGGCCTACAACCTGACCCGCATCGCGCTGATCGTCGGCCTGGCCGCGCTGATCTACTGGATCTGAAGGCGCTCACCCGGCGCGCATAATCTGCGCCGGGAAAGTGTTAATCAAGCAACTCCTCGTTATACTCTCGCGTTTTCGAAACGCGCGAGGAGCCGCCTTGGAACACGAAAGCCACCATCACCACCATCCGCACGGAACCGGCTTGCGCTGGCTCGACGTGACGCTTGCCGTCGCGGCGGCCATTGTGTCCCTCGTCTCCCTGTGGCTTGGCCTGCATTCCGCGCATTCGATGGAAAAGCTGGTGGCGGCCAACAGCTACCCCTACCTCGACCTGATGCGCTCCACCCACGCCCTGGGGGAAGGCGGCGGCATCAAGCGCGCCAAGGTCGAGTATGAGATGGTCAACAACGGGGTCGGGCCCGCGCGGATCGAGTGGGTGCAGCTGTCCTACAAAGGCAAACCGGTCGCCGACCTGCGCGAGCTCGGCGCGGCGTGCTGCGACGCCAAACCCGGGGACTTTTCGGGCATGAATTCGCGCGGCGGGGTCGCGAGTTCGCTGATCCGTCCCGGCAGCTCCCTGGTCATGTTCAGCTGGAGCGAGCCGGCGGCGCCGAATCCCATGTTCGCGGCCCTGCACCGGGAAATGAACAACATCAGCTACTCGGCCTGCTATTGCTCGGTCTTCGACGAGTGCTATATCCGCAAGGATGACGATCACAAGCCACAGCCGGTCGCGCAGTGCACGGCGCCCGGCGTGCCCTTCCGTCCGACGTTCCGCTAGCGGCAGGCCCTCCCTCCTTTGGGTGGCTCGCCCGCCTTCCCGGGCAAACGTGCTGTCATGTGCTCAACATTGGCCTTATGCTAGTGAGCGCATTCAGCCGACTTACCCATCACACGGAGGCAGGACAATGGCAAAGGTACTGGTACTGTATTACTCGACCTACGGGCATATCGAAACCATGGCCAATGCGGTCGCCGAAGGCGCGCGCGCGGGCGGCGCCACGGTCGACGTCAAGCGGGTCCCGGAGACGGTTCCCGAAGAGATCGCCACCAAGGCCCACTTCAAGCTGCAGCAGGCGGCGCCCATCGCCAAGGTGGAGGAACTGGAGCACTACGATGCCATCATCATCGGCGCGCCGACCCGCTACGGCCGCATGGTGGGCCAGATGGCCGCCTTCCTCGACCAGACCGGCAGCCTGTGGGCGCGCGGCGCGCTCAACGGCAAGGTGGGCGGTGCCTTCACCTCGACCGCCACCCAGCACGGCGGCCAGGAGGCGACCCTGTTCTCGATCATCACCAACCTGCTGCATTTCGGCATGACCATCGTCGGCCTGCCGTACAGCTACCAGGGCCAGATGTCGCTCGACGAGATCGTCGGCGGCAGCCCCTACGGCGCCACCACCATCGCCGGCGGGAAGGGCGAGCGCCAGCCCAGCGAGATCGACCTCGGCGGCGCGCGCCACCAGGGCGAATTGATCGCCAGGACGGCCATCAAGCTGTTCGGCTGAACGGCCGCAAGGAAAACGGGGCCCCGCCGGCAAGGCGGGGCGAAGTTTGGTATTGTCGCTATCTCATCCACTCAAGCACTTCGATGCGCGACTGCCATGACCGATCTGTCTGCCTTCCCCATCGCCGCCAAATGGCCGGCCCAGCACCCCGAGCGCCTGCAGTTGTACTCGCTGCCCACGCCCAACGGCGTCAAGGTCTCGATCATGCTGGAGGAAACCGGGCTGCCCTACGAGCCGCACAAGGTCAGCTTCGAGACCAACGACCAGCTCTCTCCGGCCTTCCTGTCCCTGAATCCGAACAACAAGATTCCGGCCATCATCGACCCAAACGGGCCGGGCGGCAAGCCGCTGCCGCTGTTCGAATCGGGCGCGATCCTGATCTACCTCGCCGAGAAGACCGGCAAATTCCTGCCTGCCGACCCGGCCGCGCGCTACCAGGTGATCCAGTGGGTCATGTTCCAGATGGGCGGCGTGGGGCCGATGTTCGGCCAGATCGGCTTCTTCCACAAGTTTGCGGGGAAAGAATACGAGGACAAGCGGCCGCGTGAGCGCTACGTCAACGAATCGAAGCGCCTGCTGGGCGTCCTCGAGTCGCAGCTGGCGCGGCACGCATGGATCGCGGGGGATGAATACACGATCGCGGACATCGCCACCTTCCCCTGGGTGAACAACCTGGTCGGTTTCTACGACGCGGGAGAGCTGGTCGGGTTCAAGGACTTCCCGCATGTAAATGCGGCGCTGGAACGCTTCCGCGCGCGCCCCGCGGTGGTGAAGGGCTTGAAGATCCCAGGCTGAACGCGCCTGGCGTGGGCGGCCAGGCCGCCCACCTGCGCCTGGATCAGGCGCGCGGACGCTGGCGGTGGAAGACCAGCGGGCTGTACGGCACCGCCGACGGCGGCGGCGAGTTCAGGATGCCCGGCTTCATCGCGCCGACCACGTGCATCTCGCAAGGCTTGCAGTCGAAGCGCAGCGTGTAGCGCTCGCCGCCGCTGACCAGGGTCATCGGCTCCGCCTTCACCTGGCCCTGTACGCCTTGCACGCCCTTGGCCTGCTTCGGGCACAGGTTGAAGGAGAAGCGCAGGCAATGCTTGGTGATCATCAGCGACACCTCGCCCGGCTCCTCGTGCGCCTCATAGGCCGCGTCGATCAGCTGCACGCCGTGCTTGTGGTAGAAGGCGCGCGCCTTGTCGTTGTAGACGTTGGCCAGGTAGCTCAGCTGGGTTTCCGGGTACACGGCGCGCGGCTCGGCCGGCGCCTTGCGCGGCGGACGGTCCCAGGACGCCAGGCGCGCCGCCTCGTGCGCGGCGACAGCGTCGCGGCGCAGGGCGTTGATGGCGCTGGACGGGACGAACCAGGGCTGGCTCAGCGCCAGCTCCACCTGGCCGGCTTCGAACATGGTATTGCCGAGCTTGGCCAGGCTGGTACGCAGGCCGGCCTCGGCCTGGGCCGCCTGCTGGGCCGGCTGCAGGGTGAGCGCCGCCACGGCTTCGCTGGCAATGCCGTCCTCGTCGACGACGGCCAGGCGCAGGCCCTCCGGCGTTTCGGACAGGCTCAGGTCGACGCGCACCTTGCGCTCCGACGACTTCTTGTTGAGCGTCGCTTCCCACTGGTGGTCGCGGTTGCGGTGGATAACGGTGCCCACCTTCAGGCCCGGCAGGGTCGCCATCGCCTCGTTCGGGAACACGCGCCAGCGCTGGCCTTCCTCGTCCTCGCCCAGCTTTTCCGCGCGGTTGGCCTGGATGCCGACCGTGCTGCGCTTGTTCATGTAGTTCAGGCCGTCGCCGTTGGCCATCGGCGCCAGGGTGTGCAGGTCGAAATGGTCGCCCGCCAGGCGGGTGACGGTGCCCAGCTCCACGCCCACGTACTTGGGCGAATCGAAGGCGCCGATATCGTCCTGGCGTCCCTGGGCGAAATAGTCGGTGTGGCCGCGGTGGAAGTTCTTGTCCACGTCCGGGGTGAACATGACCTGGGTGCGGCCGCTCGAGGCGCGCGCGAATTCGGGACGGCGCTCGAGCAGCTCGTCGAGCAGGACGCGGTAGTGGGCGGTGATGTTCTTCACATAGCCCATGTCCTTGTAGCGGCCCTCGATCTTGAAGGAACGGATGCCGGCGTCGACCAGGGCTTCCAGGTTGGCGCTCTGGTCGTTGTCCTTCATCGACAGCAGGTGCTTGTCGTAGGCGACGACGCGGCCCTGGCCGTCGGTCAGGGTGTAGGGCAGGCGGCAGGCCTGCGAGCAGTCGCCGCGGTTGGCGCTGCGGCCGGTGTCGGCGTGCGAGATGTAGCACTGGCCGGAGAACGCCACGCACAGCGCGCCGTGCACGAAGTATTCCAGCGGGGTGTCGACCTGGGCCTTGATCTTGCGGATCTGCTCGACGCTCAGTTCGCGCGCCAGCACCAGCTGGGAAAAGCCGACGTCGCCCAGGAATTTCGCCTTCTCGGCGGTACGGATGTCGCACTGGGTGCTGGCGTGCAGCTGGATCGGCGGCAGGTCGAGCTCCAGCAGGCCCATGTCCTGGATGATCAGCGCGTCCACGCCGGCTTCGTACAGCTGCCAGATCTGCTTGCGCGCCAGCTCCAGCTCGGCGTCGTGCATGATGGTGTTCATGGTCACGAAGATGCGCGAGCGGTAGCGGTGCGCGAACTCGACCAGGGCCGCGATGTCCTCGAGCGGATTGCTGGCGTTGTGGCGGGCGCCAAAGGCCGGTCCGCCGATGTAGACGGCGTCGGCGCCATGGAGGATCGCTTCGCGGCCGATCTCGGCGGTCTTGGCGGGCGAGAGCAGTTCGAGCTGGTGGTCGAGGAGGGACATGGGAATTCCTGTGGGGCGAAGGCCGAAATTATAGCCAGATCGCCGCCCGCCGTCATTCCCGGGGAAGCAGTGCGTCCCTGGCCGCCGCGGCCGGTGTTGTTGCATGGCCTCGGCCGTGGACGCGCCTCGGGCCGCGCGGGTCCGGCTGGAACAGGAACTCGCCCCCGCCAAGGCCGTCCAGCAAGGACTGGCCGTCGCGCTGGTCGCGGCTGGGGAAGCCCTGCGGGAAGCGGCGCAGGATCGCCGCCAGCTGGCCCAGCGCCTCGGCGGCGCGCGGCGTGCCCAGCGACCATTGGGCGCGGGTCAGGGCCACGCGCAGCAGCCAGGCGAGCGCGCCCTGCGACTCGGCGATGGCCGCCGCCTGCAGCAGCACGCCGTCGGCCTGGGCCGGCGGCCGTCCGGCGGTCCGCATCCAGACCGCCTTCTGGCGGGTCAGCTCGGCGGCGCACCAGCCGGCCAGGCCCTGTCCGACGCCGGCAAAGTCGTTTGGCCCGGCCAGGCCGGGCAGGATGGTGAAGATGGTCTCGGCCTGCGGTCCGGGCAGCAGGGCGCCGGCGCCGCTGGGGCAACTGCCCTCGCTCAGCGCGCGGAACTGGGCGGCCCACGACTGCCAGTGTTTCAGGCCGTGCACTTGCGAGCGCTCACAGAGCAGGCCCGTGAAATACGCGGCGGCGTGCTTGTCGCCATTCCAGAAAGCAATTGGAATCGCCGACAGGGCCAGGGACAGGCAGGTCGATGCAGGATGCTCGATCTCCTGGGCGCGTTCGACGGCGCCCGTCGCCAGCGCGGCCGCTTCCTCGGCGTGGCCCGCAAGCCAGCGGATGCGCGCCAGCACCGCGCTGGACGCGGCCAGGCGGTCGTAGTGGATCGCGGTACCGGTGGGGCCGCGCCGGGCTTCGCCCTGGCCGCGCGACAGCCGGTACACGCGCTCGGCGTGGAAGCGCGCCTGGCGCTGTTCGCCATTGAAGTGCAGGGTGGCCGCCATCATGCGGTCGTGGATGTCGTGGGCGCCGCGGTCGTGCCCGCGCTTGCGGTAGGGCGCGAAGGCATGGCCCAGCGCCATTGCCTCCGGGTATTGCCCTTGCAGCAGATGGTTGACGCACAAGCCGCTGAAACTGCGCGCCAGCTGGGCGCTGTCGCCCAGGCCGTGCGCCAGTTCGTAGGCGCGGGTAAACGCGGCCGCCACCTGTTCCGACGGGCTGTCGAGGTGCACCAGGACACCGCCCAGGCTGGCTTGCAGGGCCATTTCGGCGGCGGCATCGCCCGCGTGCGGCAGGGCGCGCAGGATCTGGACCCGCTGCTCGTCCATCAGCGACAGTTCGCTCCACAGCAGCGTGGCCGCCGCAGCCAGGCGTACGCCGAGCGCCGCGTCGCCGCCCGGTCCGAAACACCAGTCGAGCGCGGCCCGGATGTCGGCAAGGCGGCCGCCATAGCGCGCCAGCCAGTGGGTCCCGTCCAGCTGCCCGCGCGCGCTACGGGCTTCGAGCATCAGGTCCAGGCAGCGCGCGGCATGGGCGCGCGCCACCAGGGCCGGCTCGCCTTCGCACGCCAGGCGCTCGGCGGCGTACAGGCGCGTGGTCGCCAGCATTCGGTAGCTGACGCCGGCGCCGTCGTAGTCGCACACCAGCAGGGAACGGGCGGCCAGGTTGTACAGGGCGGCCGGCTCGAAGCCGGCGCCGTCGTCCAGGCACAGGGCGCGGGCGCAGTCGGGCGTGAAGCCGCCGCGCCAGGCGGACAGGCAGCGCAGCAGCCGCTGCTCCGCCGGGGACAGCCGCGCGTAGCTCCAGTCCAGCAGGTCGCGCATGGACTGGTGGCGCGCCACGCCGCCGGGTCGGCTGCGCGACAGCATGGCAAGCGAATCGCCAAGTCCGGAGGCGACGCCGTGCAGGCCGAGCACCGGCACCCGCGCGGCCGCCAGTTCGATCGCCAGGGGCAAGCCGTCCAGGCGCCGGCAGATCTCCGCGATCAGCTGGAGGTCCTCGGCGCCGAGGCGGGAAGCGTCGAGCGCCCCCGCGGCGCAATGCACGAACAGCGCCAGCGCAGCATGGGCCGTGAGCGCGTCCGGATCGGCCGGCGCCTCCGCGGGCAAGGCGAGCGGCCCCAGGGTATGCACGCGTTCGCCGGCCAGGCCCAGCGCTTCGCGGCTGGTCGCGAGCACCTTCAGGCCCGGCGCGGCCGCGCACAGGCCCTCGGCCAGGCGCGCCGGGGCCTCGCCCAGGTGTTCGCAGCTGTCGAGAATCAGCAGCAGCCGGCGCCCGCGCAACTGGGCCAGGATGGCGTCGTAAGGGGCGTGTGAGGGCAGCTCCAGCTCGGCGGCAAGGGCGTCGGTCAGCAGCGCGGGATGGTCCACAACCCCCAGTTCCAGCATGCAGACGCCGTCCGGGAATTGCTGGGCCACCTGGCGGGCGCAGGCGAGGGCGAGGGCCGTCTTGCCGGCGCCGCCGGGGCCGACGATGCTCAGGAGGCGGGATTCCGCCAGGCCGGCGCACACCGCGGCAAGCGCGTCCTCGCGGCCGAACAGGGGCGCATTGAGGCCCGTGCCCAGGCCCAGGCGCAGTCCGAGGCGGGGAGGGGTTGACGGCGGGGCGCTGCGCGGAACGGCTACCGCAGTGGCGGCGCGCGCCGACACGGGGCCGACGAAGCTGTAGCCGCGCCCGGCCACGTTGTCGATGTAGCGCAGGCCGTCGCTGCCTTTTTCCAGCAGCTTGCGCAGGGCGCTGATGTGGACCCGCAGGTTGGATTCTTCAACGCAGGTGCGCGGCCAGGCGCGCGCCATCAGCTCTTCCTTGCCCACGACCGCTCCGGCCCGCTCGAGCAGGAGGGTCAGTACGTCGAACGCCCGGCTGCCGATCTGGACCGGCTCGCCATTCCTCAGCAGCGTCCGGCGCAGCGGATGCAGCTCGAATGGACCGAAAGCGAACGGGGCAGTGTTCATGCGGTATATGTCATGCAGGGCTGAGTGGGCACGGCGGGCGCTTTCGTGTCATGGCCTTTATGAACTTGCAACAGTCTAGCGCAAGCTCGAGCACTTTCCGTCAACTGGATACAACATCAATACGGGTGGATGCACTGATTTTCGTTGAAAATTCTTTCACGAACCTTGCAGCCGCCTGTTATTTCCACCCATTGCGCATGATCTCGCGGCCCGGACTGGGCCGGATTTCCTATGTTAGCGCAAACCTACCGGCCAAAGAAACCGATTTCTCAAGCACCAGTGGAGGGGCCAGCGACACCGGCTTCGCACTTGCCCAACTGTGCTAACATAACGCAAACATCAAGAACAGGACGTGCCAGCATGACCAAATCCAAACTAGAAGCCATCCGCGAAGCAATGGAAGGCGGCAAACCGACCATGGTCGATGTTGCCAAGCTGGCCGGCGTGTCTGCGATGACGGTGTCGCGTGTCATGAACGGCAAGGGGCTGGTGCGCGAGAGCACGCGGCGCAAGGTCGCCGAGGCCGTCGCCGCGCTCAACTACACCCCGAACCAGGAGGCGCGCAACCTGGCGGGGTCCAAGCCGATTCGCGTCGGCTTCTTGTACAGCAACCCGAGCGCGGCCTACCTGAGCGAATTCCTGGTCGGCCTGCTGACCCAGTCGGGCCTGAACAACGTGCAGCTGTTCGTCGAGAAATGCGAGGCCGGCGCCCAGGAGGCGGAGCAGACCCAGCGCCTGATCGAGAACGGCCTGGACGGCATCATCCTGCCGCCGCCGCTGTGCGACAGCGGTTCGGTCCTGCGCTGCATCAACGATGCCGGCATCCCGGCCGTGGTCGTGGCTTGCGGCCTGCCGGATGCGCAGGTGGGCGCGGTCAGCATCGACGACTACGACGCCGCCTACCGCATGACCCATCACCTGATCGCGCTGGGACACCAGCGCATCGGCTTCGTCATGGGCCATCCGAACCAGACCGCCAGTGCGCGCCGCCTGGCGGGCTACCGCGCGGCGATCGCCGAGAAGGGCGCGGACGCCGGCGACGAACTGGTGGTGCCAGGCATGTTCACTTACCGCTCGGGCCTGGACGCGGCCGAGCTGCTGCTGTCGCTGCCGGAGCGTCCCACCGCGATCTTCGCCAGCAACGACGACATGGCCGCGGCCACCGTCGCCGTGGCCCACCGCCTGGGCCTGGACGTGCCGGGAGACCTCACCGTGACCGGCTTCGACGATACCGCGCTGGCCACCACCATCTGGCCGGAGCTGACCACCGTGCGCCAGCCGATCGCCGAGATGGCGCGCGAAGCCGTGCTGTCGCTGGTGCGGCGCGTGCGTGCGCTGCGCGAAGGGGAGGAGGCGGAGCCGGAGCAGATCACCATGGATTCCAAACTGGTGCGCCGCCAGTCCGACGCCGCGCCGCGCATCCGCCCGCCCGCGCGCCTGCCGCACACCGCCAGCAAGCGCAGCTACGCCAGCTGAGCGCTTCCAGGCCCGGCGTGCGGAGCGGCTTCCGCACGCGGCCCTGTTTTCCGCCCAATCGCGACGCCCCTATCGCCCCTGACGCCCCTCTGGATCGCCGCAGGACGCATTCGTCACACATGTGCTCAATAATCGATTGACAATCGCGGCTCCCGACGTTTAGACTGAAATGGTTGCGGTAACATTTCTGTTATGCGAATGTTGTGAAAGCCGCGGCCACGGAATAAAAACGGAGGAGACATCCATGCAGCGCAAGGGCAGGCATCCGCCCGGGCTGTTTGTGGCATCGATGGTCTCCCCCCCCCCGGCCAACCATTACGAGACACTCCATGACTGCTTTTCAAGCCAATCTCCTGCCCGAGGACGCCGAGCGCGCGCTCCTGGTCGGCCGCGTGTGGCGCCCGGCGCCGGTCGACGGCCCGGCCGTGGTCGCGGTGCGCGGCGGACGCCTGGTCGACATCACCCGCCACGCCGCCACGGTCGCCGACCTGTTCGAGCAGGATGCCGCGAGCCTGTCCGCTTTCGTGCGCGAGGCGCAAGGCGAAGACCTCGGCGCGGCGCAAGCGCTGCTCGACGCGGCGCTGCGCGGCGAGGCGGGGCCGGGCGGCCTGCGCCTGCTGGCCCCTTGCGACCTGCAGGCCATCAAGGCCTGCGGCGTGACCTTCGCGGTGAGCCTGCTGGAGCGCGTCATCGAGGAGCAGGCCAAGGGCGATCCGGTGCGCGCCAGCGCGCTGCGCGGGCAGCTGAACGACACGATCGGCGCCGACCTGTCCGAGATCGCGCCGGGATCGGAGGCCGCCATGCGCCTCAAGGCCGAGCTCACGGCGCGCGGCCTGTGGTCCCAGTACATGGAAGTGGGCATCGGCCCGGATGCGGAAGTGTTCACCAAGTCGCAGCCGATGTCGGCGGTCGGCCACGGAGCGCAGGTCGGCCTGCATCCGTCCTCGCGCTGGAACAATCCGGAGCCGGAGATCGTGCTGGCCGTGAACAGCCGCGCCGAAGTGGTCGGCGCCACGCTCGGCAACGACGTCAACCTGCGCGACATCGAAGGCCGCAGCGCGCTCCTGCTGGGCAAGGCCAAGGACAACAACGGCTCCTGCGCCATCGGCCCCTTCATCCGCCTGTTCGACGACGGGTTCACGATGGACACCCTGCGCCAGCTCGAAGTGCGCATGCTGATCGAAGGCGCCGACGATGGCTTCGAGCTCGAAGGCCGCAGCCGCATGCGCGAGATCAGCCGCGATCCCCTCGACCTGGTGGCCCAGACCTGCGGCGCGCACCACCAGTACCCGGACGGCTTCATGCTCTTCCTGGGCACGATGTTCTCGCCGATCAAGGACCGCGACGCGGCGGGCGGGGGCTTCACCCATCACGCGGGCGACCGCGTCAGCATTTCCACGCCGTCGCTCGGCGCCCTGGTCAACACCGTCGGCCGCAGCGATGAGATCACTCCATGGTCCTTCGGCGTGCGCGCCCTGTACCGCAACCTGGCGCAACGCGGCCTGCTGGCCGCCGGCCATGGCGCCTGAGCGCGCACAACCATCCAAGACTAGCGAGCACACAATGCCTCACACACCACAAGAACCCCTGGTCTACGCTACCTACCCGGACCTGGCAGGCAAGCGGGTCGTCATCACCGGCGGCGGGACCGGCATCGGCAGCGAGCTGGTGACCGCCTTCGCCGGGCAGGGCGCGCGCGTATGGTTCCTCGACATCGCGCTTGAACCCTCGCGCGCGCTGGCCGAGTCGCTGGGCGCCGCCCCCCACCCGCCGCGCTTCGTGCACTGCGACCTGACCGACCTGGAATCGCTGGCGGCAAGCTTCGCCGAGATCGAACGCGAGGCGGGCGGCATCGACGTCCTGCTCAATAACGCCGCCAACGACGACCGCCACGAGATCGACGACGTGACCCCGGAATACTGGGAGAACCGCATGGCCGTGAACCTGCGCCACCAGTTCTTCTGCGCCCAGGCCGCGGTGCGCATGATGCGCAAGGACGGCAAGGGCGGCGCGATCCTGAACTTCGGTTCGATTTCCTGGCACCTGGCGTCCTCGCAGCTGTCGCTGTACATGACCGCCAAGGCCGCCATCGAAGGCCTGACCCGCGGCCTGGCGCGCGACCTGGGCGAGGATGGGATCCGCGTGAACTCGGTGATTCCGGGCGCGGTGCGCACCCCGCGCCAGCAGGCGCTGTGGCACACGCCGGAGGAGGAAGCCCGCATCCTGGCCGGCCAGTGCCTGCGCGAGCGGGTCGAGATGCAGGACGTGGCGGCGCTGTCGCTGTTCCTGGCCTCGAACAACGCGCGCCGCTGCAGCGGCCGCGAATACTTCGTCGACGCGGGCTGGTACGGCGCATGAACACCGCGCCACGCAGCCTGTGGGAAGCCGCCGCGATCCTCGGCGAAGGCGTGCTGTGGGACGCCGCGCGCGGCCTGGTGTGGTTCGTCGACATCAAGGGCCGCCGCATCCACCGCTGCGATCCCGAGGGCGGCGGCCGCCGCAGCTGGGACGCTCCGGGCCAGGTGAGCTTCATCGTGCCCGCGCAGGACGGGGCGATGGTCTGCTCGCTCGAGGATGGGCTCTACCTCTTCATCGAGGAAACCGGCGCCTTCGCGCCGCTGCTCGGCGTCGAGGCCGGGCTGCCGGGCAACCGATTCAACGACGGGCACGTGGACGCCCAGGGCCGCTTGTGGTTCGGCTCCATGGATGACGCGGAGGAGCAGCGCACCGGCGTCCTGTACCGCTTCGACGGCGCGCAGGTCGCCGCCATGGACGACGGCTATGTGATCACCAACGGCCCCGCGCTGAGCCCGGACGGCCGCACGCTGTACCACACCGATACGCTGTCCAGGCGCATCTACGCCTTCGACGTCCTGGAGGACGGCGCCCTGGAGCGCAAGCGCATCTTCGCCGAGCTGCAAGGCGCGGGCTATCCGGACGGGATGGCGGTGGACGCCGAGGGCTGCCTGTGGGTGGCCACCTTCGGGGGGTGGCGCATCGTGCGCTACGATCCGCAGGGCGCCAGGCTGGGGGAAGTGCGCTTCCCCTGCGCGAATATCACCAAGCTGGCCTTCGGCGGCGAGGATCTGCGCACGGTGTACGTCACCAGTGCGCGCAAGGGCCTGGCGCAGGAAGAACTGCGCGCCCAGCCGCTGGCGGGCAGCCTGTTCACCTTCCGCGCCGACACGCCGGGACTGCCGCAGCACACGCTGCGGCTGCAGGATTAAGGACACCATGAACGCATCACATCCCAAGCGCCGCTTCCGGTCCCAGGACTGGTTCGACAATCCCGAGCGCATCGACATGACCGCGCTCTACCTCGAGCGCTTCATGAACTACGGGATCACGCCGGAGGAACTCCGTTCCGGCAAGCCGATCGTCGGCATCGCCCAGAGCGGCAGCGATATTTCGCCCTGCAACCGCATCCACCTGGAACTCGCCAAGCGGGTGCGCGACGGCATCCGCGACGCCGGCGGCATCCCGATGGAATTCCCGCTGCACCCCATCTTCGAGAACTGCCGCCGGCCGACCGCGGCCCTGGACCGCAACCTGGCCTACCTGGGCCTGGTCGAGATACTGCACGGCTATCCGATCGACGCCGTGGTCCTGACCACGGGCTGCGACAAGACCACGCCGGCCCAGCTGATGGCCGCCGCCACCGTCGACATCCCGGCCATCGTGCTGTCCGGCGGGCCGATGCTGGACGGCTGGTTCGAGGGCGAACTGGTGGGCTCGGGCGCGGCGATCTGGAAGGGACGCCGGCTGCTGGCCGCCGGCGAGATCGACGAGCACAAGTTTCTCCAGATCGCCACCGCCTCGGCGCCGTCGGCGGGCCACTGCAACACCATGGGCACCGCCTCGACCATGAATGCGGTCGCGGAGGCCCTCGGGATGTCGCTGACGGGCTGCTCCGCGATTCCCGCGCCTTACCGCGAGCGCGGGCAAATGGCCTACGAGACCGGGCGCCGCATCGTCGCCATGGCCCATGAGGACCAGCGGCCATCAAGCATCCTGACGCGCGAGGCCTTCCTGGACGCCATCGTGGTCAACGCCGCCATCGGCGGCTCCAGCAACGCCCAGCCGCATATCGTGGCCATGGCGCGCCACGCGGGCGTCGAGATCACGCCGGAAGACTGGATGCGCTACGGGTACGAGGTGCCGCTCCTGCTTAACATGCAGCCGGCCGGACGCTACCTCGGCGAGCGCTTCCACCGCGCCGGCGGCGTGCCGGCCGTGATGTGGGAACTGGAGCAGGCGGGCCTGCTGCGCTCGGACCGTCCCACCGTGACGGGCGCCAGCATGCGGGCCAACCTGGCGGGGCGCGAGAGCGCGGACCGCGAGATGATCAAGCCTTTCGCCGCGCCACTCAAGCACAATGCCGGTTTCATGGTCCTCAAGGGCAACCTGTTCGACTTCGCCATCATGAAGACCAGCGTGATCTCGGAAGCCTTCCGCGCGCGCTACCTGTCCACGCCCGGTTCCGAGAACGCCTTCGAATGCCGCGTGGTGGTGTTCGACGGTTCCGACGACTACCACCACCGCATCAACGATCCGGCCCTCGGCATCGACGAACGCACCATGCTGGTCATCCGCGGGTCGGGCCCGGTCGGCTGGCCCGGTTCGGCGGAAGTCGTGAACATGCAGCCGCCGGACGCCCTGATCCGCCAGGGCATCACGGCGCTGCCGACCCTGGGCGACGGGCGCCAGTCCGGCACCTCGGACAGCCCGTCGATCCTGAACGCCTCGCCCGAAAGCGCGGCCGGCGGCAACCTCGCCTTGCTGCGCACCGGCGACGTCGTGCGCGTGGATCTGAATCTCGGGCGCTGCGATGTGCTGCTGCCTGAAGAGGCCTTGTCGGCGCGGCGCCGCGGCGCGCTGCCGCCGGTGCCGCCCAACCAGACGCCGTGGCAGGAGATCTACCGCGCCACCGTGGGCCAGCTGCACACCGGGGCCTGCATGGAGCTGGCCCTGCCTTACCGGGGCGTCGGCCACGACATGCCGCGCCATAACCATTAAAGGATAAATTCCCGCCACGGTAGCGTTAACACCGTTTTTTGAGCAGAATAGCAAAGGCTGGGCAGGGCAGGATTGCCACAGTGATAACGAAGATAAACAGGAGACGTAAATGAACAAGATGATCACGGCCGTCGGCCTCGCCTGCGCGATGCTGTTTTCCGCCGGCGCCGCGCATGCGGACGCCAAGAACCCGAAAATCGGCTTCTCGATCGACGACCTGCGGCTGGAGCGCTGGACGCGCGACCGCGACTACTTCACCCAGGCCGCCGAGAAGCTGGGCGCCAAGGTGTACGTGCAATCGGCGGACGCCAGCGAGCAGCGCCAGATCGCCCAGATCGAGAACCTGATCTCGCGCGGCGTGGACGTGCTGGTGATCGTTCCCTACAACGCGACGGTCCTGAACAACGCCATCCGCGAGGCCAAGAAGGCCAAGATCAAGGTGCTGTCCTACGACCGCCTGATCCTCAACGCCGACGTCGACGCCTACATTTCCTTCGACAACACCACCGTCGGCGAACTGCAGGCGCGCTCGCTGGTCCAGCTCAAGCCGAAGGGCAACTACTACCTGCTGGGCGGCGCGCCGACCGATAACAACGCCAAGATGCTGCGCGAAGGCCAGCTCAAGGTGCTCAAGCCCCTGATCGACAAGGGCGACATCAAGGTGGTGGGCCAGCAGTGGGTCAAGGACTGGAGCCCGTCGGAAGCCATGTCCATCGTCGAGAACGCGCTGACCGCCAACGGCAACAAGATCGACGCCGTGGTCGCCTCCAACGACGCCACCGCCGGCGGCGCGATCCAGGCGCTGTCGGCCCAGAAGCTGGCCGGCAAGGTCGCGGTCTCGGGCCAGGACGCCGACCTGGCCGCCGTGCGCCGCGTGATCGCGGGCACCCAGTCGATGACCGTCTACAAGCCGCTCAAGGAAATCGCCTCCAACGCCGCGCGCCTGGCCGTGCAGCTGGTGCGCAACGAAAAGCCGGCCTACAACGCCAAGCTGGCGAACGGCTTCAAGCAGGTCGATACCGTGTTGCTCAAGCCTGTCCTGCTGAACAAGTCGAACGTCGACCTGCTGGTCAAGGACGGGTTCTACTCCCAGTCCCAGCTGGCGGGCAAATAAGCGGATCGCCCGCTTTTTCGCGGGCGTGGAAAGGCGAGGGCGGGAACTGCGGCGCAGCTTCCGAGGGTCCCGCCACGCCTGGAATGTCAACGCAACGAACCGAGTGCCCGAATGTCCGGCTACCTGCTTGAAATGAAGGGAATCGCGAAGCGATTCGACGGTGTGCCCGCCCTCGACGGGATCGATCTCGCGATCCGTCCGGGCGAATGCATCGGCCTGTGCGGCGAGAACGGCGCCGGCAAATCCACCCTGATGAAGGTCCTGTCGGCGGTCTACCCGTACGGCACCTGGGATGGCGAGATCCTGTTCGACGGCCGGCCGCTGCGCGCGCGCTCGGTGCGCGAGACCGAGGACGCCGGCATCATCATCATCCACCAGGAGCTGATGCTCGTGCCCGAGCTGTCGGTGGCGGAGAACATCTTCCTGGGGAACGAGCCGACCCTGCCGGGCGGACGCCTGAACTACCCGGCCATGAACCGGCGCGCCGAGGAGATTCTGCGCGAACTGAAGCTGCCGGACGTGAACGTGGTCCTGCCGGTGAAGAATTACGGCGGCGGCCACCAGCAGCTGATCGAGATCGGCAAGGCCTTGAACAAGAACGCGCGCCTGCTGATCCTGGACGAGCCCTCGGCCTCGCTGACCGCCAGCGAGATCGCCGTGCTGCTCGAGATTATCCGCGAGCTCAAGGCCAGGGGCGTGGCCTGCGTGTATATCTCGCACAAGCTGGAGGAAGTGGCTGCCATCTGCGACACCATCGTGGTCATCCGCGACGGCAAGCACATCGCCACCACGCCCATGCCGGAGATGAGCGTGGACCGGATCATCGCCCAGATGTGCGGGCGCGAACTCAACCAGCTGTACCCGTCGCTTCCGCACGAGGTAGGCGAGGTCGTGATGGAGGCGCGCCACATCACCTGCCGGGATCCGGACCAGCCGCAGCGCAAGAAGGTCGACGATGTCTCCTTCCAGCTGCGCCGCGGCGAAATCCTGGGGATCGCCGGGATCGTCGGGGCAGGGCGTACCGAGCTGGTGACCGCGCTGTTCGGTTCCTACCCGGGCGACTACGAGGGCGAAGTCTGGCTGGAAGGCCGGCGCGTCGACACCTCCGAGCCCCTCAAGGCGATCCAGGCCGGCTTCGCCCTGGTGCCGGAAGACCGCAAGCACCACGGCATCGTGCGCGACCTGTCGGTCGGCGAGAACATCACCCTGTCGGTGCTGCAGCGCTATTCGCGCCTGAGCCGCGTCGACGAGAACCTCGAGTCGCGCGAGGTCGCCGACCAGATCCGGCGCCTGGCGCTCAAGACGGCCAGCCCGGCCTTGCCGATCACCGCGCTCTCCGGCGGCAACCAGCAGAAAGCGGTGCTGGCCAAGATGCTGCTGACCGGCCCGAAGGTGCTGATCCTGGACGAACCGACGCGCGGCGTGGACGTCGGCGCCAAGTTCGAGATCTACAAGCTGATGCTGGAGCTGGCCGCGCAGGGCATCTCCATCATCATGGTCTCGTCCGAGCTGGCCGAAGTGCTCGGCGTCTCGGACCGGGTGCTCGTCATGGGCGAAGGAAAGCTGCGCGGCGATTTCGTCAACCAGGGACTGACCCAGGAAACCGTGCTGGCCGCCGCCCTCGGCCAGCCGGCTCCCGCGGCGCAGGCCGCGCCCGTTTAACCCACTTCAGAACGATATGAAAATCGACTCCATTCCAGGCCCCGCCCAGGCGCCCCAGCGTGTGAACGCCGCGCCCGGCATCAACTTCAAGCAGATCTTCACCCAGTACAAGATCCTGGCCCTGCTGGTAGCGATCGCCCTGATCTGGGCTTTCTTCAGCTGGAAGACCGACGGCGGCTTCACTTCCGCGCGCAACCTGTCCAACCTGATGCGCCAGATGTCGATCACCGGCATCCTCGCCTGCGGCATGGTGTTCGTCATCATCGCCGGCGAGATCGACCTGTCGGTCGGCTCGCTCCTGGGCCTGCTGGGCGGGCTGGCGGCCGTACTCGACGTCACCCACGGCCTGCCCTTGCCGCTGTCGATCGCGGTGGTGCTCGGCGCGGGCCTGATGCTGGGCTTCCTCAACGGATTCCTGACAGCGTACGCGGGGATTCCCTCCTTTATTGTCGGTCTCGGGGGGATGCTGGCTTACCGCGGCGTGGTGCTGGGCCTGACCGATGGCGCCACGGTGGCGCCGGTCTCCCCCGAGATGGAGCAGCTGGGCCAGGCCTACCTGCCGCCGGCGCTCGGGATCGCCCTCGGCGTCGGCCTGTTCGCCCTGGCCTGCGTGCTGGCCTGGCGCCAGCGCGTCAACCAGGCGAAGCACCAGCTGCCCGTGATCGCGCTGTGGCGCTCGGTGTTCCGGGTCGCCGTGGTCGGCCTGGTGCTGGCCGGGCTGATCTCGACCTTCAACAGCTACGAAGGCATTCCGCTGCCGGTGCTGATCCTGCTGGTGCTGCTGGGCGTGTTCAGCTACATCGCCAGGCAGACCGTGTTCGGACGCCGCATCTACGCGGTGGGCAGCAACATGGAGGCGACGCGGCTCTCGGGCATCAACGTCAGGGCGGTCAAGCTGTGGATCTTCGGCCTGATGGGCTTGATGTGCGCGCTGGCGGGCCTGATTAACACGGCGCGCCTGGCGGCGGGCTCGCCCTCGGCGGGCGTGTCGGGAGAGCTGGACGTGATCGCGGCCTGCTTCATCGGCGGCACCTCGATGCGCGGCGGCGCCGGCACGGTGCACGGCGCACTGGTGGGCGCCCTGGTGATGGCCAGCCTGGACAACGGCATGTCGATGCTGGACGTGGACACCTACTGGCAGATGATCGTCAAGGGCCTGATCCTGACCCTGGCGGTGTGGATGGATGTCGTCACGCGCAGCGGCCGCCGCTGATCCCGCCGCGTCCCAACGAAAAAGCCGGCCTGGGGGCCGGCTTTTATACTTCCTGCGGGTTCACTCGACCCGCAGTTCCCCATCGACGAGGCGCGCCAGGCCCAGCGGATTGTCGTCGCGCAGGGCATCCGGCAGCAGGCCGGCCGGTACGTCCTGGTAGCACACCGGGCGCAGGAATCGCTCGATGGCGGTGGCGCCGACCGAGGTCGAGCGGCTGTCCGAGGTGGCCGGGAAGGGGCCCCCGTGCACCATCGCGTGCGCCACCTCGACCCCGGTCGGGAAGCCGTTGAACAGGATGCGGCCGACCTTGCGCTCGAGTGCCGGCAGCAAGGAGGCGGCGATGGCGTGGTCGGCGTCGCTCGCATGGACGGTCGCCGTCAGCTGGCCCTCCAGGTGGCGGGCGACGGCCAGCATCTCGGCGTGGTCGCGGCAGGCGATGATGACCGAGGTCGGCCCGAAGATTTCTTCTTCCAGCGCCGGATTGGCGAGGAAGGTCGGGGCCTCGCACTGGTAGAGCGCCGCCTGGGCCGCGCAGCCCGCGCCTTCGGCGCCGCCGCGCGCCACCAGCTGGACGCCGTCGAGGCCCGAGCGGCGCCCGATGGCGTCGACATAGGCCTGGTGGATGCCGGCGGTGAGCATGGTGCCGGCGGTCCTGGCCTGCAGCGCGCCGACGGTGGCGGCGCGGAAGGCATCGAGCTGCTCGCCGGCCAGGGCGATGACGAGGCCGGGGTTGGTGCAGAACTGGCCGGCGCCCAGGGTCAGCGAGTCGATGAACTGCGCGGCCAGCCTGGCGCCGCCCGCCGCGAGCGCGCCGGGGAGCAGGAAGACCGGATTAATGCTGCTCATTTCGGCATACACGGGGATCGGCGCCGGGCGCGCACTGGCGATGCGGACCAGGGCCATGCCGCCCTGGCGCGAGCCGGTAAAGCCGACCGCCTGGATCTCCGGACGGCCGACCAGGTCCTGGCCGATCTGGTTGCCTTCGCCGATGAGCATCGAGAACACGCCTTCCGGCATGCCGCACTCGATGGCTGCCCGCTGCACGGCTTTGGCCACCAGCTCGGAGGTCCCCAGGTGGGCGTTGTGGGCCTTCACGACCACCGGGCAGCCGGCCGCCAGCGCGGAGGCCGTATCGCCGCCGGCGACCGAGAAGGCGAGCGGGAAGTTACTGGCGCCGAATACGGCCACCGGACCGAGCGGGATCTTGCGCATGCGCAGATCCGGGCGCGGCGGGGTGCGCTGGGGCAGGGCCGAATCCAGGGTCGCTTCCAGGAAGTGGCCGTCGCGGACCACTTTGGCGAACAGGCGCAGCTGGTTCATCGTGCGGCCGCGTTCGCCCTCGAGGCGGGCCACGGGCAGGCCGCTCTCCTGGTGGGCGCGCTCGATCAGCAGCGGGCCGATGTCCATGATCCGGTCCGCGATCGCTTCCAGGAAGCGGGCGCGCTGCTCCAGGCCCACGGCCCGGTAGGCGTCGAAGGCCTGCTCGGCCAGCTCGCAGGCCGCGGCCATCTGTGCCGCGCTGGCGGCGCCGAATCCCGGCTCGAGCGCCGTACCGAGGGAGGGGTCCGCACTGCGTACTTCGCCTGCCGTGCCGCGCTCGGCGCGGTGTCCGATGATCATCTCTCCGTGAATGCTCATGCATGCTCCTGATGGGTGGTTTTCGTTAAACTGTCAAGCGCTATCATAGCAAAGCCACGGCCATCCTGCTGTGCAGAATCCAGCGGCAAGGCTTCCGAAACGTGACATTGGCCATCCAGGCTGCGTCGAACTCGATATTTTTGTGTTAGCGCGAACATTTTGCTTGCATGCCAGTTTGGAATTGGTTTAGCATCGTTTGCAGCAAGCCAATAACAACGACAATCAGGAGACGTATGCGCACCTCGATTACCCGCCTGGCCGGCGCGGGCGCCATCTCGGCTGCCCTGGCCGCCGTCGCCACGGGAAGCCTCGGCCTGGTCATGCCGCAGCCGGTGCACGCCGCCGCCCAGGCAGCGAAACCCGGGCACTACCAGCATTTCAAGACGGCGATCTACATCCCGGTCAATGTCACCAGGCAGCTGGCCGATCCAAAGGTGTTCGAGCACCAGTACGCGCGCGCCATGAGCCAGGTCCCATTCGACAAGGTGTATATCGAGACCTACCGCGACCTGCATTTCGCGAGCGATGCCGAGATCGACGCGGTCAAGCGCCAGTTCCAGGCCAAGGGCGTGGAAGTCGCCGGCGGCGTGACCCTGGCGGCGGGCGGCTTCAACGGCCAGTTCATGACCTTCGACTACGAGCTGCCGGAGCATCGCAAGATGGCGAAGCAGGCCATGGAGCAGGCGGCGCGCCACTTCGACGCGGTGATCCTGGACGACTTTTTCTTCTACACCTCCAAGTCGGACGCCGACATCAAGGCCAAGGGCAAGCGCTCCTGGACCCAGTACCGCCTGGACACCATGCGCAAGGTCTCGCAGGAGCTCGTGATCGGGCCGGCCAAGGCGGTCAACCCGAAAGTCCAGGTGGTGGTCAAGTATCCGAACTGGTATGAGCACTTCCAGGGCCTGGGCTTCGACCTGGAAAAGCAGCCCGAGATGTTCGACGGGATCTATGCCGGCACCGAGACGCGCGACCCCGTCATCACCGACCAGCTGCTGCAGCAATACGAGTCCTACAGCGTGATCCGCTACTACAGCACCCTGCGCAAGGACGGCAAGAACGGAGGCGGCTGGGTCGACACGTACTCGATCCGCTACCTCGACCGCTTCGCCGAGCAGCTGTGGGACACCTTGCTGGCCAAGACGCCGGAGATCACCCTGTTCAACTGGCATCCGATGGCCCAGGACCATGCGGCGGAGGCGGGCGAGCGCCCGTGGGCCGACCAGGACACCAGCTTCAACTGGAACAAGATCGCCGCCGAGTGGCGCGCGGCCCATCCCGACGCCAAGGCGCCGCCGGGCTGGGGCCTCGCCGCGGGCGCGGCCCTGCGCCAGGTCGATGCGGTGCTGGGCCAGTTGGGCGAACCCACGGGCGTGCCGAGCTACAAGCCGCCCCATTCCTCGGGCGAGGACTTCCTGCATAACTACCTGGGCAATGTCGGCATCCCGATCGCCATGACGGCGAAGTTCCCGGCCGGCGCCAGCACCATGCTCCTGACCGAGGCAGCGGCGGCCGATCCTGGCATCATCGGCAAGATCAAGGGCCAGCTCCAGGCGGGCAAGACCGTGTTCGTCACCTCCGGCTTCGTCAAGGCGACCCAGGACACGAAGCGCAAGGACGGCGGCTTCCAGGACCTGCTGGAGGTGCATGCGACCGGTAGCCAGGTCGCGCTTAACGACTACTACAACGGCTACGGCGCCGGCAACGGCGAATCGCTGCGCGAGGACCCCAAGGTGGCGCCGCGCGACGTGATCTTCCCCGAGCTGCACTACTACACCAACGATGCCTGGCCGATCATTCGCGGGGTCTCGGGCGCACGCGGCTTCCCGATCCTCTTGATGAACCGCTATTCGAAAGGGCTGCTGTACGTGCTGACCATCCCCAGCAATATCGGCGACCTGTACAGCATGCCGCCGGGCGTCATGAACAACGTGAAGAAATACCTGATGGCGGACCGCCCGCTCCGCATCGAGGCCCCGAGCGGCGTGAGCCTGTTCACCTACGATAACGGCGCCTACGTGATCCAGTCCTTCCGCGACACGCCGGTCAAGGTGAGGGTCGTGAAACAGCAGGTGCAGGCGGCGGACAAGGCGGCGGCCGAGACGGTGCCGGCTTCCGGCAGCGGGGAATCGGTGAGCGAGGTGACGATCCCGCCGCACAGCTTCCGCGTATTCACCAAGACATGAACGGAGGCCGAAGCATGAAGCTTTTGAAGCAGGCGGCCGGGATCGGCATTGCCCTGGTCGCGCTCACCGGCGCCAGCCAGGCGCCGGTGCAGGCCGGCTACACCTGGGACAGCGTGGCGATCGGCGGCGGCGGCTTTGTCACCGCCGTGCTGCCGAGCCGCAGCGAGCCTGGCGTCACCTACGCGCGGACCGACGTCGGCGGCGCCTACCGCTGGGATGCCGGCGGGCGGCGCTGGATGCCCCTGATGGACTGGGTGGCGGAAGACCAGACCGGCTTCCTCGGCATCGACGCACTGGCGATCGACCCGCGCAATGCCGGCCGCATCTACCTGCTGGCGGGGATCAGCTACCTGAACGGCGGGCGGACCGCGATCCTGCGTTCGCGGGATTACGGCAAGAGCTTCACCACCATCGATGTCACCAGCCAGTTCAAGACTCACGGCAACGGCATGGGGCGGCAGAACGGCGAGCGCCTGGCGGTGGACCCGGGCAACGGCGATGTGCTCTACCTGGGCTCGCGGCGCGACGGCCTGTTCTTCAGCAGCGATGCCGGCCAGACCTGGCGCCGCCTCGCCGGCCTGCCGGTGACGACGACGCCGAACGATGTTGGCATCAACGTGGTCGTGCCCGATCCGGGCAGCGTGGCGAACGGCCGCGCGCGGCGCCTGTTCGTGGCCATATCGCGCTTCGGGAAGGTGGGGCCGAACCTGTACCGCAGCGACGATGGCGGCGTCGATTTCAAGCCGGTTGCGGGCGCGCCGCAGGACCTGATGCCGCAGCGCGCGGTGCTCGACGGCGCCGGCAACCTGTACCTCACCTATGCCGACGGCGCCGGCCCGCATCCGGACCGCGGCGGCGCCGAGCCGATGCGCCGCGGCCAGGTGTGGAGGTACCACATCGCCGGCGGCGCGTGGACGAATGTCACGCCGGAGGGCGTCAGCCATCCGTTCGCCGGCGTGAGCGTCGACCCGGGCCGTCCGCGCAGGATCGTGGTCTCGACCATCAATACCTTCCTGCCGCAAGGCGACGCCAAGGGCGACCGCATCTACCTGAGCGAGGATGCCGGGGCCACGTGGACAGACGTGATCGCGCGCGGGTTCAGCCGCGACGCCGCCGGCGTGCCCTGGCTCAAGGGCCATGGCATCCATTGGACCGGTTCGGTGGAGTTCGATCCGCAGGACCCGCGCGCGGTCTGGGTCACGTCGGGCAACGGCGTGTTCCGGACGCCGGACATCGGGGCGCAGCCCGCGAAATGGGTGTTCACGGTGCGGGGGATGGAGGAGACGGTGCCGCTCGGCTTCCTGAGCGTGCCGGGCGGCCCGCTGGTCTCGGCGATCGGCGACATCGACGGCTACCTGCACGACGATCCCGCGCGCCACGGGCGGATCCACGAACCGCAAATCGGCACCACGACCGGACTGGATGCCGCCGCCGCACGTCCTTCGATCATGGTCCGCGTCGGCAAGCAGATGATGTTGACCGGCGACGGCGGCGCGCGCTGGACCCGGACGGCGGCACTCATGGGCGCCAAGGGGCAGGCGGCCCTGTCGGCCGACGGCAGCGTCATCCTGCACAATCCGGAGCGCTCGCCGGTGAGCTACCGCTCCGCGGATGCAGGCGCCACCTGGACGCCGGTCAAGGGCCTGGACAAACCGGGGATCCGCCCGGTCGCGGACCCGCTGCGCCCCGAGATCTTCTACGCCTACGACGACGGCGCACTGCTGGCCAGCACCGACGGCGGCGCCAGCTTCGCGCCCCGCGCCAGCCTGCCGCCCGGCGGTTCGCGCCTGATCCGGCTTGCCCCGGGACGCGAAGGCGACCTGTGGGTGGCCCTGAAGAGCGGCGGCCTGGTGCGCTCGCTCGACGGCGGCCGCAGCTTCGCGAAGCTGGACGGCATCGACTACTGCGGCGCGGTCGGCTTCGGCAAGGCGGCGCGAGGGGCGAACTACCCGGCGGTCTACATCTGGGGCGAGCGCAAGGGCGTGCGAGGCATCTACCGCTCGCTTGACGGCGGCGCCGGCTGGGAGCGCATCAACGACGACCGCCACCAGTACGGCGGCCCGGGCGACGGCCACTTCATCGTGGGCGACATGAACCGCTTCGGCCATGTGTACATGAGCACCGCCGGCCGCGGCATCGTCTACGGCAAGCCGGGAGCATACTGAGATGCGCATGGCGATTCTGAAGACCGCATTGCTGGCAGCCGCCCTGGCGAGCGGCCCGGCCGCCTGGGCGGCGCCCGGGATGGTGCTGCGCTACGACCGGCCGGCGCAGGACAACGACCAGGGCTGGGAGCGTGAAGCGCTCCCGATCGGCAACGGCCGCATCGGCGCGATGGTCTTCGGCCAGCCCGGCCGCGAACACCTCCAGTTCAACGACATCACGCTCTGGACCGGGGACGACAAGACCATGGGCGCTTTCCAGCCCTTCGGCGACCTGTACGTCCACCTGCCGGGGCATGCGAAAGGGACGCGCGGTTACCAGCGCTCGCTCGACCTGGAGCGCGGCGTGCATACCGTCAGCTACGAGCACGAGGGCGTGCGCTTCCAGCGCGAGGCCTGGACCAGCTACCCGGCGCAAGTGATCGTGCTGCGCCTGAGCGCCGACCGCAAGGGCCAGTACAGCGGCGTGGTCGAGCTGACCGACCGCCACGGCGCCAGGCTGTCCGTATCGGACGGCCGTGTTTACGCGTCCGGCAGCCTGGCCGGCGCGGCGCAGGGCGCGAACAGGATGCGCTACGCGAGCCAGGTCCAGGTCGTCAACGAAGGCGGGAAGCTCGCCGTCGATGGCCAGCGCATCCGCTTCACCGACTGCGATGCCGTGACCCTGGTGCTGGGCGCGGGCACCAGCTATGTGCTGGATGCCGCGCGCGGCTTCAATGGCGGCGATCCCCTGGCCAGGGTGACGCAACAGGTGAGCGGCGCCGCAGCCCGCCCGGTCGCGCAACTGAAGGCGGAGCATGTGCGCGATTTCCGCAGCCTGGCCGGCCGGGTGAACATCGACCTGGGCGACACCCCCGCGGCGCGGCGCGCGCTGCCGACCGACGCGCGCATCCTGGCCTACACGCAGCAGGGTGGCGATCCCGAGCTGGAGGCCCAGTATTTCCAGTACGGCCGCTACCTGCTGGCCTCGAGCTCGCGCGGTTCGCTGCCGGCCAACCTGCAGGGCCTGTGGAACAACAGCCTGACGCCGCCCTGGAATGCGGACTACCACACCAACATCAACATCCAGATGAACTACTGGCCCGCCGAGGTGGCCAACCTGAGCGAACTGGCCGAGCCCTTCTTCGGCTTCGTCACGGGCGTAGCCCCGGTGTGGCGGCGCGCCACGGCGCAGGAGTTCAAGGTGCGCGGCTGGACCCTGCGCACCGAATCGAATCCCTTCGGCGCGATGGGCTACCTGTGGAACAAGACGGGCAACGCCTGGTATGCCCAGCACTTCTGGGAGCACTATGCCTTCACCCAGGACAAGCGCTTCCTGCGCGAAGTGGCCTACCCCATGATGAAGGAGGCCAGCGCCTTCTGGCAGGACTATCTGAAGGAGCTGCCCGACGGCCGCCTGGTGGCGCCCCAGGGCTGGTCGCCGGAGCACGGTCCCGTCGAGGACGGCGTCGCCTACGACCAGCAGATCGTCTGGGACCTGTTCAACAACACTGTGGAAGCCGCCGGCATCCTGGGCGTGGACCCCGCGCTGCGCACCCGCCTGGCCGCCATGCGCGACCGGCTGGCCGGGCCGAAGGTCGGCAGCTGGGGCCAGCTGCTCGAATGGCTGGAAGAGAAGAAGGATCCGGTACTGGACACGCCGCACGACACCCACCGCCACGTGTCGCACCTGTTCGCGCTCTATCCCGGCCGCCAGATCAGTCCCGTCCGCACTCCCGAGCTGGCGAAAGCGGCGCGCCGCACGCTGGAAGCGCGCGGCGACGCCGGCACCGGCTGGTCGATGGCCTGGAAGATGGCGTTCTGGGCGCGCCTGCTCGACGGCGACCGCGCCTACCGCATGTTGCGCGGCCTGCTGTCCACGCCGGGTGCGCGGGCATCGGAGCAGGCCGGCACCGGATCGGAACACAACAACGCCGGCGGCACCTACGCCAACATGCTCGATGCGCACCCGCCGTTCCAGATCGACGGCAACTTCGGCGCCACCGCTGCGATCGCGGAAATGCTGCTGCAGTCCCAGGCGGGCGAGATCCACCTGCTGCCAGCGCTGCCCGAGGCCTGGCCGGACGGTTCGGTCCGGGGACTGCGCGCCCGCGGTGGCTACGAGGTCGACATGGCCTGGACGGAAGGACGGCTGCTCAGCGCAAGCCTGCGCTCGCTCGCCGGTTCCGGGCCCGTGACGCTGCGTCTTGGCGCCAGGACGGTCGAGCTCAGCCTGCAGCCCGGGCAGACGGCGACCTTGGGCGCAGCACAGTTCGGCGCCGCACCATAACCATTACAAGGAGACGATTGCATGTACCTGAACAGGATTTCCCGCCGCCTGGCGCCGCTGTGCCTCGCGCTTGCGGCCAGCGGCCTGGCCCTGGCGGCGCCGGGCGAGCTGCCGCGCATCGTGGCCAAGGACGGCCGCCACGCGCTGCTGGTCGATGGCCAGCCCTTCCTGATGCTGGCGGGCCAGGCCCATAACTCCAGCAATTACCCGGCCGCGCTGCCCAAGGTCTGGGCGGCGCTCAAGGATGCGCGCGCCAATACGGTGGAGATGCCGATCGCCTGGGAGCAGATCGAGCCGCAGGAGGGCAAGTTCGACTTCAGCTTCGTCGACACCCTGGTCAGGCAGGCGCGCGAGAACAAGATGCGGGTCGTGATCGTCTGGTTCGGCACCTGGAAGAATACCGGGCCGGGCTATCTGCCGGAGTGGGTCAAGTTCGACAACAAGCGCTTCCCGCGCATGATCGACAAGGACGGCAAGACCAGCTATTCGCATTCGCCCTTCGGCGAGGCGACCCTGGCAGCGGACCGCAAGGCCTTCGTCGCCCTGATGGAACACATCAAGCGCATCGACGCCAGGCAGCGCACCGTGCTGATGGTCCAGGTGGAGAACGAGGTCGGCACCTACGGCGTGGCGCGCGACTACGGCGCCAGGGCGCAGGTGGCCTTCGGGCAGCCGGTGCCGGCGGCGGTGCTCGCGCGCCAGAAGGCGCCGGTGGCGGGCGCCGCGACAGGCACGTGGCGCGAGGTGTACGGCGACTACGCCGACCAGTACTTTCACTCGTGGGCGATCGCCTCCTACATCGAGGAGATCGCCAGGGCCGGCCGCGCCGTGTACGATCTGCCGATGTTCGTCAACAACGCGCTGCGCGATCCCTTCCCGCAACCGGCGGAACCCTGGAAGGCGAATTTCGCCAGCGGCGGCCCGACCTACGACGTGCTGGATATTTACAAGGCGGCGGCGCCCCACATCGATTTCGCCGGCCCGGACATCTACATGCCGGAGTCGAACAAGGTCACGGCCATCCTCAGTCAGTTCCAGCGTCCGGACAATCCGCTCATGGTGCCGGAGATGGGCAACGCCGCCGGCTACGCGCGCTATGTCTACCAGGCACTGGGCATGGGGGCGATCGGCATCGCGCCTTTCGGCATCGACTACGCCGACTACAGCAACTACCCGCTCGGTTCCAAGTTCACCGACCGCCGCATGGTCGAACCTTTCGCCAAGGTGTACGGGGTGTTCGCGCCGATGCAGCGCCAGTGGGCGCAATGGGCGCTCGAAGGCCGCACCCATGGCGTGGCGGAAGGGGACGACCGCGCCGCGCAGACGGTCGAGATGAAGGGCTGGAAGGCGACAGTCTCCTTCCGCGAGTTCCAGTTCGGCGAGCGCCAGTACCTGAAGGACAAGAACGAGTACCAGTCCGGCACCGATACCCCGAACGGTGGCGTCGCCATCGCCCAGGTCGGCGACAACGAATTCATCCTGGTCGGCCAGCAGGTGCGCGTGAAGATCTCGGGCGCGGGAGCGAACCAGGGCAAGCCGTCGATGTACGCACGGGTGGAAGAAGGGCGCTTCGACGCCGGCGGCAAATGGGTCATGGAGCGCAACTGGAACGGCGACCAGACCGACTACGGACTGAACCTGCCGGCCCAGCCGACCGTCCTCAAGGTGAGGCTCGGCACCTATGAACAATAAGTCAAGTGAAAACAGGAGATCGACAATGCGTATGACCCAGGTAGCGGCAGCAGTGCTCTTCCTCGCCGCAGGCAACCAGGCCCTGGCGGGCAGTTTCCAGCAGACCGGCACCGGGATCGAGGTGCAGCCGGACAGCGGCAGCGCCAGGCTGGTGCGCCTCAATCTCATGAGCGACAACATCATCCAGGTGGTGAAGCTCGACCAGCCGGGCAAGGCCTTGACGCCTTCCCTGATGACCGTGGCCAAGCCCTGCAGCTGCAGCTTCACCGTCAACAAGCTGGGCGAGCAGGCGGTCCAGCTGAAGGCTGGGCAGATCTCGGCCACCGTCTCGCTGAAGGATGGCCAGGTACAGTTCTTCGACGCCGCCGGCAAGCGCTTCCTGAACCAGGCGTCGGAAGCCATGCAGCCGGTTACCGTGGGCGGCAAGCCCTTCGTGGCGATCAAGCAGGGCTTCAACCACGGCACCCGCGACGCCTTCTACGGCCTGGGCCAGCACCAGAACAACCAGATGAACTACAACGGCGAAGACGTGCTGCTGGCCCAGCACAACATGATCGCCTCGGTGCCTTTCGTCGTCTCGGACAAGAACTACGGCCTGCTGTGGGATAACAATGCGATCTCGCGCTTCGGCGACCCGACGCCCTATGCGTGGATGTCGCGCGACCTCAAGCTGGCCGGCGTGGACGGCAAGCCGGGCGGCCTGACGGCCCGCTACTACATCGACGGCAAGCTGGCACTGACGCGCCAGGAAAAGGACATCGCCTACCAGTACCTGAAGGACCTGGACGAGCATTGGCCGAAGGAACTCCCGCCGATCAAGGACCTGAAGAACGTGCGCGTGGTCTGGGAAGGCAGCATGAGCAGCGACAAGCCCGGCGTTCACAAGATGCAGCTGTACTCGTCGGACTACGCCACCCTGACGGTGGACGGCAAGCAGGTGATGGACGTATGGCGCCAGGGCTGGAATCCGTGGTACCACAACTTCGAAGTGAAGTTCGCGAAGAACAAGCCGGTCAAGATCAAGGTCGACTGGAAGCCGTCGGGCGGCATGATCGCGATCACCCACAATAACCCGTTGCCGCAGGCCGAGCGCCATTCGCTGACCATGTCGTCCGAGATTGCCGAGGCGATCAACTACTACGTCATCAGCGCCGAGAACATGGACAAGGTGATCGCAGGCTACCGCCACCTGACCGGCCAGCAGCCGATGATGCCCAAGTGGTCCTACGGCTTCTGGCAGTCGCGCCAGCGCTACGAGACCCAGCAGCAGCTCCTCGACACCGTCAGCGAATACCGCAAGCGCGGCTGGCCGCTGGATAACATCGTCCAGGACTGGTTCTACTGGCCGGAGAACGGCTGGGGCTCGCACGACTTTGACAAGGCCCGCTTCCCGGACCCGAAAGGCATGATCGACACCGTGCACAAGCAGAACGCGCGGATCATGTTCTCCATCTGGGGCAAGTTCTACGCCAATACCGACAACTACAAGGAACTGGCGTCCAAGGGCCATATGTGGACCAGGAACGTCGAGAACGGCGCCAAGGACTGGGTCGGCCCCGGCTACCTGAACAGCCACTACGATCCCTACACCCAGGAAGCGCGCGACATCTACTACCGCCAGATGAAGAGCAAGCTGGTGGACCTGGGCATCGACGCCTGGTGGATGGACAATACCGAGCCCGACGTGCTGTCGAACTCGCGCCTGGAAGACTTCAAGGAGCTGATCGGACCGACCGTCTACGGGGCCGGCGAAGTGACCTTCAATCCCTACAGCCTGGTGCACTCGGGCGGCATGGTCGACAACCTGCGCCGCGACCAGCCGGACACCCGCCAGTTCATCCTGTCGCGTTCGGGCTTTGCCGGCATCCAGCGCAATTCCGTGGCGGTGTGGAGCGGCGACACCGTGGGCCGCTGGAACAACCTGTACGACCAGATCGCCTCCGGCGTGAACATGTCGATGTCGGGCGTTCCGAACTGGACCCACGACATTGGCGGCTATGCCCAGGAGACCCGGTTCCAGACCGGCGACGTCGGTTCGGCCCAGGAAAACCGCACGACCAGCGCCGCCAGGGCGAATCCGGAAGACATGGAAGAGTGGCGCGAGCTGAACCATCGCTGGTTCCAGTTCGGCGCCTTCTCGCCGCTGTTCCGCTCGCACGGCGAGGTGGTCAAGCGCGAGATCTACAACATCGCGGCCGGCGACGACGCCATGCGCGACAACATGGTCTGGTTCCTGAAGCTGCGCTACCGCCTCATGCCCTATATTTACACCATGGCGGCCGACACCCACTACCACTCGGGCACCATGATGCGCGGCCTGGTGATGGATTTCCCGCACGACGAGAAGGCCAGGAACATCAAGGACCAGTACATGTTCGGCCCGTCCTTCCTGGTGGCGCCGGTGACCGTCTACAAGGCCCGCGAGCGCCAGGTCTACCTGCCGGCGGGCGCCGAATGGTACGATTTCTACACGGGCCAGCGCCACCAGGGCGGCGCCACCGTCAGGGTGGCCGCGCCGCGCGACCAGATGCCCTTGTTCGTCAAGGCCGGCTCGGTCGTGACCACCGGCCCTGTCACCCAGTACGTGGACGAGAAACCGGACGCCCCGATCGTGGTCCACGTCTACGCCGGCGCCAACGGCTCGGCGACCCTGTACGAGGATGACGGCGTCAGCAATGCCTACACCCGCGGCGAGGCCAGCCGCATCCCGATCAGCTACGACGACAAGGCGGGCCTGGTGACGATCGGCGAACGCAGCGGCCAGTACAAGGGCATGCCGCTCAAGCGCGAGTTCAAGGTGCGCGTGATCCGTCCGGGCGTGTCCACCGCAGCCGACATGGATGCCGCCGACAAGGCGGTGGCCTACGACGGCAAGCCGGTCACCATCAAGCTCTGACTCTCCTTTGCCGGGCGCCTCGCGGCGCCCGGCTTTTTTCGTCCCTTCCCATGAAACCACCATTCACCACCTTGGTCCTGGCGCTGGCCGGCCTGTTCGCCGCCGCGCCGGTCTCTGCGGCGTCCACGATCGCGGCCGACCATCCGCAGCTCCAGTACACCGGCCGCATCGATTTTTCCGATCCCAAGGCGCCAGTGCTGTCCTTCCCGAACACGGCGATCGCCGGGCAGTTCACCGGCACTTCCTTCGCCGTCAAGCTGGCCGACGAGCGCGGCAAGAACTTCTACAACGTGTTCCTCGACGGAGACCTGACCCGTCCCTATATCCTGCAGGCGGACAAGGGCGGCAAGACCTATGTGATCGCCAACGGCCTGAAACCTGGCGCCCATCGCTTCCTGATCACCAAGCGCACCGAGGGCGAAGAGGGGGCTTCCGTGTTCCAGGGCCTGGAGCTGGACGACAAGGCCGGCCTGCTCGCGCCGCCGCCCCGGCCCGCGCGCCGGATCGAGTTCTACGGCGACTCGATCACGAGCGGCATGGGAAACGAATCCCCCGATGACAGCGTCGACCACCTGGGCAAGGACAAGAACAGCTTCCGTTCCTACGCCGCGATCACGGCGCGCCAACTCGGCGCCGAGGGCCACTTCATTTCGCAGAGCGGCATCGGCGTCATGATCAGCTGGTTCCCATTTACCATGCCGGACTTCTACGACCAGGTGAACGCGGTCGGCGACAACGACAGCAAGTGGGACTTCGGCAAGTGGACGCCGGATGTCGTCGTCATCAACCTGATGCAGAACGACAGCTGGCTGATCGGCCGTGACCACAAGCTGCAGCCGGAACCCGACGATGTCCAACGCGTCGCGGCCTACAGGGCCTTCGTGCAGCGCATCCGCCAGCTCTATCCGAAGGCCTACATCGTCTGCGCGCTCGGCAGCATGGAAGCAACGAAAGCCGGTTCGCCCTGGCCGGGCTATGTCAGCGCCGCCGTGCGTGGCATGCAGGCCGACGGCGACAAGCGGATCGACACCTTGTTCTTCCCGTTCACCGGCTATGGCGCACACCCGCGCGTCCAGCACCATGAAGCCAATGCCAAACTGCTGACCGGCTTCATTCGCCGCAAGATGGGCTGGTAAAAAAGGCGCTGTTCTCGCTACGTGTGGAAGAGGCCCATGGCTGCACGTAGTAAGCGCTCCGGGGACGCGATACGTTCGCCGTCCAGCGCCCATTGCCAGCCCAGGTAGTTCGGCAGGTAAAGCGAGGCGACGCCATGAAAGCGCGCCAGCCATTGCCGGAAGCGGCGGTGGTAGGCGTTCACGTTCTGGACATGGACGGCGCCGCGCACCCGCTCGCCGGCGCGCAGGTTCACACATTCGTGAGAAAGACCGGCATCGCGCGCGAAGGCACGGTAGGCGGCGTGCGCGTCCGTTACCAGGAGCACGTCGGGATCGAGCACGGGCAGCAAATGCCGATGTAACTGCCGTTTGGTGACGGCGCCGCGCCCGGTGACGAAGTCATGGGTGCCTCCGGTGCGATCCCGGGCGACCAGGACACAAACGTGCTGATGCGAAATGCCGCGGGTCGCGGCCACGCCGCCACGCCGGCGCGCCGGCCGGTCCAGCTTGCGCGCGCCTTTTTGCGACTCCAGCAGGAACAGTTCGTCGGCTTCGGCAATGCCGCTCAAGCGCCCTGGACGGTCATGCCTGGTCAGCTCCAGGAAGCGGTGACGCCAGCGGAAACTGGTATTACGGTGCACCTCGACCGCCTCGGCCGCCGAGCGCACGCTGCGCGCACCGAGCAGCTGGCCGGCGTACTCGAGCCATTTGCCGCGATGGCGCAGGCGCGACAGCGGCGTGCCGCTCAAGGCCGTGAAGGTCTTGCCGCAAGCGCGGCA
>CAMPHU010000014.1 GCA_946886065.1 uncultured Massilia sp. | reverse complement strand
CGAAGTCGGCCGCCGAGAACACCAGCATCTCGCCGGCGCCGTTGTGGCGGTAGTAATCGCTGCCCTGCCCCGGCGTCACCATGCCGGTCCAGCGCTGGAAGTCCTCCAGTTCCTTGCCCTTGTTCTGGGTGAACAGGTTGTAGGCGATGCGGATCGTCAGCTGCTTCGCCTGCTCGAGTTCCTCGATGACGGCGTAATCCTCGGGGTAGTTCTGGAAGCCGCCGCCGGCGTCGATCGCGCTGGTCAGGCCCAGGCGGTTGAGTTCGCGCATGAACTGGCGCGTGGAGTTCACCTGCAGTTCACGCGGCAGGGTCGGGCCCTTGGCCAGGGTCGCGTACAGGATCATCGCGTTCGGGCGGGCGATCAGCATGCCGGTCGGGTTGCCGGCGGCGTCGCGCTGGATCTCGCCGCCCGGCGGGTTCGGGGTGTCCTTGGTGTAGCCGACCGCGCGCAGGGCCGCGCGGTTGAGCAGCGCGCGGTCGTACAGGTGCAGGATGAAGACCGGCGTGTCGGGTGCCGCGGCGTTGATCTCGTCCAGGGTCGGCATGCGGCGTTCGGCGAACTGGAACTCGCTCCAGCCGCCCACCACGCGCACCCACTGCGGATGCGGCGTGCGCGCAGCCTGGTCTTTCAGCATGCGCAGCGCGTCGGCCAGCGAGGGCACGCCTTCCCAGCGCAGCTCCAGGTTGTAGTTCAGGCCGCCGCGGATCAGGTGCAGGTGCGAGTCGTTCAGGCCGGGAATCACGGTGCGGCCGTTCAGGTCGATGACCTGGCTGCCTTCGCTGCGATAGCGCATCACGTCGTCCGTATCGCCGACGGCCAGGAAGCGGCCGTCGCGGATCGCGACCGCGCTGGCCTGGGGCTGGCTGCGGTCGACCGTATGGAAGCAGCCGTTGAAGAGAATGAGGGCCGGCGCCTGCGCCTGGGAGTCATTGGTTTGCATGATCTGTTCACCTTTGCATGTTGCCCGGCGCTGGCGGCCCGGCGGGTTAAGACAAGCGGTGCGCGGTGCGCTACGAGAGGCCGCGCACCGCGGCCGATCAGCGTGCCGGGACCGGAGCCAGCACTGCGTTCTCGCCCTTGTTGCGGGCGGGCGCCTTGTGCACCATGGTGTAGGCGTAGTCCACGCCCATCCCGTAGGCGCCCGAGTGCTCGGTGACGATCTTGATCACGGCGTCATAGGTGTCGCGGTGCGCCCAGTCGCGCTGCCACTCCAGCAGCACCTGCTGCCAGGTGACCGGCACGGCGCCGGCCTGCACCATGCGCTGCATGGCGAAGTCGTGCGCGTCCTTCGAGGTGCCGCCCGAGGCGTCGGCCACCATGTAGATCTCGTAGTCGCCTTCCAGCATGGCGCACAGGGCGAAGGTGGTGTTGCAGACCTCGGTCCACAGGCCGGCCACGACGACCTTCTTGCGGCCGTTCGCCTTCAGCGCGTCGCGCACCTTCTGGTCGTCCCAGGAGTTCATCGAGGTGCGCTCCAGGATCTGGTGGCCCGGGAAGACGTCCAGGATCTCCGGATAGGTCTTGCCCGAGAACGAATCGGTTTCGACGGTGGTGATGATGGTCGGGATACCGAACACCTTGGCCGCCTTGGCCAGGCCCACCACGTTGTTCTTCAGGGTCTGGCGGTCGATCGACTGCACGCCGAAGGCCATCTGCGGCTGGTGGTCGATGATGATCAGCTGCGAGTTTTCCGGGGTCAGGACTTCGAGTTTTGGATTGGTCATGATGTCTCTCCTTGAGTGAGTGTTGGAACTGCTGCTTAACCGTGTTGTGCGGGCTCTTCGCCCGGTGCTGCTTTCGCCGGCGGCGTGACGCCGGTAATCTTGGGCCGGCACTCCTGGGCGAACCAGGCCGCGCTCAGCGGTGCGCCGTCGATCAGGCGCTTGGCCACCGGCACCACCTGCTCGCCGATCAGCATCCCGAGCAGGCCCACCAGGGCGATCGCCGGCGGCGCCGGCGATCGCACGTTGAGCAAGCCGTACAGGATCCCGGCGAGGATGCCGGCGCCTAAAGAAATCAGGTACATCGTCCGCTCCTTCGGTTGGTGGCGCCGCTCTCCGGCGCCGGTTGACGGAAGTATCGCCGCCATCCTGGCCCGGCGATAGAATCAGATTGCTCTTTCCGGGGTAGCGGCAAACCCGCTACCATGTCGGCACGCCCACGACCGGACCGCCAATTGCTCAAGCTCAGCCTCGACGCCCTCCAGATCATCGAAACCATTGCCCGCAAGGGCTCCTTCGCCAGCGCGGCCAAGGAACTGTTCCGCGTGCCCTCGACCATTTCGTACACCGTCTCCAAGCTCGAGGACGACCTGGGCGTGCGCCTGTTTGACCGCTTCGGCCCCAAGGTGGCCCTGACGCCGGCCGGCCATGAACTGCTCAAGGAAGGCCGCTACCTGCTGCGCGCGGCCGCCGACCTCGAATCCCGGGTGCGGCGCGTGGCCTCGGGCTGGGAGACCGAGATCGCGCTGGGCATGGACTCCATGCTCTCCGCCGCCGGGCTGGAACCCGATATCCGCGCCTTCTACGAAGCCGCCGACCAGACCCGCCTGCGCATCGTCCGCGAGTCCCTGTCGGGCACCTGGGACGCCCTGCTCGACCGCCGCGTCGACCTGCTGGTCGGCGCCGCCGGCGAAGGCCCTTCCGGCGGCGGCTACACCCTCGAACCCATCGGCAGCAGCCGCTTCGTGTTCGCGGTCGCGCCCTGCCATCCGCTGGCCGCCGCCAACCGCCCGCTGGACAAGGCCGACCTGCTGCCCCACCGCGCGATCTCGGTCTCCGATTCGGCCCGCCTGCTGGGCGCCCGCACCGTCGGCCTGCTGTTCGGCCAGGACACCCTGGCCGTCCCGGACATGATCACCAAGTACGAATTCCAGGTGCGCGGCCTCGGCTTCGGCTTCCTGCCCGAGGCCTGGGCCCGGCCCGCCATCGACCGCGGACTGCTGGTCGAGAAGCAGGTGGTCGAGCCCAAGGCCGACGAGACCTTCTACCTGGCCTGGCGCAGCGGCGAGGACGGCGCCGCGCTCAGGTGGTGGATCGACCGGGTGCGCAGCAGCTCGCCCTTCGCCCGGATGATCGCGGAACCCTGCGGCGCCACGCTCACCCGCTCGTCCTGACCTCACACCGCTTCCGTGTGGATGCGGATCGTGCCGGACAAGGTCTTGTGCACCGGGCACTTGTTGGCGATGTCGGTCAGGCGCTGCCTGTCTTCCGCCCCCAGCGCGCCCACGTACTCGATATGGCGCGTGAACTCGTAGACGCCGTCCTTCTGCCCGTGGTCGATGCGCACGCGGATGTCTTCCAATGCCATTCCCTTGCGGGCGGCGTAGAGCCTGACGGTCAGCGCGGTGCAGGCGGCCAGCGCGGCGGCCAGGATGTCGTGCGGTTCCGGGCCGGTGTCCTCGCCCCCGAGCGCTTCGGAGATGTCGGTCAGCAGCTGGTGCTTCCCGATCCGGATCACGTGCTGCATCTTTCCGTTTCCGCGTGCGGCTGTCACTTGCATGGCTTGCTCCCTGGTGTCGTTGGCCACCCCTTGCGGGGCGGCATGAAGGTTTATCGCGGCAGGTCGAAGACCAGCACTTCGGCGGACTCGGCCTTTTCGAGCGCCACCCGCGACTCGTCGGTCACCTTCAGCGCATCGCCGCCGTTCAGGGCCACGCCGTTGACGGTGATGCTGCCGCGGATCACGTGGACGTAAGCCTGGCGGCCTGCCGCCAGCTGGTGGGTCAGGGCCTCGCCGCCGTTCAGGATCGCGGCGTAGATCGAGGCATCCTGGCGCATCGACACCGAACCTTCGCGGCCATCATTGGAGGCGATCAGGCGCAGGCGGCCGGTCTTGGACGCCGCGTCGAAGTGCTTCTCCTCGTAGCCCGGCGCTTCGCCGGTGGTGTTCGGCTCGATCCAGATCTGCAGGAAGTGGACACCGTCGGTTTTCGAGTGGTTGTACTCGCTGTGCACGACCCCGCTGCCGGCGCTCATGCGCTGCACGTCGCCGTAGCGCAGCACCGAACCGTTGCCCATGCTGTCCTTGTGCTCCAGTGCGCCGTCCAGCACGTAGGAAATGATCTCCATGTCGCGGTGACCGTGCGAATCGAAGCCGCGGCCCGGCGCCACGTTATCTTCGTTAATCACCCGCAGCGGGCCGAAGCCCATGTGCTTGGGATCGTGGTAGTGCCCGAAGGAGAAGGTGTGACGGGATTTCAGCCAGCCAAAGCTTGCGGCGCCGCGATCATTGCTTTTACGTACGTTCAACATGGAGTGCTCCTTTCGTGATTGAGAATCATCGAACCCGTCGATGCTCAGGACCTTCGCGTGCTCGTCCTTTGCTGCGCTGTGTTCGATGCGATGGAGTCATTATGCGCGTCCGCTCCTGGCTTGAAAAACGGATAATTTACGGTCGTATCATCGAAATTTTCGATCACCCTCCGGGGCGAGGTCCGGCACGCTCGCGAACACCGCTTCCAGCCACTGGGCGAAGGCCTGCAGCCGCGGGTTGCCCATGCGTCCGCGCGGATACAGCAGCGAGACCGGCATGGCCGTCGGCTCCGCCCCGGGCAGCACCTCGACCAGCTCCCCGCTCTCCAGGTAGCGGCGCGCCTGGTAGCGCCCGAGCTGGGCCAGGCCCAGCCCCTGCAGGGCGCAGCACAGGTTGGCCTCGGCGTCGTTGACGGCCAGGCTGCCGGTCACCGCCAGCCTGACCGCACCCTTCCCCGTGTCCAGCTCCCAGTCGAAGGCGCGCCCGGTGCGGCCCGAGAAATGCACGATGCCTTCATGCCCGGCCAGCTCGTCGACGCCGGCCGGCACGCCGCGCCGCGCCAGGTAGGCCGGCGAAGCCGCGATCAGGAAGCGCATGCTGCCCAGCGGCCGCGCGACCAGCGACGAGTCCTGCAGCGCGCCGACGCGGACCGCGCAGTCGATCCCCTCCCGGGTCAGGTCGACCAGGCGGTCGCTCAGGCTGATGGTCAGCGCCAGGTCCGGATAGGCCTGGCGGAATGCGGCGATGCGCGGCAGGACGATGGCCCGGCCCAGGCTGCCGGGCAGGTCGATGCGCAGCTTGCCGTGCAGGGGCTTGCCCGACGCGCCCAGGAAGCCGGCTTCCGCCGCCTCGATGGCGGCCAGGATGCCGGCGCATTGCTCGTAGTAGCGCTCGCCTTCGGGCGTCAGCGACAGGCGCCGGGTCGTGCGCTGCAGCAGTTGGGCGCCCAGGTAGCTTTCCAGGTTCTTGATCGACGCGCTCAGGGCCGCGCGCGGCAGGTTCAGGGTCTCGGCCGCCTTGGAAAAGCTGTTGGCGTCGACGATCCGCACGAAGGCCTGCATTGCCTTCACTTTGTCCATGATTGTTCAGAAAAACTGACATGTATAAGCGCATTATGCCCAGATTATCTTTGCTTCATGCCTCTCTACAATGGCTTACATCGCACACTCCCAGGAGGCAGACATGCAGTCCACGATCCAGAACAATCCCTCGCGCGGCATGGTCATGCTGCTGGCCATGGCGGCCGGCGTCATCGTCGCCAACCTGTACTACGCCCAGCCGCTGGTGGGTCCGATCGGCGCCGCCATCGGCATGCCAGCCGCCGCCGGCGGGCTGGTCGTGACCCTCACCCAGATCGGCTACACCCTGGGCCTGCTGTTCGTCGTCCCGCTCGGCGACCTGCTGGAAAACCGGCGCCTGATCGTCAGCGGCCTGATCGCCACCGGCGTGGCCCTGCTGCTGGCGGCCACCGCCTCCGGCGCCTGGCAATTCCTGTTGGCGGCCCTGGGCATCGGCCTGGGCGCGGTGGTGGCCCAGGTGCTGGTGCCCTTCGCCGCCCACCTCGCCCCCGAGGCCGTGCGCGGCCGCATCGTCGGCCAGGTCGTCAGCGGGCTGCTGCTGGGGATCATGGTGGCGCGGCCGGCGGCGAGCCTGCTGGCTGACCTTGCCGGCTGGCAGGCGGTGTTCGCGCTGGCCGCGGCCCTGGTGTGGGTGCTGGCGGCCGTGCTGCGGTGGCGCCTGCCGGAACGGCGGCCGGCCGCAGTCCTGGCTTACCCGGCCCTGATCGCGTCGCTGTGGACGGTGCTGCGCTCCACCCCGCTGCTGCGCCGCCGCGCGCTGTACCACGCCGGCCTGTTCGGCGCCTTCAGCCTGTTCTGGACCGTCGCGCCCCTGGCCCTGGCCGGCCCGGCCTTCGGTTTGTCGCAGACCGGGATCGCCGTGTTCGCGCTGGTCGGCATGGCGGGCGCCGTGGCCTCGCCCATCGCGGGACGCGTCGCCGATGCCGGCCACAGCTTGCCGGCCACGGCCGCCGCCCTGGCACTGGGCGCCGCCAGCTTCGCGCTGCCGCTGCTGGCGCCGCAGGCGCACTGGCCGGCGCTCGCCCTGCTGGCCCTGGCCGCGATCGTGCTGGACGCCGCCGTCGCCGCCAACCTGGTGCTGGGCCAGCGCGCCCTGTTCACCCTGGGCGCCGAGCTGCGCAGCCGCCTCAACGGCCTGTACTTCGCGCTGTTCTTCCTGGGCGGCGCCGTCGGCTCGGGGGTGGGCGGCTGGCTGTACGCCAGCCAGGGCTGGCATGCGGCCCTGCTGGCGGGCATGGCCCTGCCGCTGCTCGGCCTGGCGGCCTGGGTCTGGGAATACCTGGAGCACAGCGCCGCACGGCAGGCGGCGTGAGCGCCGCGGATATGCTCTAATCCGGCATCCATGCCGATAAACGACACGATGCCGCCGAACCCCGATCCGCAGGCACTGGACCAAGCCACCCTCGCCCGGGTACGCCAGGTGTTCCAGCAGGCGCGCTCCGGCGACGCCGACGCCCTGGAGGCGCTGCTGGCCCAGGGCCTGCCGCCCAACCTGTGCAACGAGCGCGGCGACAGCCTGCTGATGCTGGCCTGCTACCATGGCCACCCGGACGCGGCCCGGGTGCTGCTCGAACACGGCGCCGACCCGGCGCTGATGAACGACGCCGGCCAGGCCCCCTTGCACGGCGCGGCCTTCAAGGGCGACCTGGCGGTGGCCACCCTGCTGCTCGAGCACGGCGCGCGTCCCGACCACGCCGGCCCGAACGGCAAGACCGCGCTGATGTTCGCCGCCATGTTCGACCGGACGGACATTGCCGGCCTCCTGCTCGCACGCGGAGCCGATCCGCATGCCCGCGACGCCGACGGCGTCAGCCCGCTGGATGCGGCGCTGCGCATGGGAGCACGCGGCACCGCCGCCCTGCTCGCGCGGCAGGGCTAGCCCTTATCCGGCTGCTGTTGCGTTGGTCCAACCAAATTCCCCATAAGAAATACTTGTTTCTTGACGGCAAATTCCAGCATCGCTATTGTAACGTGAAGACCAAGGTCTTTTAACATGGCCTGCTCCCAACAAGGCCACTTCGTCATCTACTGCAGCGGTATCGCCATGGCAGAATTGCAATCCATCTCCGTCGATCAAGTCCAGGTCGGGCTGTTCATCCATCTGGACCTCAAATGGTTCCAGCATCCTTTTGCCTTCGGCAAATTCAAGGTCAAATCGGAAGACCAGCTCGTCACGCTGCGCAGCCTCGGCCTGACGACGGTGCGCTACGACCCGGCGCTCAGCGATGTCGCTCCGGCGCCGCTTTCCGCCACGCCCGCCGCCGCGGCCGCCGTGGCCAGTCCCGCGGCGTCCCTGAATCCGTCGGAAAGCCCGGTCATGGCGGCCAAGCGCGTGATGATGGAGCGCATCCGCCAGCAGCGCGATGAGGCCTCGCGGGTCGAGCACGCCTTCGTCAACGCGGCCAAGACCATCCGCGACATCGACCGCAACCTGTTCGCCCAGCCGCAGGAAACCATGCGCATGGCCAGCCAGCTGGTCGGCCAGATCACGGATTCCATGCTCAACGTCTCCGAGCTCGCGATCCACATCATGGGCGACAAGCAGGGCGGCGAGGAAGTCTACGTGCATTCGCTGAACGTCACCCTGCTGTCGATGATGATCGCGCGCGACATCAAGCTGCCGCCGGAGCTGGCCAACCTGCTGGGCATCGGTGCGCTGTTCCACGATGTCGGCCACAAGAACATCCCGGACAAGGTGCTGAACAAGCTCGATCCGCTCACGCGCGCCGAGCAAGCCCTGTTCGAGACCCATTGCCAGACCGGCGCCGAGATCGCGCAGAAGCTGGGTCTGCCGGCGGCCGCCATGGGCATCGTGCTCGACCACCACGAGCTGTTCGACGGCAGCGGCTATCCGCGCGGCCTGTCCGGCGAGGCGATCGGCGTGCTGAGCCGCATCGTCTCGATCGCCAACTGCTACGACGAGCTGTGCAACCCGGTCAACATCGCGCAAGCCCTGACGCCGCACGAGGCCCTGTCGCTGATGTTCGCCAAGATCCGCGGCCGCTTCGACCCGAAGCTGCTGCAGGTGTTCATCCGCTGCCTCGGCGTCTACCCGCCCGGCACCATCGTCCAGCTGTCGAACGGCGCGATCGGCATGGTCGCCACCGTGAACACGGCGCGTCCCACCAAGCCGGTGCTGACCGTGTACGAGGCCGGCGTCGCGGAGGAAGACGCGATCCTGATCGACCTGGACCGCGAGGCCGACCTGAACATCGTCAAGTCGATCCGTCCGGCCCAGGTGCCGAAGGACATCTTCCACTACCTGAGCCCGCGCAAGCGGGTCAGCTACTACTTTGACGCCGGCAAGCCGGGTCAGCACGGGGCACTCTGATGAACACCCTGCATCAACTGATGCTGGACCACAGCCCCTACATGATGCTGCTGGTCGATCCGAGCGACCTGCGCATCGTCATCGCCAACCGCGTGGTGGCGCAGACCCTCGGGTATCCGGGCGAGCAGCTGCGCAACATGAGCATCGGCGACATCGAAAGCTCGCTGCAGGATGTCTTCTACTGGGAAGACGTGCGCGGCGGCAGCTACCAGGACATCGCGGCGCAGCAAGGCGAATACCGCTGCGCCGACGGGACCATCGTGACGGTGATGAAATCGGTGCGCCAGATCGAGCACGAGGGCGCCCCTCTGCTGCTGGTGCAGGCGCGCGACACCCGCCACGAGCGCCAAGTCGAGGAGCTGCTCGACCGCACCTTGGCCCAGCTGCGCGCCACCCTCGAATCGACCGGCAGCGGCATCCTGGTGCTGGACTGGCATGGCAAGATCACCAGCATGAACCGCCAGTTCAGCGACATGTGGGCGATCCCGTCCGCCCTGCTGCAGGACAACGACGACGCCGCCATCATCGCCCACATTGCGCGGCAGGTCGAGGAAGGCGAGTCGTGCAGCCAGCGCCTGCAACAGGTGGCCGAGCTGCACGAGACCGACGACGTGCTGCGCCTGAAGGACGGGCGCTATTTCGAATGCCGCTCGCGTCCCCAGTACCTGGGCGAGCGCGTCGTGGGACGGGTGTTCGGCTACACCGACGTCACCGCCCGCCAGCGCGCCGAGGAAGCGCTGCGCGAGTCGCGCGACCTGCTCGAATCGAAGGTGCAGGAACGCACCCGCGACCTGCAGGCGGCCAACGCCGGCCTGGAAACCGAAAGGGCGCGCCAGGCGGAGCTGATCAAGAAGCTCGGCGTGGCCCAGAGCCAGCTGCTGCAATCCGAGAAGATGGCCTCGATCGGCGTGCTGGCGGCCGGTGTCGCCCACGAAATCAATAATCCGATCGGCTTCGTCAACTCCAACCTGGGCAGCCTGCAGCGCTACGCCCACTCGCTGCTGCGCCTGCTCGACGCCTACGAGGGCTACGAGTCGCACCTGAGCCAGCCGGACCGCGACGCCATCCGCCAGCTGAAGGTCGAGGTCGACGCCGACTACCTGCGCGAAGACCTCGACAGCCTGCTGAGCGAGTCGCTCGACGGCCTGGGCCGGGTCAAGCGCATCGTCCAGGACATGAAGGACTTCTCGCACGTGGACGGCGGCGACCTGCAGTTCGCCGACCTCGAGAGCGGCTTGAACAGCACCCTGAACGTGGTCTGGAACGAGATCAAGTACAAGGCCGAGGTGACCAAGGACTACGCCGGCATTCCGCAGATCGAATGCTATCCGCAGCAGCTGAACCAGGTATTCATGAACCTGCTGGTGAACGCGGCCCACGCCATCGAGTCCTCGGGCCACATCACCCTGCGCACGGGCCACGACGACAGCTGGGTCTGGGTCGAGGTCGAGGATACCGGCAAGGGCATCCCGCCGGACAACCTGAGCCGGATCTTCGATCCCTTCTTCACCACCAAGCCGGTGGGCCAGGGCACGGGGCTGGGCCTGTCCCTGTCCTACGGCATCGTGCAGAAGCACGGCGGCCGGATCGACCTCAGCAGCGAAGTCGGCAAGGGCACCCGCTTCCGCGTCGTCCTGCCCAAGCAAGTCCCGAGCAAACCCGCGGACGGCCAGGCAGCCGGCTAGGCAAGGCGCATGGGCGCGCACGGCAGGATGCCGTTTGCAAATACTCCGGACATCTGGCGTAATAGTCCCATTGCCCAGATGACGGGCGGCCTGGAACATGCTCCATGGAAAAACCGCGTATTCCGCCGGAAGAAGCCCATCGCATCGCTTCGCTGTACGCCACCAGCCTGCTCGGGACCGGCCCCGAGGAGGCCTTCGACCGGATCACCCGCCTGACCGCGCGCCTGCTGATGGTGCCGATGGCCGTCGTGTCCCTGGTCGGCAAGGACACCCAGTGGTTCAAGTCGCGCACCGGCACCGACCTGCGCGAGACCGGGCGCGACGTCTCGTTCTGCGGCCACGCCATCCTCACCGACGAACCGCTGGTGGTGCCCGACGCGGCCAACGACCCCCGCTTTTCCGACAACCCGCTGGTGACCGGCGGACCCGGCATCCGCTTCTATGCGGGCGTGCAGCTGCATTCGGTCGACCGCATGAAGCTGGGCACCCTGTGCATCATGGACACCAGGCCGCGCACCCTCAGTCCCCAGGAGCTGGACGACCTGCGCGACATGGCGCGCCTGGTGGAACAGCAGATCTACCACCGCCAGCTGGCGATGGCGGCCCAGGAACTGCAGCAGGAGCTCGATGTCGAGCCGGGCGCGCTGCGCCTGCCCGCCGCCGGCCAGGTGGCCTACCTGCTGAACCACGACATGCTGACCGGCCTGGCCAACCGCCCCGCTCTGGTGCGGGCGATCCAGACCGGCATCGCCGGCTGGCGCGAGCGCGGCGAGCACGCCATCGTCGCCTGCATCAACCTGGACCGCTTCAAGCGCCTCAACGAGCTGCTCGGCCACCGCGCCGGCGACGAGGCGCTGGTGGCGATCACCCGCAGCCTGCAGGACAACCTGCGCGACGGCGACATGCTGGCGCGCGCCGGCAGCGACGAATTCATCCTGCTGCTGGGCGAGGCCGGCGACGACGGCCAAGCACGCGCCCTGCTCGATCGCCTGCTCCAGGCGGTCAATCGCCGGATCGTCTCGGGCGGGAACGAGATCGCGATCACCTGCAGCATCGGCTACGCGCGCTACCCGGACAACGGCGACGACGCCGACGCCCTGCTCACCAACGCGGCGCTGGCGATGCGCCACGCCAAGTCGCTGGGCGGCGGTGCGGTCCATGAATTCTCCAGCGACCTGCGCCACGAGCTGGGACGGCGCCTGACCCTGGAAAGCCATTTGCGCCGCGCCGCGGAGCACGGCGAGCTGTTCCTCCAGTACCAGCCCAAGATCGATATCCGCAACGGCGCCGGCAGCGGCGCCGGCGGCCCGATCGCCGGCTTCGAAGCCCTGGTCTGCTGGCAGCACCCGGAATACGGCCTGATCAGGCCGGACGAATTCATTCCCATCGCCGAGGAGACCGGCCTGATCGTGCCGATCGGCGAATGGGCGCTGCGCACCGCCGTGGCCCAGCTGGCCGCCTGGCGCGAGGAAGGCTTGCCGCGCGTCCCGGTGGCGGTGAACCTGTCGGCGCGCCAGTTCCTGCAGACGGACGTGGTGGCGCTGGTCGCCGAATTGCTGCGCGCCTCCACGGTCGACCCGAGCACGCTGGAGCTGGAGCTGACCGAGTCGGTGTCGATGACCGACCCGATGGCCAGCGCGCTGATCATGCGCCGCCTGCGCGAGCTGGGCGTCACCCTCAGCATCGACGACTTCGGCACCGGCTACTCGAGCTTTTCCTACCTCAAGCGGCTGCCGATCGACAAGCTCAAGGTCGACAAGTCCTTCATCATCGACATGACCCAGAGCGCGGAGTCGCTGGCGATCGTGCAGGCCATCGTGGCGATGGCCCACCGCCTGCACCTGGTGGTGGTGGCCGAAGGGGTGGAGACGGCGGACCAGGTCGCGGCCCTGCGCAAGGCCGAGTGCGACCAGATCCAGGGCTATTACTACTCGCGGCCGCTGCGCGCGGCCGACTGCGCCGCCTACATCCGCGCCCACGGCGCCGCCGTGCACATCCCGCCGCGCCCGGCCGCCGTCGCCTAGGGGCGCCTGGCAACACCTTGATGGCTGCGTTACACCGTCTTGCCGTACCAGACGCTCAGGCGGCCTGCGCCTGCCCCATCGCGGCGGCGCTGCGTTCCACCTGGCGGCGGAAGAAGAACAGGCCGAGCAGCACCAGCGCGATCGGCACCAGGGTCAGATAGAAGGCGAACTGGCCGTTGTAGCGCCCGAACACATAGCCCGTCACCATCGAGCCGGTGGTGCCGCCCAGCGCCGAGAAGATCACCAGCAGGCCGGTCATCGGCGCGTGCTGGTGCTTCGGCAGGGAGCTGAGCATCACCGAATTGATGCCCGGGTAGATCGGCGCCATGAACAGGCCGATCAGCGGGAAGACGAAGGCCGCCAGCGGCGCGCTGGACCAGCTCACGTTGGGGTCGTGGGCCACGCCGTGGCTGAGCGGCAGCGCCAGCAGCACGACCGCGCCCATCGCCAGCACGCAGCCGACCATCACCGGGAACCAGTTCAGGCGGCGCATGATGACGCCGGCCGACAGGCGGCCGATGGCCAGGCAGAAGGCGTAGATGCTGGTCACCTGCACGCTCATGGCCGCCGGCAGCTTGAGGATCTCGTTGTTGAAGGTCGGCAGCCAGGTGCCCACGCTCTGCTCGATCAGCACGTAGAGGAAGGCGGTCAGCACGAACACGCACACCAGCGGGCGCAGGAACAGGCGCAGCATCTCCATGAAGTCCTGGGCCGGACCGCGGCTGGCCGGCGCCACGGCTTCGCTCTCGTCGAAGCGGGTGAACAGCACCAGCACGAAGGTCAGCGCGCACAGGCCGGACAGCAGCCAGTAGACGTTCAGCCAGCTGGTGGACGCCGGGTTGCTGGAATCGATGAACCAGCCGAAGATCCAGTAGGCCGACAGCACGCCGACCATGAAGAAGCCCTCGAGAGTGTTCATGATGCCTGCATGCTGCTTGCGGTCCTGGGCCACCAGGCCGACGGTGGTGTAGACCGACACCTTCACCAGCGCGAAGGCCACGCCCACGCACAGGAACAGCAGCTTGGCGGTGCCGAAGGCCGGCAGCAGCGGCATGGCCAGGCAGGCGCAGGCGACGATGGCCAGGGCCACCAGCATGGCCTTCTTGTAGCCGAAGCGCGGCAGGCTGGACGCCACCAGGAAGGACACGATCGCGATCGGCAAGTCCTTGAAGCCTTCCAGCACGCTGGCGGAGGACTTGTCGATGCCGTAGTTGTTGATCACCTGGAGGATCACCGTGCCCACGCTGTTGAGCAGGATGGCGAACACGAAGTAGATCAGGAAAAGTGCGAGCAGTATGCGGCGTTGGTTCACGCTGTCTCCTAGTATGGTTGTTTTTGCGCGCTTTTGTCGGCTTTAGTAGTCGGCGAGCCGGAATTCCCTCATCGACCCGATCACCCGGTCGGCCCTGGCCAGTACCTCGGGCTTGCCGACCCCGACCGCGACCATGCCGGCATCCTTGATCGAGGCGACGCCGGCGACGGCGTCCTCGACCCCGAGGCAATCCCCGGGGTCGAGTCCCAGCTGGGCCGCCGCCGTCAGGAAGATCTCCGGATGCGGCTTGCTGTGCGTGATCGTGGCCGCGTCCACCACCGTGTCGAAGCGCTCGCGGATGCCGAGGCGGTCGAGCACCGTGAAGGCGTTCTTGCTGACCGAGGCCAGGCCGGTCTTCAGGCCAGCCGCGCGCACCGCGTCCAGCGCTTCCAAGGCCCCGGGCAGCAGGTCGCCGGGCGTCATGGTGGCGATCAGCTCCTGGTAGTGGCGGTTCTTGGCGTCGGCCAGGGCCAGCTTCTCCTCCTGCGAATAGCTGCGCGGCGCGCGCGCCAGGATCAGCTCGAGCGAACCCATGCGGTCCACGCCCTTGAGCTGCTCGTTGAATTCCTCGTCGAAGGGCGCCCCGACCGCATCGGCCAGGCGCTTCCACGCCAGGTAATGATAATGCGCGGTATCGGTAATGACGCCGTCCAGGTCGAAAATCACTGCCTTGTACTTACTCAACTGCGTGCTCATGCGGCCTCCAGGCGGATGTCGGGATTGGCGCGCGTGAGCTGGACCGCGGTCCCGTGGTGGGTGAAGGCGAGCGTCTCTCCGTCCGCCAGCTTGTAGTGAACGCCGCCGGCATCGACGCTGACCGCCAGCAGCGCGCCCTGCACGTGCACCTGGAAGCGGTAACTGCTCCACCTGGCCGGCAAGGTCGGCGCGAAGCGCAGGCCGCCGGCGGTCAGGCGCATGCCGGCGAAGCCGTAGGCCACGCCCAGCCAGGTACCGGCCATCGCCGCCGTGTGCACGCCGTACTCGGTGTTGGCGTGGGTGTTGTCCAGGTCCAGGCGCGCGGTCTCCATGAAGTAGTGGTAGGCCTTGTCGGCATAGCCCACTTCATTGGCCACCATGCTGAAGATGCAGGAGGACAGCGAGGAGTCGTGGGTGGTCACGCGCTCGTAGAAATCGAAGTCGCGGCGCTTGTCGTCGAGGCTGAATTCGTCGGACAGCAGCAGCAGGGCCAGCACCACGTCGGCCTGCTTGCACACCTGGTGGCGGTAGATCACCAGCGGGTGGTAGTGCAGCAGCAGCGGGTACTTGTCCTTCGGCGTATTGGCGAAATCCCAGGGCTTCTTGGACAGGAAACTGTCGTCCTGCTCGTGGACGCCCAGCGCTTCGTCGTAGGGCAGGCGCATTGCCGCACCGGCCGCGCGCCAGGCGGCGATCTCGCCCTCCTCCAGGCCGATGGCGCCGGCCACGCGCGCATAGTCGGCGGGCCGCTCGGCGCGCAGGCGCTCGGCCATGTCGGCCGCGAAGCGCATGTGCATGCGCGCCATGGCGTTGGTGTAGTAGTTGTTGTTGACCAGGGCCGTGTACTCGTCCGGGCCGGTCACCTCGTTGATGCAGAAGCGCCCTTCGCGGTCGTAGCTGCCGATACCGGTCCAGATGCGTGCCGTTTCCATCACGATCTCGGCCCCGTATTGGGCGATGAACCCGAAGTCGCCGGTAGCCAGCAGGTAGAGGCGGATCGAGTAGGCGACGTCGGCATTGATGTGGTACTGGGCGGTGCCGGCCGGGTAATAGGCCGAGCATTCCTCGCCCGCGATGGTGCGCCACGGGTAGAGGGCGCCGCTGGCGTGCGACATCTGGCGCGCCCGCTCGCGCGCCTTGGGCAGGCCGTTGTAGCGGTACTGCAGCAGCGCGCGCGCGATCTCGGGGCGCGAGAACAGGAAGAAGGGAAAGACGTAGATCTCGGTATCCCAGAAATAGTGGCCTTCGTAGCCTTCCCCGGTCACGCCCTTGGCGGCGATATTGGTGCGGCCATCGCGGCCGACCGATTGCAGCAGGTGGTACTGGTTGAAGCGCACGCCCTGCTGCAAGGCGTCGTCGCCCTCGATCTGGACGTCGGCTTCGCGCCAGAAGCGGTCCAGGTAGACGCCCTGCTCGGCCACGAGGTGGGCGAAACCGTCTTGCGCGGCGCGCGCCAGTTCTTCCCTGGCCAGGCGCGGCACCTCGTCTTCCGCCACGTCGCGCGAGCTGACGTAGGCGATGAACTTATGCAAGGTCAATGCTTCGCCTTCGCGCAGGCTGGCGCCGAAGGCATGCGCGCCGTCGCGGCTGGCGGACGCCGTTGCGCACACGTGCCGGATGCCGGTCGCCAGCAGGAAGCCGCTGTTCCGGGTGCGCTGCAGCAGCAGCTCGCCCTCCGCGTCCGCGGCGCGGCACACCGTGGACAGCGCCGGCCCGGTCACCGCCGAGCCCACGCGCGGGTCGTCGCCGGCCTGCAGGTTGCCGACTTCGCTGTCGATGCGGGAGACGATCTCCACCCGGCCGGCGAAGTTCAGCGCCGTCACGCGGTACTCGATCGCGGCCACGTGCTTGCGGCCGAAGCAGACCAGGCGGCGGCTGTCGACGCGCACGCGGTGGCCGGCCGGGCTTTCCCATTCGACGCTGCGTTCCAGGACGCCCTTGCGGAAGTCCAGGCTGCGCTCGTAGGCCAGCAGCTTGCCGGCGTCGAACACGAAACGCTCGCCCTCGACGCTGAGTGCGATGCATTTCGCGTTCGGCACGTTCAGCATGAACTCGTTGGTGCGCGCCAGGCCGTAGGCGTTTTCCGGGTAGTGGATCGCCTCGTTCTCGTAAAAGCCGTTCAGGTAGCTGCCTTCCAGCCCTGCCGCCCCGCCCTCCTCGTGGGTGCCGCGCAGGCCGATGTAGCCGTTCCCGAGCGCGAACAGGGTCTCGTGCAGGAAGGCGCGCGGCCCCAGAGGCGCGGTCTCGCGGATCCGCCAGGGCTCGGCCGGCACAGGATGGTCAAGACCGATGACATCGATAACATTTTCCACTTCGGTTTCCTTGTCTAGGCCGCATGCTCGCGGCGCGCGTTGTATCGCTTTGTTAATCGCCCGGTTAAATCAGGAAGTTCAGGTCTGCCTGACGATCAGGGTCGTGGGCAGCATTTCGGAATCGGTCGGCTGGCCTTCGATCATGGCCAGCATCTTTTTCGCCAGCAGCACGCCGCCGTCGCGCAGGTACTGGTGCACGCTGGTCAGCGGCGGCACGAAGCTGGCCGCGCCCGGCGTGTCGTCGTAGCCGATGACGGAAATATCGTCCGGCACCCGCAGGCTGGCCTCGGTCAGGGCGCGGATCGCGCCCATGGCCAGCAGGTCGCTGGCGGCGAACAGGCCGTCGCAGGCCAGGCCGGGCTTTTTCTTCAGCAGGGTCTGCACCGAATCGAAGCCGGCTTCGAAGGTGAAGGCCTTGGGACGCAGGATGTGCACGCTGGCGCGTCCGGACAGGGTGTCGATAAAGCCGGCGCAGCGCTCCTGCACCTCGGCGTGGTCGACGTCCCCCAGGAAGATCAGCTTGCGCCTGCCCTGCTCGATGAAGCGCTCGGCCGCGCTGGCGCCGCCCTTGCGGTTGTCGCTGCCGACCACCACGTAGTCGCCGCCGCGCTCGGGCGCGCCCCAGACCACCAGCGGCAGATTGGTCTGCTGCAGGGTGCGCACCGCCTCGCCATGCGAACCCTGGCCCAGCAGGATCAGGCCGTCGGCGCCCTGCACCGGCGCCGTGTCCAGCAGCTGCTTGGAGGTCAGCACCACGCTGTAGCCGGCCGTGGTGAGTTCCTGGGTGATCCCGCCCAGCAGCTCGAGCGGATAGGGGTCGGACATCGGCCGCCCTTTCACAGGCGTCATCTCGACCACCACGGCCACCGAATACGAACGGCGCATGCGCAGGTTGCGCGCGCTGATGTTGAAGCGGTAGCCCTGCTCGGCCGCCAGCCGGCGGATCTTCTCGCGCGTCTTCTCCGTCACCAGCGGGCTGTCGCGCAGGGCGCGCGACACCGTGATGGTCGAGACGCCGGCCAGTTTGGCCAGGTCTTCCATCGTCGGGGCGGTATCGCCTTTTGCCTTGTTGTGCTTTGCCAGTGCCATGGAATGTCGAGTGATTCAGTACGGCATGCATTATGACAGAAGTTTTTGTTTTGTCGACCATAAATGACATCGATAACAATATCGTTGACATCGATAACATTCGATGATTCAATGACACGACTTTCCCGACAGATCATTGATCAGGAAGGGACAAGCAGGGCTGGAGACGCCCTGCCGGCAACGAATTTCAACAACAGAGAGCCTATACCATGAAGACTACGCACCAGTTCCCGCAACTGTCCGCCATTGCCCTCGCCGTGCTCGCCCTGGGCGCGCATTGCCAGGCGCAGGCCCAGGAAGCCGGCGCTGCGGAAGCTCCAGCAACTCCCTCCGCCGTACAAAAGGAAATCCAGCAGGTGGTCGTGACCGGCACCGCGTCGGCGGCCGGCACCCGCAAGATCGACGCCGCCTTCAGCATCACCACCGCCAGCGAGGAACAGCTCAAGGCGGCCGCCCCGATCAGTACCGCCGATATCATGAAGATCGTGCCGGGCGCCTACGCCGAATCCACCGGCGGCCAGTCTGGCGCCAACATCCAGGTGCGCGGCTTCCCCTCGGGCAGCGACTCGCCCTTCGTCTCGGTGCAGATGAACGGCAACCCGATCTATCCGGTGCCGGTGCTGTCCTTCTTCGAAGGCTCGTCCTCCTTCCGCCTCGACGACACCATCGAGCGCGTCGAAGTGCTGCGCGGCGGCCCGAGCACCATTTATTCCGCCGGCCAGCCGGGCGCCACCATGAACTTCATCATGAAGAAAGGCACCGACACGCCGGAAGGCTCGATCCGCGTCACCGCCGGCACCGGCAACCTGCGCCGCGTGGACGGTGTCTACAGCGGCAAGATCGCCGAAGGCTGGTACGGCATGATCGGCGGCTTCTACCGCGTGACCGACGGCGTGCGCAAGGCGGGCTTCCCGGCCGACGACGGCGGCCAGCTGTCCGCGGCCCTGACCCGCAAGCTCGACCAGGGCGAGCTGAATCTGTACATGCGCTCCACCAACGACAAGAACGCCTTCTACACCGGCGTGCCCCTGATGTCGGCCAACGACGGCCGCAGCATCAGCGAGTTCCCGGGCTTCGACCCGCTCACCGGTACCCTGATGAGCAACGAAATGCGCCTGTTCACCGTGGAAGCCGCACCGGGCCGCACGCTGAACTACGACCTGGGCGACGGCCGCGGCCTGAAATCGAACCTGTTCGGCGCCGAATTCCAGCAGAACCTGAACGGCTGGCAGGTGTCGAACAAGCTGAACTACTTCAACGGCGACCTCAATACCGTCGCCATGTTCACGGGTAATAACCCGCTGCGCGCCGGCGACTACCTGGCGGGCGCCATCACCGCGGCCAACGGCAACGCGGCCGCCGTGGCGGCGGCCGGCCGCCTCGCGACCACCGGCGCCATCACCTATGCGAACGGCGGCGGCGCCGTCGACCCGAACCAGCAGGTGGTCCAGGCCGGCCTGTGGGCGGTCGAGAAGAAGCTGCGCTCCTTCACCGACGAATTCCGCGTCAGCCGCGACATCGGCACCGACCACACCCTGACCGTGGGCGCCTACGTGGCCAACTACTCGTCGAAGGACACCTGGTTCCTCGGTAACAGCCACCTGATGACCGCCACCCCTAACGCGCGCCTGATCGACGTGCGCCTCGACAACGGCGCCGTGGTGTCGAACAAGGGCAAGGAAGGCAATATCTTCTACGCGCCGGTGGCCTCCTACGACGGCGACAACACCGCTTTCTTCATCGCCGACGAATGGCGCGTCACCGACCGCCTCAAGCTGGACGCCGGCATGCGCCGCGAGAAGCAGCGCCTGAACGCGACCATCTCCAACCTGACTTCGGTCGACCCGGACGGCAACCCGCTGACCCTGTACAACAACGGCACCTCGACCCCGGACGGCAGCTTCACCGGCCTGTCGCGCGACGATTCCGTGAATTCCTTCACCGTCGGCGGCCTGTACAAGCTGAACAAGGACAGCAGCGTGTTCGTGCGCGCCAACCAGGGCCACACCTTCATCTACTTCGACGACATGCGCAACGCCGGCACCCAGGCGGTGCTGGACGACCGCTCGCGCGTGCCGACCCCCAAGGTCAAGCAACTGGAAGTGGGCTTCAAGACCGCGACCCCGCTGTACAGCGCCTACGTGAACGCCTTCTTCACCGACTTCACCGGCATCTCCTTCCAGCAGATCACCACCAGCGGCGTGCTGTACTCGGTGAGCGGCTCCAAGGGCAAGGGCGCGGAATTCGAGCTGGCAGTGCGTCCGCTGGCGGGCCTGCAGCTGCAGCTGACCGGCAACTGGCAGGATTCGGAGTACCGCGACAACCCGGCGATCGAAGGCAACACGGTGCAGCGCCAGCCGAAGTTCCAGTTCCGCTTCTCGCCGAGCTACCGCATCCCGCTGGGCGAGCAGGCGCTGCGCGTGTACGGCACCTTCTCGCGCGTCGGCAGCCGCTGGGCCGACCAGGCCAACACCCAGTACCTGCCGTCCTACGAGACCGTGGACCTGGGCGTGCTGGCCGAACTGTCCGACAAGCTGGAGTTCCGCGTGAGCGCCACCAACCTCACCAACGAACTGGGCCTGACCGAAGGCAATTCGCGCCTCACCAGCGGCAACGCCACCGGCCCGATCAACGCGCGTCCGCTGTTCGGCCGCGCCGTGGAAGCGTCGCTGACCTACCGCTTCTGACCAGGCATCCCGGGCCGGGCCGGGCGCCCGGCCTTGCATGCGATCTCCACCCCTCTTTGGCGGAACCTCGGTTCCGCTTTTTTTGGGCGCTGTTCGCGCCAGATGCGCGGCGCGGTCTCGGCGCGGCGTGAACCGCGATCACGACTGCCCGCTGACCGTCCTGCCGCGCGACGTGTTCCTGATCGGCGATGCGGCCGCCGCCTACCGGCGCTTTGCCCTCAGCCGCGACATCGCCCATGAGGCGGTGAATGTACAAGCCGGCATCCGCGCGCGCGGGACCATCCACATCCAGAATGTCAAGGGCTGGCACAGCCGCTATCTGGCAAACTATTGCGCCATAGTCGGTCGTCAACCAGGAGCCTTTCTCAACTCACGCGGACAGCGGCTTTTTCATGCTGGGCGCCGGCGTCGCAGGGCAAACCAGGCCCCCACCGCGCCGATGGCGGCCAGGGCCGGCAGCGCCGGCTCCGGAACCGGCTGCTCCACGCGGGTATCGAGCAGCAGGCCGCGCGAGCCATGGCAGTCCGGATACACCTCGCCGCAGCCGAAGAACTCGTCGCTGTGCGCCGACAGCATCGTAAACAGGCCGCCGCTGCTCTCCATCAGGAAGTCGGAATGGCTGTCGTTGGCGCGGATCGTCCCGCCCAGCAGCCCGCCGGGCAGGAAGCGGACATCCATGTAGACGTAATCGCTCCAATACCGCGGCCAGCGGCGGTAGTCGTAATGCATCAGGTTCCACTCGGCCGGGCTGCCGTCCGGCCAGACGCCGTCGTACCAGTAGCGCAGCGACAGCAGGCTGTCCTGCTCGTCGATGCAGGGCTCGGTTTCGTAGCAGCGGTTGTGCACTTCCAGGAACAGGCTGCCCTGCGCCACGGCGGCGTCGGAAAACACCAGTTCGAGATTCAGTCCGGCAGGCATGTTCGGCGCCGCATGGGCCTGGCGCCAGGTATAGATGACTTCAGCGCTCGCCGCTTGGGAAACGAGGGCGGCGGCGAGCAACAACGGCAATGTACGCAACATCAACAACTCCAACGATCATCAGGCAAGATGGGTCAGCAAGGACTGCTCCCGAAGATATTACACGCTTGGACCATTGATTTAACACATTTCTTTACATCGGCTGTTGCGCGGTTTCGCACGGGTGTCAAATTTTCCGGCAAGGCGTGCTTCGCCTATAATCGTCCCGCCATCCAGACGGCATTTGTATTCACCCTTGCGAAAGACCCCGATGAAAGCCCTGCCGATTGCCCTCGTTCTTGCCCCTCTGTTCCTGTCCCTGGCGCCGGCCGCCGCCTTCGCCGGCCCCGCCGACGACGCCATCCTGGGCTGCCGCGCCCAGGCAGACACCGCCGCCCGCCTGGCCTGCTACGACGCGATCCAGGTGCATGCCCGCGCCGCCACCCCGGCTGCCCCGGCCGCTCCGCTTGCCGCCGCCCCGGCGCGCAGCGCCGAGCAGGACTTCGGCATGGAAGCCGTGAGGCAGAAGGAAGAACAGCCCAAGTCGATCGTCAGCACGGTGGCGGGCGATTTCGATGGCTGGGGACCCGGCTCGCAGATCCGCCTGGCGAATGGCCAGGTATGGCGCATCATCGACGGCAGCGAAGCCGTCCTCCCGCGCATGAAGAACCCGAAGGTCAGCATCGAGCGCAACGTGTTCGGCACCCTGTTCCTGAAGGTCGAAGGCAGCAACAATTCGGCCAAGGTGCGGCGCGTGCAGTAATGCCGGCCGATGCTCAGCCGAGCGGGCGCCGCATGTAGAGCGCGCCCGCCGGATACGAAGCCAGCCCCCGGCCCGGCGCGCAGGCCGCCGCCGCGGCCGCGCGGTAGCCCAGCCCTTCCCAGAAGCCGGCGCTGTCCTGCACCGACACCAGGGCCGACCAGCACAGTCCCTGTTCCTTCCCGTGCGCCAGGAGATGGCCGGCCAGCCCGCGCGCCAGGCCCCGCCCCAGCGCGTGCGGCGCCACCGCCAGGTCGTGCAGGTAGAGGGTATCCGGCCGGGCGGCAGGCTCGAAGGCGGCGCCCAGGTCGGTGACCGCGCCCAGCACCGATGGATAGGCGAACAGGTAGCCCGCGACTTCTGCGCCGTCGCAGGCCACCACGCAGGTGTCGGGGGCGGCGCGCAGGCGCGCCAGCACGATGGCGCCGGGCTCCTGCATCGCTTCGGGATAGCAGGCGGCCTGCACCCGCAGCACGCCGGCAAGGTCGCTCGCGCGCATGGGACGGATCGGGCAAGGCATCTGGGACAAGGTAGGGGCAAACAAGCGATGGTAGCACGCCGGCCGGCGCCGCCGCAGCACGCACGCTTGACGCCGCGGGGCGCATCGGCCATGCTATCCATTCTGACAAGGTCTTCCGCCCCTCCTATCCGGCGCGGCGGAATCCCGCAGCGGCTGACCCACCCCGTCGGAACCGCGCTACGGACGAACCCATGCGGACCGCCCCGCGACTTTCTTCGTACGCCAAACCACAGGATGACAGCAATGAGCAGCACAGACCGGGCCCGCACCGGGACCGACACCGCGACCGCGGCCTTGGGCCAAAACGCCCGCACCGAATACATACTCACCGCCACCTGCCGGGCCGGCACCGGCATCGTGGCCGCGGTGGCGACCTTCCTGGCCGAGCGCGACTGCTATATCTGCGCCCTCGAGCAGTTCGACGACGATTCGACCGAACGCTTCTTCATGCGCCTGGTGTTCCGCCTGCAGGACGGCTCGCCGCCGGTGGACGAGATCCGCAGCGGCTTCGCCGGCGCGGTGGCCGCGCGCCTGCAGATGCAATGGAAGATCCACGACCCGGCCGACGCGGTGAAGACCGTCATCCTGGTGTCCAAGTACGACCACTGCATCGACGACCTGCTTTACCGCCGCCGCAACGGCGAACTGAACATGCAGATCACGGCAGTGGTATCGAACCACCTGGACCTGCGCCCGATGGTGGAGCGCGAAGGCATCCGCTACGTGTTCCTGCCGGTGACGAAGGAGAACAAGGCGCAGCAGGAGGCGCGCCTGCTGGAAATCGTCGAGGAAACCGGCGCCGAGCTGGTGATCCTGGCGCGCTACATGCAGATCCTGTCCGACGAGCTGGCGCGCCGCCTGGCCGGGCGCTGCATCAACATCCACCATTCATTCCTGCCCGGCTTCAAGGGCGCCAAGCCCTATCACCAGGCCTTCGACCGGGGCGTCAAGCTGATCGGCGCCACAGCCCACTACGCCACGCCGGACCTGGACGAAGGCCCGATCATCGAGCAGGTCCTGACCCGGGTCGACCACACCTACACGCCGGCCCACCTGGCGCGCGTCGGCCGCGACAACGAGTGCATGGCGCTGGCGGCTGCCGTCAAATACCACATCGAGCGGCGCGTCTTCGTCGACGGCAACAAGACCGTCGTCTTCCGCGGCAACTGATCCCTGGCCGGTATCGCGTGCCGATACCCTCCGTAGCGCGGCGCGCCACCGCGCCGGCAGCCTCTTGCCTGCACGGCGGCTCCGGGCCATCATGCGTCCATCTCGACAAGGAGACACGCATGAAATACCTGATGTTCGCCGCCCTGCTCTGCCTTCCCTGCGCCGCCCTGCAGGCGGCCCCTGGTCCTTCGCAGCCCTCCGCCGCGCTGAGCGACCTGTCGGCGACGGTCATCGGCGGTTCGGTCCTGCTGGCGGCCGCGGGAGGCAGCGTCGTGGTCGAGAGCGTGCGCGCGTCCGGCGACACGCTCGAGGTGGTCCTGCGCAGCGCGGCGGACGCCAGCGTGGCCACCGTGCGCCTGTCGGCCAGGGCCGCCGGCGGCCTGTCGCTGGCGACCGGCACCGTACTCGAAGTGCTCGCCTCCTCGGCGGGCCAGGTGCTGGTCCTGTCCGGCAAGGCCATCGCGTTCATTCCCAATGAAGCCGGCAAGGCACTGCTGCACCATGCGCGGGCGTATTGAGATGCGGCTCCGGGCCGCGCTCCCGCTGCTGCTGGCACTGGCCTTCGCTTGCGCCCTCCCGGCCCGCGCCGGCCAGGGCTGCGAAGAAATCGCCTTGTCGGGCCGGGACGCGGTCCGCTCGCTCGAACTGGCCGGCCGCACGGTGGCGGCGCTGGAGCGCAGCGGCGGCAGCGTGGCGCTGGTCTCGCGCGCCGGCCAGGACCTGGGCAAGTACGGCCTGCGCTATTCGCATATGGGCATCGCGGTGCGCGACCACCCGGCAGGCCGCTGGAGCGTCGTCCACGTGCTGAACGACTGCGGCGCCGCCAGTTCCGTCCTGTATGTCGAGGGCATGGGGAATTTCTTCCTGTCCGACCTGTTCCGCTTCGAAGGCCACATCCTGGTACCCGGCCCGGCCAGCCAGGCCGCCCTGGTCCGCCTGCTGGGCGAGCGCACGGCCCTGGCGCATTCCCTGCACGAGCCGCGCTACAACATGCTGTCCTTCCCGTTCTCGACCCGCTACCAGAACTCGAACCAGTGGGTACTCGAGACCTGGGCCGCCGCCGCCGCGCCCCAGCAGGTGGCGACGCGGGCGCAGGCGCAGCAATGGCTGCGCCAGGCCGGCTACGCGCCGATCACCATCAAGATTCCCGCCGCCACGCGCCTGGGAGCCCGCATGTTCCGGGCCAACGTGGCCTTCGACGACCACCCATTCGACCGGCGCATGGCCGGCCGCATCGATACGGTCACGGTGGAATCGATCCTCCGCTTCGTCCAGGCGGGCGACCGCGACGCCGAGGTGCTGGTCGTCGAATGAGCGTGGTTCGCGACTGCCGCAATGCCGTAACGGTAGGCATGTTGCAGCGACCAGTCCCGCGCGCGGCCACGCTGTCCGCGGTGGCCGGTGCCCCGCTGGCTGGACCGCAACCCCGAAACCCTGTGCGCATGATTTCGTGTCGGAAATTTTTACACTGGTTAACTATGCATGGATTTGCCAAGTCGACATCTTTTCATGCATTTGAGAAAAACATGATTCGCGTCAATAGTTTAGCGATTCCGCGCCGCAAGCTGGCACGGCGCTTGCTTATACCTGCTTGAACTCAACTTTATCAACCCAGGAGTAAGCATGAAAAAGATTCTCGCCGCCGCAGTGGGCGCGGCCCTGAGCTTCGGCGCTTCGGCAGCACCAGCAACCTTCCTGCCGCCAGGCCCGATCTACCTGAAGTTCTCGGGTGCGGAACAGATTGCGATCAACGGCGCCACCACCTTCGAGGGCTCCAAGGAGATCAACTGGGGCGTGTTCGTCGTGTCGACCCTGGAACTCGGTTCGGTCAGCACCCCGCACGATTCGATCGACACCACGGGCGACATTTTCTTCGTGAACGGCATGAAGAACGGCGCCGATAAAGGCGCACAGATCACCGGCATGTTCTTCGGCATCGAGCAGGGCGAATTCTCGCCGGCCAATCCGTTCCCGGCAACCAAGGGCTACATGGACCTGTACTGGCGTGACCTGAACTCCATGACCAAGACCTCGCTGGGCGGCTCGGTCGACGGCGTGCGCTGCGGTTACGACTGCGCCAATGGCTACACCCAGGGCACCTTCCTGGGCCGCCTGATGTTCGACACCGGCATGGACGTCGCCAACCCGAACAACACCATCGTCGGCACCAGCGTTCCGAGCAGCAATGGCTTCTCGGGCTTCGCAGACTCCTACGCCTCGGTCGACGTGAGCAAGGACGGCCTGTGGACCGAGCAGCTGGATTCGGACTACTTCAAGAACCGCCTGGGCACCCGCGACCTGCGTTTCAAGAACAGCTACAACCAGAACACGCTGTGGAACTCCAAGACCAACGCCAACATCCTCGGCGCATCGGTGGCCGATCCGGGCCAAGCCTACGCGCTGCCGGAACCGGGCGCCCTGTCGCTGATGGGCCTCGCCATGGTCGGCATGGGCGTCGCCCTGCGCCGCCGTCAAAATCAGGCATAACCGGCGGTTCATCCGCTCGATTCGCAAAGGCCCTTCGGGGCCTTTTTTATTGGCGCTCTCCCCTTCGGCAGATAAGCGCAAGCGACCCGGCATTCCGTGCGTGGCTTAACCGAGCAGCGGCATCCGGCAGGGTAAGGTTTCCCCTCGTTCAACGAGGGGATGACCATGGAACTTCACCAGCATTACCCGGTCCGGCTGCGCATCAACGGCCAGGAACGCAGCTTCGAGGTCCAGGCCTGGGTGACCCTGCTCGACCTGCTGCGCGAGCGGGCCGGCCTCGCCGGCACCAAGAAGGGCTGCGACCACGGCCAGTGCGGCGCCTGCACGGTCCTCGTCGACGGCAGGCGCATCAATGCCTGCCTGACCCTCGCCGTGATGCACGACGGCCACGACCTCACTACCGTCGAAGGCCTGGCCGACGGCGACAAGCTGCATCCCTTGCAGCAGGCCTTCATCGACCACGACGCCTTCCAGTGCGGCTACTGCACGCCGGGCCAGCTATGCTCGGCCGCCGGGCTGATCGCGGAAGGCGAAGCAAGCACCCGCGACGACGTGCGCGAACTCATGAGCGGCAACCTGTGCCGCTGCGGCGCCTATCCGCAAATCGCCGACGCGGTCTGCGAGGTGCTCGGCGTTGGGAATGGCGCGCCCCCCGCGACCGCCAAGGTGGCGGCATGAATCCCTTCGCCTTCACCCAGGCCCGCGACCTGGACGGCGTGCTCGCCGCCCTGGCCGCCGGCGCCCGCCCCGTCGCGGGCGGCACCAACCTGATCGACCTGATGAAGGAAGGCGTGACGGCGCCGCCCCGGCTGGTCGACATCAACGCCCTCGGCCTCGACAAGATCGAGACCTCGGCCGAAGGCGGCCTGCGCCTCGGCGCCCTCGCCCGCAACGCCGACACCGCCTACCACCCGCTGGTGCGCACGCGCTATCCGCTGCTGAGCGCCGCGATCCTGGCCGGCGCCTCGCCCCAGCTGCGCAACATGGCCACCGACGGCGGCAACCTGATGCAGCGCACCCGCTGCGTCTACTTCTACGACGTCGGCACGCCCTGCAACAAGCGAGAGCCCGGCAGCGGCTGCCCGGCGCTGGACGGCCTGAACCGCCAGCACGCGATCCTCGGCGCCAGCGAGCACTGTGTCGCCACCCATCCTTCCGACATGTGCGTCGCCCTGCGCGCGCTGGACGCAACGGTGCACGTACGCTCGCAGCGCGGCACCCGCAGCATCCCCTTCGCCGAGTTCCACCGCCTGCCGGGCGAGCGCCCCGACATCGACAACACCCTCGAAGCCGGCGAGCTGATCACCCACCTGACCCTGCCGGACGCCGGACGCTTCGTGGACCACGCGGCCTATATCAAGGTGCGCGACCGGCTGTCCTATGCCTTCGCGCTGGTGTCGGTGGCGGCGGCCCTGGACCTGGCCCCGGGCCGGCGCATCCGCGCCGCCCGCATCGCGCTGGGCGGCGTGGCCCATAAGCCCTGGCGCGTCGAGGAAGCCGAGCAGGCGCTGGAGGGCAAGGAAGCGGACGAGGAAGCCTTTGGCGCCGCCGCCGACCTCATCCTGCGCGACGCCCGCGGCCACGGCGGGAACGACTTCAAGATCCCGCTGGCGCGCAACGCCATCGTCCAGGCCCTGGCCAGGGCGGCGCGCGGCACGGAAGCGGACAGCGGAGACCAGCGATGACGGACCTGATTCCAGAACTGCGCACCCCCACTGCCCCGGAGGGCACGGGACGGGTGCGCGCCGGCATGCCGGTATCGCGCGTGGACGGCCGCGCCAAGGTCACCGGCGAGGCGCGCTATGCCGCCGAGCACGAAGCGCCCGGCCTGTGCTACGGCGTGGCCGTGAACAGCACCATCGCCCGCGGGCGCATCGTGCGCATCGACCTGGTGGACGCCCTCACCGCGCATGGCGTGATCGCCATCCTGACCCACCAGAACCGGCCCAGGATGCGCGGTGTGGACCTGGCCTACAAGGACTCGACCGCGCCCGGCGGTTCGCCCTTCCGCCCCCTGTATAGCGACCGGATCTTCTACAGCGGCCAGCCGGTGGCCCTGGTGGTGGCCGCCAGCTTCGAGGCGGCGCGCCACGCGGCCGCGCTGGTGCGCGTCACCTACGAGAGCGAGGCGCACCAGACCGACCTGCTGGCCTCGCTCGACCAGGCCTACGAGCCGCGGCCCATGAAGATCGGCTTCACCCCGCCTTCCTCCAGGGGCGACGCCGCCAGGGCCTTCGAGGCCGCCCCGGTCAGGGTCGATGCGCAGTACTACAACGGCGTCGAGCACCACAATCCGATGGAAATGCACGCTTCCACCGTGATCCGGGCCGAGGATGGCCACCTGACCATCTACGACAAGACCCAGGGCTCGCAGAACTGCCGCTGGTATGTTTCGCGCGTGTTCGGCCTGTCGAAGGACAAGGTCACGGTGCGCAATCCCTATGTGGGCGGCGCCTTCGGCTCCGGCCTGCGTCCGCAATACCAGCTGCCGCTGGCCGTGATGGCGGCGCTCAAGCTCAAGCGTTCGGTGCGGGTGGTGCTGACCCGCCAGCAGATGTTCAGCTTCGGCCACCGTCCCGAGACCTGGCACCGGGTGCGCCTGGCCGCCGGCCAGGACGGCCGCCTGCAGGCCATCCTGCATGAGGCGATCCAGGAGACCTCGCGCCTGGAAGACTATGTGGAAGTGGTGGTCAACTGGTCGGGCCAGCTCTACGCCTGCGACAACATCGACCTGGGCTACAAACTGGTGGCCCACGACCGCCACTCGCCGATCGACATGCGCGCGCCCGGTGCCGCCCACGGCGTGCACGCGCTCGAGGTGGCGATGGACGAACTGGCCTACGCGCTCAAGATGGACCCGCTCGCCCTGCGCCTGAAGAACTACGCCGAGGTGGCGCCGATCGAGGACAAGCCTTTTTCCACCAAGGCCCTGCGCGAATGCTACCGCCTGGGCGCCGAGCGCTTCGGCTGGGAGGGCCGGCCCCTGGAGCCGCGCGCCATGCGCGAGGGCGACGAACTGGTGGGCTGGGGCATGGCCACCGGGGTCTGGGACGCGCTGGTGATGGCCGCGCGGGTGTCGGCCGAGCTGCGCGCCGACGGCCGCCTGGTGGTGTCGAGCGCCGCCTCGGACATCGGTACCGGCACCTACACGGTGATGTCGATGATCGCGGCCGAGGCCATGGGCCTGCCGCTCGAGCAGGTCGCGTTCCAGCTGGGCGACTCGACCCTGCCGCTGGCGCCGATCGAAGGCGGTTCTTCCCACGTCACCACCATCGGCTCGGGCGTCGTCGGCGCCTGCGACAAGCTCAAGAAGCGCCTGCTGCGCCTGGCCCAGGGCATGCCGGACTCGGCCTTCGCCAAGGCGCGCATGCGCGATGTCGAATTCGCCGATGGCGCCCTGTTCCTGCGCAAGCGGCCGGAGCAGCGCCTGGCGCTCACCGCGCTGCTGGCGGCCTCGCAGCTCGACAGGGTCGAGGAGAGGTTCCTGATGACCCCGCAGATGCTCAAGCAGCGCAAGTACACCCGCGCCGTGCACTCGGCGGTGTTCTGCGAGGTAAGGGTCAACGAGGCGCTCGGCATGGTGCGCGTCACCCGCGTGGTGAGCGCGGTGGCGGCGGGACGGATCATCAGCGCCAAGACGGCGGCCAGCCAGGTCCGGGGCGGCGTGGTGTGGGGCATCAGCCAGGCGCTGCACGAGGAAACCCATACCGACCACCGCTTCGGGCGCTTCATGAACCACAACTACGCCGAGTACCATGTGGCGGTGAACGCCGACATCCACGACATCGAGGTCCTGTTCGCCGAAGAGGACGACCGCGTGGTCAGCAAGCAGCTGGGCGCCAAGGGCGTGGGCGAGATCGGCATCGTCGGGGTGGCCGCGGCGGTGTCCAACGCCATCTTCCACGCGACGGGCAAGCGCCTGCGCACCACCCCGATGACGCCCGACAAGCTGCTGCTGGGTGAGCGGGCGCTCCCGGCGCAGCCTTGATGCCAGGCCCGTGGGCCGAGCGTCCACGGGCTTCCCCTCCGACAATGCGTCTGCCGGCCGTTCGCGCCATCCGTATTTTCCCCTAGTTGCATAAGCATATACAGTCTGGTACAACCTTCCTGCGTACCTACGCGCTGCAAAATAAACAATACGAGACCAGAGGACGACACCATGAAATTCAAGACGATGTGCACCGTCGCGTGCATGGCCCTGTTCAGCGCCGGCATGGCCCAGGCCCAGAACTACCCGACCAAGACCATCACCATGATCGTGCCGTTCGCGGCCGGCGGCCCGACCGACACGGTCGCGCGCCTGGTGGCCCAGTCGATGGGCAACACCCTCAAGCAACAGATCATCATCGAGAACGTCGGCGGCGCCGGCGGCACCATCGGCGCCGCGCGCGCCGCCAAGGCCGCGCCGGACGGCTACACCCTGTTCCTGCACCACATCGGCCACTCGACCGCCCCGGCCCTGTACCGCAAGCTGAGCTACAACGCCGTGACCGACTTCGAGCCGATCGGCCTGGTCACCGACGTGCCCATGACCCTGGTGGCGCGCAAGGACTTCCCGGCCAAGGACTTCAAGGAAGTGCTGGCCTACCTGAAGGCCAACAAGGACAAGGTCACCTACGCCAATGCCGGCCTGGGCGCGGCCTCGCACCTGTGCGGCATGCTGCTCCAGACCGCCATTGGCGTCGACCTGACCACCGTGGCCTACAAGGGCACCGGCCCCGCCATGAACGACCTGCTCGGCGGCCAGGTGGACCTGATGTGCGACCAGACCACCAACACCACCAGCCAGATCAAGAGCGGCAAGATCAAGGCCTACGGCGTGACCACCAAGGCTCCGCTGGCCGCCCTGCCGGGCGTGCCGACCCTGTCGAGCGCCGGCCTGCCGAACTTCGAGATCGCCGTGTGGCACGGCCTGTATGCGCCGAAAGGCACGCCGAAGGCGGTGGTGGACACCCTGTCGAACGCCCTGCGCACCGCGCTCAAGGATCCGGTCGTCAAGCAGCGCTTCGCCGACCTCGGCACCGAGCCGGTGGCCGACGAGCGCGCCCGTCCGGAAGCCCTGCGCAGCCACCTGAAATCGGAGATCGACCGCTGGGCGCCGATCATCCAGAAGGCCGGCGCGTACGCGGATTAAATCCACCGACTGATTCACCGGCCGAGCGCTCGACCCGAGCGCGGACCATCCCGGACCGGCCTTGCGCCGGCCCGGGATTCGCCCGTTACAATAGCATTTTCATAAGCAAAAAAGGGGACCCCACGTGCCTGCCTTCATCCGCCATCCGAAGGACTTCTGGATCGGCATCATCTTCATCTTCTTCGGCCTGTGCGCCGTGCTCATCGGCCAGGACTACGGCATGGGCACCGCCGGCCGCATGGGCCCGGCCTACTTCCCGGTCGTGCTCGGCGGTCTGCTGGCCCTGATCGGCGCCATCGGCGTGATCCGCTCCTTCATCCGCCAGGGCGAAGCCATCGGCCGCATCCACGTCAAGGAACTGGTGCTGGTCCTGGCCGCCGTGCTGCTGTTCGGCTACCTGGTGCGCAATGCCGGCCTGGTCCCCGCGGCCATCGTCCTGATCATGGTCAGCGCCTTCGCCAGCCCCAAATTCCATCTCGGCAAGACTATCGCCCTGGCCATCGGCCTGGCGCTGTTCGCCGTCGTCCTGTTCGTCAAACTCCTCGGCCTGCCGATGCCCATCCTGGGCTCCTGGTTCGGCGCTTAAGCAAAAGAAGAAGAACATGGAAATTCTCAGCAATCTCGGTCTGGGCCTCGAGACGGCCTTCACCCTCACCAACCTGATGTACTGCCTGATCGGCGTGTTCGTCGGCACCGCCGTCGGCGTGCTGCCCGGCCTCGGCCCGACGGCAACCATCGCCATGCTGCTGCCGGCCACCTTCGGCCTGCCGCCGATCTCGGCGCTGATCATGCTGTCCGGTATCTACTACGGCGCCCAGTACGGGGGCTCGACCACCGCGATCCTGGTCAACCTGCCGGGCGAGTCGTCCTCGGTGGTGACCGCGATCGACGGCTACCAGATGGCGCGCAACGGCAACGCCGGCAAGGCCCTGGCCACTGCGGCCATCGCCTCCTTCTTCGCCGGCACCGTGGCCACCATCCTGCTGGCCCTGGCGGCGCCGCCGCTGGCCGACCTGGCGCTCAAGTTCGGCCCGGCCGAATACTTCTCGCTGATGGCGCTCGGCCTGGTGGCCTCGGTGGTCCTGGCCAGCGGCTCGCTGCTGAACGCGATCGGCATGGTCCTGCTCGGCCTGGTGCTGGGCATGGTCGGCACGGACGTCAACTCGGGCGCCGCACGCTATACCTTCGACCTGCCGCAGCTGGCCGACGGCATCAACTTCGTGATCGTCGCGATGGGCATGTTCGGCATCGGCGAAATCGTGCGCAACCTCGAGCACGACGAGACCCGCAACCTGGTGATGAAGAAGGTCAAGGGCCTGATGCTGGACAAGGAGGACTTCAAGCGCATCATCGCTCCGGTGCTGCGCGCCACCGGCCTCGGTTCCCTGCTCGGCATCCTGCCGGGCGGCGGCGCCATGCTGGCCTCGTTCGCCTCCTACTCGATCGAGAAGAAGCTGTCGCCCAACGCACGCAACTTCGGCAAGGGCGCGATCGAAGGCGTGGCCGCGCCGGAAGCCGCCAACAACGCCGGCGCCCAGACTTCCTTCATCCCGATGCTGACCCTGGGCATCCCGTCGAACCCGGTGATGGCGCTGATGATCGGCGCGATGATCATCCAGGGCATACAGCCGGGCCCGGCCGTGATGACCGAGCAGCCGGCCCTGTTCTGGGGCCTGATCGTCTCGATGTGGTTCGGCAACCTGTTCCTGGTGGTGCTGAACCTGCCGATGATCGGCCTGTGGGTGCGCATGATCATGGTGCCCTACCACTACCTGTACCCGGCGATCCTGATGTTCTGCGCCATCGGCGTGTTCAGCCTGAACAACAGCGAATTCGACGTCGGCCTGATGGCGGTATTCGGCCTGCTCGGCTATTTCTGCTCCAAGCTGGGCGCCGAGCCGGCGCCGATGCTGCTGGGTTTCATCATCGGCCCGATGATGGAGGAATACCTGCGCCGCGCCCTGCTGCTCTCGCGCGGCGACCCGATGGTGTTCCTGGAGCGTCCGATCAGCGCCACCATGCTGATCCTGGCCGCGATCGCGATGTCCGTGGTGCTGCTGCCCTCGCTGCGCAAGAAGCGCGAGGAAGCCTTCCACGAGGAAGAGTAAGACCCCTTCGGCCCGCGCCTCCCGGCGCGGGCTCTTTCCCGCCTAGTCGAACGCGCGCTGCCGCAGCAGCAGCGCCGCGCCGCCAAGTCCCACCCACATCAGCACCCAGAACACGTCCATGCCGGCCAATAGCGCGGCCTGCTGGGCCAGCGGCGCCGCAGGGTCCAGGCTGGCTTCCGCCAGCCGGGCGCCATGCAGCGCGCCGCGCTCCTGCAGCAGGGCATTGGTCGCGCCCACGCCCAGCGCCAGCGCCGGCTGGCTCAGCATATTCTTCAGCTGCTGGGCATGCGAAAACACCACGTTATCCGCCTGGAAGTCCTTGAAGCCGTGCACCGCGGTCGACGCCATGGCCACCACCAGGAAGCCGCCGAACAGGCCGATCCACCAGGTCACGCCGTCCCAGGCATGGGCGCGCGGATCGAGATGGGAAAAGTGCCAGCCCAGCAGCGCCAGCATCAGGAAGGCCGCCACGTAGAACTTGGTCGCATGCGGCCGCACGCGCACCGTCGCCAGCACCGCCCAGAAAGCGAGGAAACTGAATGCCATGCCGGCCGACTGCAGCCGCCCGGCCGCCTCGAAGCCGATGCCGAGCGCGCGCTGGACGAGTTGCGGCAGCGCGGTGCTGACCGCGCCCAGCACCAGGTAGCACAGGCTGAAGATCGCCAGGCCCGCGCGGTAGCGCCGGCTGGCCAGCACTTCCAGGTGCAGGAAAGGATCGCGGCGGCGCGCATGCAGCAGGCCGAAGGCCAGCAGCATGGCCACCCCAAGGGCCAGCACGGACAGCGCGTGGGCGCGTTCGCCGTGCCAGTCATAGGCCAGGCGCTGGGCGCCGTACAGGGCCAGGCCGGCGCCACCGGCGAGCAGGGACGCATCGGCGGCATGCATGCGCGTCGGGCTGCCGTCCAGGGTGTCGGCGCCCGCCGGCAGCCAGCGTGCCGCGAGCACGGCGGCGCCGAGCGCCACCAGCGCCAGGGCCAGGAACATGCCGCCCCAGGCTTCGCGCCCCACCAGTTCGGCCGCTGCCCAGGGTCCGAGGGCAATGCCGAGCGCCAGCGCGCTGCCGAAAGCGGCGATGCCCTGCATGCGCTGGGGCGTAGGCGGGACCAGGTTGACCAGCATGCGCGCGACCGTCATGAAGGCGGCGCCGCCGGCGGCCATCAAGACCCGGCCCAGGGCGAACGCCGGCACCCGCTCCGCGCCCGCGCACAGCCAGGCTCCGAGCAGGAAGCACAATAGGGAGGCCAGCAGGTAGTTGCGCCAGCCCAGGCGCTGGACCAGCACCGTCACCTGCGCAATCGACAGCACCGCCACGCTGGCGTACAGGGCGCCGACGGCCGCGTATTCCTCGGGCGACGCGCCGATGTGGCCCATGCTGGGCGCGGCGGCGAACACCAGCATGCCGGTCTGCAGGAACTCGATGAAGTTCAGGGCGAAGATCGTGGCCAGCAGGGCCGGACGCGGAATGGCCGGGAAGTGCATGGCAGGCTCCTAGCGCTGCGCCACGCCGCTCGCGCGGCCCAGCGCGCGCTCGACCGCGGCGTCCGCGCCCTGGTCCTCGGCGGCGTACACCACCGTTTCGTAGCGCTGGCGCGGTGCGCCCGCCTGCATCAGCGCGGGGCCGTCGCGGCGGCTGGTGTCGATCTCCACCTTCATCGACAAGCCCAGGCGCAACGGGTGGGCGGCCAGCTCGGCCGGGTGGAGGGCCACGCGCACCGGCACCCGCTGCACCACCTTGATCCAGTTGCCGGTCGCGTTCTGGGCCGGGACGGCGGCGAACGCGCTGCCGGTGCCGGCCTCCTGGCCCGCCACCGTGCCGTGGAAGACCACGGCGTCGCCGTACACGTCGGACGTCACCTTGACCGGCTGGCCGATGCGCACGTCGCGCAACTGGGTTTCCTTGAGGTTGGCCGTGACCCACATCTGGTCCAGCGGCACGATCGCCATCAGCGGCGCGCCGGGCGCCACGCGCTGGCCCAGCTGGACGTTGCGGCGCGCGACGATGCCGCCGACCGGTGCGGCCAGCGCGGTGCGCGACAGGGCCACGGCGGCATCGCGGACCTGGGCGGCCGCGGCCGCGACCTCCGGATGGTCATCGAGCGTGGTGCCGTCCACCAGGGCATGGGCGGCGCCGGCCTGCTGGCGTGCGGCGGCCAGCGCGGCGCGCGCCGCCGCCACGGCGTCCTCGGCATGGCGCAGCTCCTCGCCCGAGATGGCGCCGCTGCCGGCCAGGCTGCGGCGCCGCGCCAGGTCGCTCTCGGCGCGGGCCAGGTCGGCTTCGCGCTGGCTGGTGGCGGCGCGCATCTGGCCGGCGCCCGCGAACTGGGCCCGCACCTGGCGCGCGGCCTTCGCCAGCCCGGCTTCGGCGCGGTCCAGGGCCAGGCGCGCATCGAGCTCGTTGAGCTGGACCAGCGCTTCGCCGGCGCGCACGAAGTCGGTGTTGTCCGCGCCGATCCGGGTCACGGTCCCGGCCACCTGGGGCGTCACCTGCACCAGGTTGCCCTCGACATAGGCATCCTCGGTGGCTTCCATGTTCCAGCCGAAGTGGACGATGCCGGGTGCGGACCAGGCGATGCCGGCCGCCGCCGCCGCGATCGCGGCCACCAGGCCGATGGCCAGCCGGGTGCGGCCCTGTTGCTGCGTGTTCTTGTCTTCCATGATGGCTTTCCAGGCTTAATGGCCGCCGCCCAGGGCGCGGACCAGGTTGAGATCGAGTTCGTTGGCGCGCGCCGCCAGGTCGGCGCGCTGGCGGCGCTGGGCCACGACCTGGGTGTCGGCGACCAGTACCTGCAGGTGGGTCCCGAGCCCGGCGCGGTAGCGCTGCAGCGCCAGCCCATAGGCCTGCTCGGCCGCCTCCAGGGCCAGGTCCTGCTCGCGCAGGCGGCCGTCCAGGGCCTGCAGGGAGCCCAGCTGGGCGAGCACGTCGCGCATCGCCTCGACCACCGCGCCGTTGTACTGCTCGACGGCCAGGTCGTACTCGGCATTGCGCGCGGCCAGCTGGCTGCGCAGGCGGCCGCCGTCCAGCAGCGGCAGGGTGAGCAGCGGCCCGGCGCCGGCGGCCATGCTGGCGCCCTGCAGCAGGCGCTCGAAGCCCAGGCTTTGCAGGCCAATCATGGCGCTCAGGTTGACGCTTGGGTAGAACTGGGCCTTGGCGACGTCGATGTCCCCGCCTGCCGCTTCGACCCGCCAGCGCAGCGCCACCAGGTCCGGGCGGCGTCCGAGCAGGGCTGCCGGCAGCTCGGCCGGCACGCCGGCGCGGCCCGCGCTGCGCAGCTGCGGCCGGCGCAGGCCGAGTGCGGCATCCTGTCCCTGCCCCGCCAGCGCCGCGATCTGGCCGCGCGTGAGCTGGATCGATTCGTCGAGCGCGGCGAGCTGCCCGCGGGCCAACGGCACGCCGATCTCAGCCTGCTTCAGCTCGACGCGGCTGTCCAGCTGGGCCGCGACCCGCCGGCTGGTCAAGGCCAGGATCTGCTCGCGCTGGCGCAGCTCGGCCTCGGCCAGGTCGTGCTGGCGGTGCAGCAGGTCGAGCCTGAAATAAGCCTGCACCAGCGCCACCGAGACCGCCAGGGCCGCCGCTTCGGCCTCTGCGCGCTGGGCCTTGACCCGGCCCGCCGCGGCGCCGGCGGCCGCCTTGTTCTTGCCCCAGAAATCGAGTTCGTAGGACAGCCCGACGCTGGCGTCGTTGACCCACTGCCAGCTGCCGGCCAGGGGCTTGGGGGCGCTGCTGTTTTCGCTGTAGTGCTGGCGGCTGCTGCGCGCCGCCGCGCCCGCCTGCGGCGCGAGCGCGGCGGCCGCCATGCCCTCCAATGCGGCCGCCTGGCGCACCCGCGCCAGGGCGGCGGCCACGGTCGGGCTGTCGCGGCGTGCCTGCTCCACCAGGGCGTCGAGCTGGGCGTCGCCATAGCCGCGCCACCAGTCCTGCGCCGGCCATGCCGCCTCGGGGGCCGCCAGCACCGCAATGGCGCGTCCGGACGGCGCGGCGGCCGCGTCGCGCAGCCGGGCGCGCTCGCCCTGCGGCCCGAAGGACATGCAGCCCGCCAGCAGGAGTGGCAGGACTGCGGCGGCAGCGCGCGCCGCCAAGGATGTGGAAAGATGAGCGGGCATGCTGGCCTCCGTGAAACCGTTCGGTCCCCGAAGCATAGTTGCCCAAGGTCACGAAGGCCATGCCGCCAGCCGCATGCAGGTCATGCGCGAACTGCATGACCGGTGGCCCCAGGCACTAGGGAGCGTCGGGCCCCAGCAGCGTAGTGCGCACGAAATCGCGCAGCCAGCGGTTGCCCGGGTCGCGGTGCTGGAGCTCATGCCAGTACATGGCGAGCTGCAGCGGCGCGACCGCGATCGGCACCTCGGCCAGCGCCAGGCCGAGGTCGTGCGCCAGGTCCTTGGCCAGGCGGCGCGGAATGGTCGCCAATGCATCGGTGTGCAGCACCAGGTGGGCGGCGGCGGTGAAGCCCGGCACGTGGCACAGCACGTTCTCGGGCGGCAGCAGCGACTCCAGGGTGCGGGTGACCTCGACGTCGTGGTGGCTGGTCTGGAAGATGCTGATCAGGACATGGCGCTGGGCCAGGTAGCTCGCGCGGTCCAGGCCTTCCGCGCAGGGATGGTCCGGCCGCATTACGACGGCATGGTCGTCGCCCCACAGCAGGCGCTGGCGCATATTGCTGACCAGGTGGGGAAAGCGCCCGACCAGCAGGTCGATCTCGCCGCGCTCGATGCGGGCGTCGAGCGCCAAGGGGTCGCCGTGGAGGGTGCGCAACAGGATGCCGGGCGCCTGGTGGCGCAGCGCTTCCAGCAGGCGCGGCAGCACGTGCACGATGGCGCCGTCCACCATGTACAGGCCGAAGGAGCGGCGCGCGGTCAGCGGGTCGAAGGCCGCGGCGCCCTCCTGCAGGCGGCGCGCGGCGGCCAGCAGCGCCGCCACCGGCTCGGCCAGCTCGAGCGCGCGCGCCGTCGGCTGCATGCTCTGGCCCGAGCGCACGAACAAGGGGTCGGCGAAGTGCAGCCGCAGGCGGGCCAGCACGCGGCTGATGGTCGGCTGGGTCATGCCGAGCAGCTCGGCGGTGCGGGTCAGGCTGCGCTCGCGCAGCAGGCAGGCGAGGATCTCGAGCTGGGACAGGTCGGGCAGCGCGCCGCCCTCGCGCCTGGCGGGCGCCGGTGGATGGGTTTCCTTCAACTGGGGCTCCGGCAAACCCGCGCTGGGACGGCGGGTGGCGGCATCATAGCACCGCGGCCCGCGCCGCGTGGATCAGCCGTGCAGCACCTTGCGCAGGGTGCGCGACAGGTCTTCGGCCGAGAACTTGGCGACGTAGGCGTCGGCGCGCACGTTCTTCACGTGTTCCTCGTTGGTGGTGCCCGACAGCGAAGAGTGGATCACCACCGGCATGTTGCCGAAGCGGTTGGTCGACTTGATGTTGCGGCACAGGGTGAAGCCGTCCATCTCCGGCATCTCGAGGTCGGTCAGCACCATGGCGACACGGTCGTAGACGCTGCGCCCCTCGGCCTCGGCCACGCCGGCGATGGCGTTCAGCTGATCCCAGGCTTCCTTGCCGCTCTTGGTCATCACGAACGGCAGGCCCATCGCGTCCAGGCCCTGCTCGATCAGGGCGCGCGCGACCACCGAGTCGTCCGCCACCAGGATCACGCTGCCCGGCTTGATCCGGATCTTGTCGCCGACCGCCTGCTGGATGTTTTCCGCTTCCTGCTCCGGGTTCAGCTTGCGCAGGATGGTCTCGACGTCCAGCACCTGGGCCAGGCGGCCCGGCTCGCCGCCCACCGGGTCGAGGCGCGCGATGCTGGTCACCATGCCGCTGCCGGCGCTGTGCTCGGCGGACATCACCTGGTTCCAGTCCAGGCGCACGATCTCTTCCACGCTCTCCACCGCGAAGGCCTGGGTGGTGCGGGCGAATTCGGTCACCAGCATGATGTTCAGGCCGGTCTTCGGCTTGACGCCGGCGATCGCCGGCAGGTCCAGCACCTGGATGATCTGGCCGCGCAGGTTGACCACGCCCAGCACGTGCGGGGGCGAACCGGCCACCGAGGTGATCGCAGGCATGGCGACGATCTCGCGGATCTTGAAGACGTTGATGCCGAACAGCTCGCTGTGGTCGCCGTTGTCGTCGCCGCCGAGGCGGAACAGCAGCAGCTCGAACTTGTTGGTCCCCGTGAGATTGCTGCGCTCGTCGACTTCTTGTTGAACCGATTTCATTGCGTTTCCCGATGAATGGATGCTGTAGT
>CAMPHU010000013.1 GCA_946886065.1 uncultured Massilia sp. | reverse complement strand
TCTCGATGAAGTTAAAGCCGAACACGCCCAGCGCGAACACGCCCAGGCTCAGGGCAATCGTGGTCTTGCGCCACTCGACGCAACGGTTCACCAGGCGGCGGAAGCGCTGGTACATGGGGGTGTCGAAGACGTCGTGGTGGCTTTCGCCGTGGGCGTGCGGCTTCACCTTGAGCAGCATGAAGCCGATGTAGGGCGTGAAGACCACCGCCACCACCCAGGAGACCAGCAGCGCGATCGCGTTCACCGAGAACATCGAGAAGGTGTACTCGCCGGCCGCCGACTTGGCCAGGCCGATCGGCAGGAAGCCGGCGGCCGTGATCAGGGTGCCGGTCAGCATCGGCATGGCGGTCGAGGTGTAGGCGTAGGTGGCCGCCTCGAAGCGCGACAGGCCCTCCTCCATCTTCCGCACCATCATTTCCACCGCGATGATCGCATCGTCCACCAGCAGGCCCAGCGCGATGATGAGGGCGCCGAGCGAGATTTTGTGCAGCGAGATGTCGAGGATGCGCATGAACAGGAAGGTGATCGCCAGCACCAGCGGAATCGTCAGCGCCACCACCAGGCCGGGCCGGATATCCACGCGCAGCTTCGGTTTCGTATGCAGGCCGAGGGACAGGAAGGAGACGATCAGCACGATCACGACCGCCTCGATCAGCACCTTGACGAATTCGCCCACCGAGTCCTGGACGGCGCGCGGCTGGTCGGCCACCCGTTCGAGTTCGATGCCGACCGGGAGCTGGGAGCGGATGCGCGCCACGGTCTCGTCCAGGCCCTTGCCGAGCTGGATGATGTTGCCGCCCTTCTCCATCGAGACGCCCAGGCCGATCACTTCCTTGCCGTTGTAGCGCATCTTGTCCTGGGGCGGATCCTGGTAGCCGCGCTTCACGGTGGCGAAGTCGCCCAGGCGGAAGGTGGTGCTGCCCGCGCGCAGCTGCAGATTCTCCAGCTGGCCGATTTGCCTGATTGCGCCGGTGACCCGGACCTGCAGGTTATCGGTCGGCGTCACCAGTACTCCGCTGGCCTCGATCTGGTTCTGGGTCTGGATCTGGTTGACGATCTGCTCGAAGGGAATGCCCAGCTGGGCGAACTTCTTGCCGGAGAACTCGATGTAAACCTTCTCGTTCTGCACCCCGAACTGCTCCACCTTGGAGACCAGCGGCACGCGCAGCAGCTGCTGGCGCACGAAGTCGGCGTAGTCGCGCATCTGGGCATAGGTGAAGCCGTCGCTCGACAAGGCGAAGATCGAGCCGTAGGTGTCGCCGAATTCGTCGTTGAAGAAGGGACCGATCACGCCCTGCGGCAGGGTGCCGGCCATGTCGCCGATCTTCTTGCGCACCTGGTACCAGGTCGGCGTGGTTTCCTTGGGCGGGGTCGATTCGCGCAGTTCCAGGATGATGGTGGTCTCGCCCGGCTTGGAGAAGCTGCGGATGCGGTCCACATACGGCGTCTCCTGCAGCTTGCGTTCGAGCGGGTCGGTGACCTGCTCGGCCATCTGCACCGCGGTGGCGCCCGGCCACACGGCGCGCACGACCATGGCGCGGAAGGTGAACGGCGGGTCTTCGTCCTGGCCCAGCTGCTGGTAGCTCAGCACGCCGAACACCAGCAGCGCCGCGATCAGGTAGCGCGTGAGCGGGATGTGCTCCAGCGCCCAGCGAGACAGGTTGAAGCCCTTCATCGCGCGCTCCCGCCGGCCTTGCTCCCGTTCACCGCGGCCTCGGTGTCGGCGCGGCGCGAGACGTCGGCGGTCAGGATGCGGACTTTCTGCCCGTTCTTGAGCAGGTGCACGCCGGCGGTCACGACCTGCTGGCCGGCCTGCACGCCGCCGCCCAGGATCACATCGTTGTCGACCTGGCCGGCCACCTGCACCGGCACCATGCGCACGGCGCCCTTCTCCACCACCCAGACGCTGGTGGCGCCCTGGTGATGGACCAGGGCCGACAGCGGCACGCGCAGCGCGGTGGCCCCACGCATTGGATCACTGAGGCTCGCGATCTCCACGGTGGCCGTCATGCCCAGGCGGATGTCCGGGCGGGCCGGGATCGCCACTTTCACGGTATAGGTACGGGTCGCCGGGTCGGCCACCGGCGACACTTCGCGGATCGTGCCGGGAATCGCCTCGCCCTGATTGGCCCACAGGCGCACGCTCACCTCGGAGGTCTTGCGCAGCAGCTCGACCTTGTCCTCGGGGATGCCGATCACGACTTCCTTCTCGTCGGTGCGGGCCACGCGTACCACCGGGGCGCCGGCCGTGACCACCTGGCCGACTTCGGCGTCGATGCCGGTCACCACGCCGTCCGCGTCGGCGGCCAGGCTGGCATAGCCGGCCTGGTTGGCCTGGCCGCGGAAGGCGGCGCGCGCGGCGTCGACATTCGCCTGGGCCGCCTTGAGGGTGCTCTGCTTGGTGTCCAGCACCGCCTGGCTGACGAAATTCTGGGCGCGCAGGTTCTGGTGGCGCTTGTAGTCGGCCTGGGCCAGGTCGCGCTCGGTCTCGGCGGCGCGCAGGGCGGCGCGGGCCTGGCTTTCGGCCAGGCGCAGGTCCTGCGGGTCCAGCCGCATCAGCACGTCGCCGCGCCTGACGACCGCCCCGACGTCGACCTTGCGCTCGACGATCTTGCCGCCGACCCGGAAGCCCAGGCGCGATTCGTAGCGCGGACGGACGTCGCCCGAGAACGCGAGGCGCTCGCCGACCGCATCGGCAGCCAGGGTGATGGCGCGCACCGGGCGCACGTCTTCCGTCTTGGGAGCGGGTTTGTTGCAGGCGGCAAGGAGGCTGGCGAGCAGGGGGACGGCGATGGCGGCGCGCAGCTGGCGGGAGGAGAGTCGGGCGAACACGGAGAATCCTTGGTTGGGTCGATCGGCGACAGCAGGGCCTGCCGGGTCATGCCCAGCCGGGACCACGCATTGATACATGTGACACTTCTGCAATTATAATCATGCAAGTACAAAAATAATTGACTTTAGAGTCAGCACTCAATTCATGGCCGTCGACCATTACGAAAACTTCCCCGTCGCTTCCTTTTTACTGCCGCGGCGCCTGGTGCCGGCCGTGGAGGCAATCTACGCCTTCGCCCGCAGCGCGGACGACCTGGCCGACGAAGGCGACGCCGCACCCGAAGATCGCCTGGCCGCGCTGGGAGCCTACGAGCGCGAGCTGGATGTGATCGCCGCCGGCGGCACTCCCGAGGACCCGATGTTCGCCCGGCTGGCCGCGGTGGTCGCCGATTACCGCCTGCCGGTGCAGCCGATGCGCGACCTGTTGTCGGCATTCCGCCAGGACGTGGTCACCCACCGCTATCCCGACTACCCCGCCCTGCTCGACTACTGCAACCGCTCGGCCAACCCGGTCGGCAAGCTGATGCTCTCCCTGTACGAGGCCGACGACGCCCTCAACGTGCGCGACTCGGACGCCATCTGCACGGCGCTCCAGCTGATCAACTTCTGGCAGGACGTGGCCATCGACCTGGCCAAGGGCCGAATCTACCTGCCGCAGGAAGACCTGGCCAGGCACGGCGTCAGCGAAAGCGCGCTGCAGGCGGGGAGCCTGGACAGCGGCTGGCGCCCGCTGATGCGCTTCGAGGTGGAACGGGCGCGCGCCCTGATGCTGTCCGGGGCGCCGCTGGCGCGCCGCCTGCCGGGCCGCATCGGCTGGGAGCTGAGGATGATGATCCAGGGCGGCATGCGCATCCTGGACGGGATCGAAGCCGCCGACTACGACGTGTTCCGCCGCCGCCCGGTCCTCAAGGCCCCGGACTGGCTCGCGATCGGCTGGCGCGCGCTCCGGATGTAAGCGCGGACAGCCGCCAACCCGCGCTTCCGCTCGCGTCCCGGTGCCCGCATCGGATAAGATAGCGGATTCGCATCGCGCTACCTCAATCAAGAACTACATGTCTCCTGACGAATACTGCCAGCAAAAGACGCTCCAGAGCGGCTCCAGCTTCTATTACAGCTTCCTGTTCCTGCCGCCGGAGCGCCGGCGCGCGATCACCGCGCTGTACGCTTTCTGCCGCGAAGTCGACGACACCGTGGACGACACGACCGACCAGTCGGTGGCCCGCATCAAGCTGGCCTGGTGGCGCACCGAAGTCTCCGCCATGTACAAGGGCAGCCCGACCCACCCCGTGACCCAGGCCCTGCAGCCGCACGTGGAGCCGTACAAGCTGGAAGAAAAGCACCTGCTGGCCATCGTCGACGGCATGGAAATGGACCTGGACCAGAGCCGCTACCTGGACTACGCCGGCCTGCAGCGCTATTGCTGGCACGTGGCGAGCGTGGTCGGCATCCTGTCGGCCAGCATCTTCGGCTACACCAATCCGCAGACCCTGGCCTATGCCGAGAAACTCGGCCTGGCCTTCCAGCTGACGAACATCATCCGCGACGTCGGCGAGGATGCGCGCAAGGGCCGCATCTACATTCCGGTGAACGAACTCCAGCAATTCAACGTCACCGCGGCCGACCTGCTCAACGCCCGCCACAGCGAGAAGTTCGAAGCGCTGATGCGCTTCCAGACGGAGCGCGCCCAGCGCACCTACGACGAAGCCCTGGCCCTGCTGCCGAAGGAGGACCGGCGCGCCCAGCGACCCGGCCTGATGATGTCGGCGATCTACCGCACCCTGCTCGACGAGATCGAGCGCGACGGCTTCCATGTGCTGACCCAGCGCATTTCGCTGACGCCGCTGCGCAAGCTGTGGCTGGCGTGGAAGACCTATGTCCGTGCCTGAGAAGGACCTGCGGGTCCTGGTCGCCGGCGGCGGCTGGGCCGGCTGCGCGGCGGCCGTGGAACTGGCCCGCCAGGGCGTCCAGGTGACCCTGGTGGAAGCGGCGCGCAGCCTCGGCGGCCGCGCCCGCGGCGTCGAGGTGCGCGGCCGCATGCTCGACAACGGCCAGCACATCCTGCTCGGCGCCTATGGCGACACCTTGCGCCTGTTGCGCACCGTCGGGGTCGACCCCGACACGGCCATGCTGCGCCTGCCGGTGCAGATGCGCTATCCGCCTGGCGGCACGGGCATGGATTTCGCCGCGCCGCGCCTGCCGGCGCCGCTGCACCTGCTGGCCGCCCTGCTGCGCGCCAAGGGACTGGCGCGCGCCGACAAGCTGGCCCTGGCGCGCTTCACCACGGCCGCGCGCTGGATGGGCTGGCAGCTTTACACCGATTGCCCGGTGGCCGAACTGCTCGAGCGTTTCGACCAGACCGGGCGCCTCAAGCGCCTGCTGTGGGGGCCGCTCTGCATCGCCGCCCTGAACACCCCGCCGGAGCGCGCGTCGAGCCAGGTCTTCCTGGCCGTGCTGCGCGACAGCCTGGGCGCCAGGCGGCGCCGGGCGTCCGACATGCTGCTGCCCAAGCTGGCGATGGGCGCCCTGTTCCCGGAAGCGGCCGCCGCCTTCCTGGGCCGCAAGGGCGCAGCCGTCCACACGGGCGTCAAGCTGGCGGGCATCGCGCCCGCGGCCGGCGGACGCTGGACGGCGCAGCTGAGCGGCGAGGCGCCTTCCGATCCGGTCTACGACGCACTGGTGCTGGCCACGCCGCCCTGGCAGAGCGCCGCGCTGCTCGCACCGCATGCCGCATCCCGCGGCCTCGCCGCCCAGCTGGACGGCTTCGGCTACGAGCCGATCGCCACCTGCTACCTGCAATACGCCTCCGGCACCCGGCTCGGCTTGCCCTTCTACGCCCTGGAAGACGATCCGGCGGCGGGCCGCTGGGGCCAGTTCGTGTTCGACCGCGGCCAGCTCGACGGCGCCCAGGACGGCTTGCTCGCGGTGGTGGTCAGCGCCGCGATGGACGCCGCGGCCCTGCCGCAGGACGCCCTGGCGGCGGCCATCGCCGGCCAGCTGGCGCAGGATTTCCGCAATGAAACCCTTGCAAGACCGGCATGGTCGCAGGTGATCACCGAGAAGCGCGCCACCTTCTCGTGCTCGCCGGGCCTGGTGCGCCCCGGTAACGGGACGCCCTTGCCAGGCGTGGTCCTGGCCGGCGACTACACGGCCAGCGACTACCCCGCCACCCTCGAAACCGCGGTGCGCAGCGGGGTCGCGGCGGCGACGGCCATCCGCGCCTACGGCACCCTGCCCCGCGAAAAACGCAGCCTGTCGCACGCCGATGGCGCCCAGGAGTCCGATTCCGTAAGGTAGCAACATCGAAACAGGTCTTACGGGCGATGATCATGAACCTACGACTCGGATTGCGGACGATGGCATTGCTGGCGCTGGTCGCCGTCAGCACGGCCGTGCTGGTCATGCCGGAGCTGATCGGCGGCGCGGACCACGGCGTCACGACGGCGCTGAGCACGATCCCGGTTGTCGGCCATCACTGATTCGCCTGTAAAGACGCAGCACAAGACGGAGCATATTCACCGATGGGTAAACTGGAATACCTCGACGCGCTCAAACGGGCCATGCTGGGCCTGCCGCCCGAGACGCAGGCCAAGACCCTGGCCTGGTACGAGCAGCGTTTCGTCGACGGCAACGCCGCCGGCCGCCGCGAGCAGGAAGTCGCGGAAGAGCTGGGCGACCCGCGCAAGGTCGCGGTCTCGCTGCGCGCCAGCGTCCACATGGACGCGTTCAAGGAAAAGAAGAGCCCGACCAACATCCTGCGCATGGTGGCCTCGGCCGCCGGGCTGCTGGTGTTCAACCTGTTCATGGCGATTCCGGCCGCCGTGTATGCCTCCCTGCTGGTGGCCTTGTACGCCTCCGCTTTCGGCTTCTATGTCGGCGGCATCGCGATCACGGCCAGCGGCCTGGCCGGCGCCAACGAACTGGTGCTGAACGGCCCGCTGCACCGCGTGACCATCAGCGACGACGGGCGTGAGCGCCAGAACGTCCAGACCCGCATCTCGATCGGCGAGACCGGCATCCACGTGTACGAGGAAAAGTCCTCCGACCCGGTCGAGATGGATGGCGGCGATCCGGACCCGGATGCCGAACCGGCGCATTCGCGCGTGATCCGCGGCGCCGAGGCGGTGGCCGAGCGCAAGATCCAGATCACCACCGACCTCGATCCGGAGTCGCGCACCACCCAGACCCTGTTCGGCTCCGGCCTGGTGCTGGGCGGGATCGCGCTGTTCCTGATCTCGATCGTGATCACCAAGTACACCATCGTCGGCGTGCGCCGCTACGTCAAGATGAACCTGTCCCTGCTCAAGGGAAGCTGAAGGAAGCGCCATGCGAGGATTGTTGAAAATCGGTTTCAGCCTGCTGCTGCTGGCCTGCGTGCTGATCGCGCTGAGCTACAGCATGCTGCGCGCCAACGGCGTCAGCGCCGCCAGCGAAGGCCGCCAGGTCGTCACCGAAACCCGCGAGCTGCCGCCGGACGTCAATGCCATCGAACTGAACGGCCCCATCGACCTGAACCTGCGCTACGGCGCCACGCCTTCGCTCAAGGTGCGCGGCGAGCAACGCCTGCTGAGCAATATCGAAGTCAAGGCCGAAGGCGCGGTGCTCAACGTCGGCATCCGCGGCATGGTGCTGCGCCGCCGCCAGCCGCTGGAAGTGGAGCTGGTGCTGCCGGCCCTCACGGCGGCCACCATCGACGGCAGCGGCGACAGCCGCATCAACGGCTTCTCGGGCGAGCGCATCGAGGTCCGCCTCGACGGCTCGGGCAGCGTCAAGTTCAACGGGCGCTTCCGCAAGGTGGAAGCGGGCCTCAACGGCAGCGGCGACCTGGACCTGAATGCGGGCGCCTCCATCGACCGGCTCGAGGCCGAGCTGATGGGCTCCGGACGCATGACGGTGGTCGGCACCGCGCGCGAGCTGGACGCCCGCGCCAGCGGCTCGGGCCAGCTCGACGCCCGCGACCTGCGCGCCCAGCGCGTGACCGTGTCCCAGACCGGTTCGGGCAACAGCACCGTGCAGGCGCGCGCCTCCGTGATGGCCTCGGTCAGCGGCAGCGGCGACATCGAGGTGCTGGGCAATCCGGACGAGCGCAGCGTCAGCCGGACCGGCAGCGGCAGGGTCTCGTTCGAGGAGTAAGCACCCGGCCCGGGCCCTGGCCGCCCGCGCGCTTCGCGAGAGGCGCGCGCGCGGGCCTTCTCCCCTGTGCTATCGTGGACGCCGGTCGAGACGGAGGGCGGCATGGCAAGGACAGCAGTGGTAGCCGGGGTGAGCGGCATTGGCGGCAGCTACACGGCACGCGAACTGCTTGCGCGCGGCTGGACGGTGTACGGGCTTGCGCGGCGGCCTCCCGCCGGCATTCCTGGCCTGCTTCCCGTTGCAGCCGACCTGCTCGACCCCGCCGGACTTCGTGCGGCCGTCGCCGACATCGCGCCGACACACGTTTTCATCACGACCTGGATGCGCCAGGCGACCGAGGCGGATAACATCCGCGTCAATGCCGGCATGGTGCGCAACCTCCTGGACGCCCTGTCTTCGAAAGGGTCGCTGCGCCACGTCGCCCTGGTCACGGGGCTGAAGCACTACCTGGGACCGTTCGAAGCCTATGCCGCCTCCGGCACCTTGCCGGACACCCCCTTGCGCGAGAGCCAGCCCCGCTTGCCGGTCGAGAACTTCTATTATGCGCAAGAGGACGAAGTCTACGCCGCTGCGGAACGCGACCGCTTCACCTGGTCCATACACCGCCCGCACACCGTGATCGGCCTGGCGGTCGGCAATGCCATGAATCTCGGCACCACGCTCGCCGTGTATGCGTCGATCTGCAAGGAAACCGGCCGCCCCTTCCAGTTCCCCGGATCGGAAGCCCAGTGGAAGGGCTTGTCCGACGTCACCGACGCCCGCATGCTGGCCAGGCAGCTTGCCTGGGCCGCGGATACCGACGCCGCCCGCAACGAGGCCTTCAATATCGTCAACGGCGATCTGTTCCGCTGGAGCTGGCTATGGGGCAGGCTGGCCGGCTGGTTCGGCATCCAGGCGGCCGGTTACAGCGGCACGATCCAGCCCCTGGAGGCGATCATGGCGAACGACCACGGGCTCTGGCGCGAGATGGCGACCCGTCATGGCCTGGCCGAACCCGACCTCGACCGGCTGGCTTCGGCCTGGCACACCGACCTCGATCTCGGACGGCCTATCGAGGTCATGACCGACATGGCGCGCAGCCGCCAGCTCGGTTTCAGCGCCTGGCAATCCACCGAGGCATCCTTCTTCGACCTGTTTGCCCAGCTCCGCGCGGCCCGCCTGATACCGTAGCCATCGCTGCGGGGCGCCGTCCGCTTCGCGCCGCCGCGCTTCCGGTTCGCGCCGCCAAGCGCCGTTTCGTCGCAAAGTTGTCCGCACTCGCTGCCGCGCTGGCACAGTGGGGCCAAGCAAACCGCCTGCGGAGCCGCCATGCTGATCCAGATCCTGAGCCACACCCCCGCCTACGTGTGGGCGAGCCTCGCCTTCCTCGTCTACCGCGGTGGCGTCGCCCTGCGCGAACGCACTGTCACGCCGCGCCGGTTGACCATCATCCCCATCGTCATGCTGGCCCTGTCGCTCCAGGACATCGCGGCCAAGTTCGGCCAGGATGGCCTGTTGCTGCTCACCTGGGCTCTCGGCGCGGGCAGTGCCGCGCTCCTGGTCTGGAAGTTCGCGCCCACCCGGATCGTGGTGCGGGCAGCGGGCGTGCGCATGAAAGGCAGCGCGGCGCCGCTGGCGATGATGCTGGGAGTGTTCGTGATCAAGTACGCAGCGTCGGTCGCCTGGGTCATCGTGCCGCAGCTGCATCGGGAAGCAGGGTTTGCGGTCACGCTCTGTACCCTGTTCGGTCTCCTGAACGGCTGCTTCCTCGGGGCAATGGTACGCGACCTCGGGGCCTACCGGCGGGCGGCCAGCCAGGCCAGCGCATCCCTGCCGGCCGCCCTGCCGCTTGCAAAGCATGCGGTAAGCAGGTAGCCGCCGGTCGGCGCTTCCCAGTCCACCATTTCGCCCGCCACGAACACGCCTTCCAGGGCGCGCAGCATGGAGCTCTCGCCGTCGAGGGCGTCGAAGCGCACGCCGCCCGCGCTGCTGATCGCTTCATCGATGGGGCGCGGGCGCAAGAGGCTGAGCGGCAGCGCCTTGATCGCGGCCGCAAGCCGTGCCGGGTCGGCGTACTCCTCGGCCGACAGGCATTCGCGCAGCAGTCCCGCCTTGACGCCCTTGAGGCCGAGACGGCTCTGCAGGTGGCTGGACATCGAGCGCGAGCCGCGCGGCCGAGTCACCTCCGCCAGCACGCGCCCGGCGCTGTGGTCGGGCGCGAGGTCGATCCATACCATGGCCTTGCCGTCGCGCGCGATCTGGTCGCGCAGCGCCGCCGACAAGGCGTAGACCAGGCTGCCCTCGATGCCGGTCCCGGTCACCACGAACTGTCCCTTGCGGCGCACCAGCTCCCCGCTATCGTCGCGGTAAGCGAGCCCGACCGTGGTCAGCGGCGCGCCGGCATGGCGGCTGCTGAAATGCTCGCTCCAGCCGGTATCGAAGCCGCAGTTGGCGGGCGCCAGCGGCGCCACATCCACACCCCGGCCGCCCAGCAGCGGCGCCCAGGCCCCGTCCGACCCGAGCCGCGCCCAGCTGGCGCCACCCAGGGCGAGGATGACGGCATCGGCCTGCACCGCGAGGTCGCCCTCCGGCGTCGCCAGGCGCAGATCCTTGCCCTCCCAGCCGATCCAGCGATGCCGCATGTGGAAGCGCACCCCCGCCTCGCGCAAGCGGTGCAGCCAGGCGCGCAGCAGCGGTGCGGCCTTCATGTCGGTCGGGAAGACGCGGCCCGAGCTGCCGACGAAGGTGTCGATCCCCAGACCGTGGATCCAGGCCCGCACCTGCTCAGGCGTGAACGCGTCCAGCCAGCGCCGGACCTGCGCACTGCGTCCACGATAGCGGGCCACGAACTCGCCGTAAGGCTCGGAGTGGGTGATGTTCATCCCTCCCTTGCCGGCGAGGAGGAACTTGCGGCCGACGGAGGGCATGGCGTCGTAGACATCGACCTGCACACCCCCTGCGGCCAGCACCTCGGCCGCCATCAGGCCTGCGGGGCCGCCGCCGATGACGGCGACGCGAAGTGGGGACGATGAAGGCTGGCTCATGGCAGGCTCGGTCAACAAGGGAGCCGCATTGTAGTCGGTTTGCGCGGCCCAGGCGACGTGTAAAGTATGCTTGACATTGCAAGAATCGCCGCCTACGATGTCAAGCATACTTTACTACCTGCGGGGTGTCATCATGCATGAGCAACGTGTCGCCAGGGCCTATGTCAAGGAGCTGGGCGCTGCGCTCCTCCTCTATACGCTGCTGCTGGTCGCGGCCATCCGCTTCGGGCGGCCGATGGAGGATGGGCCGGCGCGCACCCTGGTCCTGCTGTCGCCCATGCTCGGCTTCGGCCTGGGCCTGTGGGCCATCGCCCGCCACCTGGCCCGGGTCGACGAATACATCCGCCGGTTCCTGCTCGAGTCGGTCGCGCTGGCGGCGGCGATCACGGCCGGCCTGACGTTCACCTATGGCTTCCTCGAGACGGCCGGCTTTCCGCGCCTGTCGATGTTCAGCGTCTGGTGCGTGCTGTGCGGCGCCACGGTGCTGGTGTGCGCCCTGCGCCGCCTCCTGAACCGATGAAGAACCGCATCCGCGAACTGCGCGCGGAACGCGGCTGGAGCCAGGCCGACCTCGCGCAGCAACTCGATGTGTCGCGCCAGAGCGTGAATGCGATCGAGACCGGCCGCTACGACCCGAGCCTGCCGCTGGCCTTCGCCATCGCGCGCCTGTTCGGCCACCCCGTCGAATCCATCTTTTCCCCCGACCCGGAGACCGCATGAACGCTAGCATCCTGTTCGCCCTGGCCCTGGCCGCCGCGCTGCCCCAGGCGGCGACGGCCCAGCAGGCCGGCACGCCACCGCCGAACCGCTTCGCGGCCACCATCGCGCCGGCCGAGCGCTTCGAGATCCAGGGCATGCTGGTCGAGCGCCACGGCGGCAAGGGCCGCCCGCTGATCCTGATCCCCGGCCTGGCCAGCGGCGCCTGGGTGTGGCAAGACCTGGTGCGGCGCTTCAGCCCGGAGTACACCCTGTACGTCGTCACCCTGCCCGGCTTCGACGGCCGCCCGGCGCCCGCAGCCGCTCCTTTCGCCGCTGCCCGCTCGGCCGTGGGCGAGCTGGTCGCCGGCCGGCGCCTCGACAAGCCGGTGCTGGTCGGCCACAGCCTGGGCGGCGCGCTCGCCCTCGCCGTCGCGGCCGATCTCGGCAACAGGATCGGCGGCGTGGTCTCGCTCGACGGCCTGCCGGTGATGCCGGGCACCGAAGCCCTGCCCCCGGTCCAGCGCCCGCAGATGGCCGCCGGCATCCAGGCGCGCCTGGCGGCCACGCCTCCCGCCGCCTACGCCGAGCAGCAAGGCATGTATATGCGCACCCAGGGCGCGCTCGACATCGGCAAGGCCGACGACATGACCCGGCTGCTGCTGCGCAGCGACCGCGCCGCCGTCGGCGCCTGGATGGCCGACGTGCTGGCGCTCGACCTGCGCCCGGAGCTGGCGAAGGTCAGCGCACCGGTATTGGTCTTGGCGCCCTATTTTGAACCCGACACCGCCGAAGACGGATTGACGGCCGCCGCCAAGGTGGAGCACTATCGCAGCCTGCTGCCCGGCCTGGCGTCCGTCGAGGTGCTGCCGGTGGCGCCGGCCCGTCATTTCCTGATGATCGACCAGCCCGAGGCGCTGGCCGGCCACCTCCGCCGTTTCCTCAACCGCCGCTGACAAAGGATCCACCATGCGTTCGAAGACTTACTGGGCCGGGCAATATCTCCTGGCTTCCAGCACGATGTTCCTCCTCCTCGCGCTGGTCGACTGGCTGCGCGGCGACAGTCTCGCGGCCACCTGGCCGGCGACGCTCGGCTGGTCGTGCGCGGCGGCGGCGATCTTCGTCGCCTCGCGCTACCGCCAGGCCAGAGCTGGCGCCGCCTGCGCCCTGTGCGAAGACGGCAAGCCGGCGGCCAAACCGCGACGCTGACACATCCATCCTCCAGGATGGGTCAATACGGGGACTACCGGGCGGCGGCAGCCTGCCGCCCCGGCATGGATATGCCTTTGCAAAACCTGCAAGATTCTGCTTGACAATAAAGACAGCAGGAATATTCTTGTACCCGCCATGCAGACGATGCGCTCCCGCCCGACGAGGAGCCACGATTTGCGGCAGTCCGTTAAAACATCTTGGAGGATGTGTATGTCGGTAATGACCCGTAGGGCCGTTTTGGGCGCGCTTGCGTCCAGCCCTCTCTGGATGCAGTCCGCATGGGCGCAACCAGGCAATCTGAAAATCTCTCATCAATTCCCGGGCGGCAGCATCGCCCAAGGCGACTTCCGTGACCGGCTGTGCCGCATGTTCGCGGCCGAGGTCGAGAAGCGCACCCGTGGCGGCTTGAAATTCTCGATCTACCCGAATTCCTCGCTGATGGGCGCCAACGCCCAGTTCGGCGCGCTGAAGGGCGGCTCGCTGGACATGGCCCTGGTGCCCCTGTCCTACGCCGGCACCGAATCCCCGGAAGCCAACATCGGCCTGATGCCGGCCCTGATCACTTCGTACGAGCAGGGCTACGCCTGGAAGGACGCCCCGGTGGGGCGCGAACTGTCGCGCATCCTGGCCGAACAGGGCCTGGTGATCGTGAGCTGGATCTGGCAGGCCGGCGGCGTCGCTTCGCGCGGCGCGCCGATCGTCAATCCGGAAGACGCCCGCGGCCTGAAGGTGCGCGGCGGCTCGCGCGAGATGGATCAGCTGCTGGCCGACGCCGGCGCCACCGTGGTCGACATGCCGTCCAACGAGATCCAGGCGGCGCTGCGCAGCGGCGCACTGGACGCGGCCCTGACCTCGTCGACATCGCTGATCTCCTTCCGCCTGCACGAATCGGCCAAGTCCCTGACCACGGCGCGCGGCGGTTCCTACTGGTTCATGTTCGAGCCGCTGATGATGTCGCGGACGGTGTTCGACCGCCTGGGCAAACAGCAGCAGGCGGCCATCATGGCCGTGGGCGCGGACCTGGAGAAGTTCGCGCTGCGCGCGGCACAGGCCGACGATGCGGCGGTGGCCTCGGTCTACCAGCGCGCCGGCGCCAAGGTGACCGACATGAACGCCGAGTCGCTGCGCAAGTGGCAGGCGGTGGCGCGCACCACGGCCTGGAGGGAGTTTTCGGAACGCAGCGACAACTGCGCCAAGCTGATGGCGCTGGCGGAGCAGTCGATCGTCGTCCTGTAAGCCTAGCCGCCCGTGACCGGGGGGAAGAACGCCACTTCCGCGCCTTCTTCCACCCTGGCCTCGGGGCCGCACATCACCTGGTTGCAGGCCATGCGCACGGCGCGTTGCGGCGCCAGGGCCTCCGCCCACGCACCACCCCGCGTCGCCAGCAGGCTGCGCACGGCGCCGACCGTATCCACGTCGCCCGGCAGCTCCACCGACTCCTGGCCGATGCCCACCGCCTCGCGCACCGAGGCGAAATACCGCAAATTGATCTTCATGTCGCTCCTAATGCTGCAGTTCGGCGAAGGGGATGAAGCGCACCAGGTCGCCCGCGGCGATCGGATTGCCCGGCGGGTTGTCCACCAGCCCATCGCCCCAGACGGTCGAGGTCAGCACGCCCGAACCCTGGTTCGGGAACAGGTCCAGCCCACCCGCCGAGTTGATCCGCACGCGCAGGAATTCGTTGCGGCGGTCGGCCCTGGTCCAGTCGAAGTCCGCGCGCAGCATGTAGCCGCCCGGCTCCACCGCACCGCTCACGCCTTGCAGGCGCAGCAGGAAAGGACGGACGAACAGCAGGAAGGTCACGAAGCTCGACACCGGGTTGCCCGGCAGGCCCAGGAAGAACGCCTCACCGACCTGGCCGAAGGCGAGCGGCTTGCCCGGCTTGATCGCGATCTGCCACATGTTCAGTCGGCCTTCCGCCTCCACCGCCGGCTTGATGTGGTCTTCCTCGCCGACCGATACGCCGCCCGAGGTGATGATCAGGTCATGCCCATGCGCCGCTTCGCGCAAGGTGGCGCGCGTGGCTTCGAGCGAATCCGGCACGATGCCGAAATCCCGCACTTCGCAGCCGAAGTTCTCCAGCAGGCCGCGCAGCGTGAAACGGTTCGAGTTGTAGATGGCGCCCGGCGCCAGCGGCTCGCCCGGCATGGCCAGCTCGTCGCCGGTGAAGAACACCGCCACGCGCAGGCGGCGGCGCACCGGCAGCTTCGCGAGGCCCACCGAGGCGGCCAGGCCCAACTCCTGGCCGCGCAGGCGCGTGCCCGCCGCCAGGATGACGGAACCGGCGACGATATCCTCGCCGGTGCGGCGGATCCACTCGCCTTCGCGCGGCGCATGGCGCACGGTGACGCTGTCGCCCACGGCTTCGCACTGCTCCTGCATCACCACCGCATCGGCGCCCGAAGGAATCAGGGCGCCGGTGAAGATGCGGGCGGCGGTGCCGGGCATCAAAGGCTGGCCGACGCTGCCGGCCGGGATGCGCTGGGCCACGCGCAAGGTGGCGCTGCCGCTGGCGCAGTCGGCCGCGCGCACCGCGTAGCCGTCCATCTGGGTGTTGTCGGCCGAAGGGACGTCGAGCGTGGACAGGACGTCCTCGGCCAGCACGCGGCCGTTCGCCGCCAATGTCGGCACGATCTCGACGCCCTCCACCGCACGCGCGGCATCGAGCAGGGAGTCCAGCGCTTCGCGGCGCGAGAGCATGGGCGGCTTCATGTCACAGTCCCGTGTGTTCGGCGATGTAAGCCTTCATGCGGTCCACATCGGCCGGCATCACCACGAAGCGCTGCGGCAGCGCCTCGATGTTCTCGAAGCCGGCCGGGCGGTCGGCGTCCTTGCCCAGGGCTTCGACGATGGTTTCGTTGAACTTGGCGGCCAGCGCGGTCTCCAGCACGATCATCGGCACGCCCGGCTGCATGTGCTCGCGCGCCACCTTGACGCCGTCGGCGGTGTGGGTGTCGATCACGATGCCGTACTTCGCTGCCACGTCGCGGATGGTCGCCAGGCGGTCGGCATGCGTCGAGCGGCCCGACAGGAAGCCGAATTTGCCGACCTGCCGGAACTCGTCGCCGTCGCTGCCCGGTGCGCCCGACAGGTCGAAGCCGCCGTGGGTCTCCACCTTGCGGAACAGCGCATGGGTGCGGTCGGCGTCGCGGCCCACCAGTTCGTAGACGAAACGCTCGAAGTTCGAGGCCTTCGAGATGTCCATCGACGGGCTGCTGGTATGGAAGGTCTCGGAGGACTTGCGCACGCGGTAGACGCCGGTGCGGAAGAACTCGTCCAGCACGTCGTTCTCGTTGGTGGCGGCCACCAGCTTGTCGATCGGCAGGCCCATCATGCGCGCGATGTGGCCGGCGCAGATGTTGCCGAAGTTTCCGGACGGGACGGTGAAGGACACCTTCTGGTCGTTACTGGTGGTGGTGGCGAGGTAGCCGCGGAAGTAGTAGACCACCTGGGCCACGACGCGCGCCCAGTTGATCGAGTTCACGGTGCCGATCTTGTGGCGCGCCTTGAACGCGAGGTCGTTCGAGACGGCCTTGACCAGGTCCTGGCAGTCGTCGAACACGCCTTCGACCGCGATATTGAAGATATTCGGGTCCTGCAGGCTGAACATCTGCGCGGTCTGGAAGGCGCTCATCTTCTTGTGCGGCGACAGCATGAACACGCGCACGCCGCGCTTGCCGCGCATCGCGTATTCGGCGGCGCTGCCGGTGTCGCCGGAAGTGGCGCCGAAGATGTTCAGTTCATCCTCGCTCTTGGCCAGCGCGTACTCGAACAGGTTGCCGAGCAGTTGCATGGCCATGTCCTTGAACGCCAGGGTCGGGCCGTTCGACAGCGCCTGCAGCACCAGGGTGCCGCGCGCGCCCTCTTCCAGCACGCGCAGCGGCGTGATCTCGGCGGCGGATTCGCCGGCGCGGGCGTTGCGGTAGACCTCGGGGGTATAGGTGCGCGCGGTCAGGGCCTGCAGGTCGGCGTCCGGAATGTCGGTCGCAAACTTGCGCAGGATTTCATAGGCCAGCTCGGCGTAGCTCAGCTTGCGCCAGGCATCGAGCTCGGCGCCCGTGACCTGGGGGTACTCCGTCGGGAGATAGAGTCCGCCGTCGGGCGCGAGGCCGCCAAGCAGGATGTCGGAAAACAGCTGGGGATTGCGTGCTGCGGACGCGCTCGTCGCGCGGGTGGACACATAATGCATACAGTAGAAAATCCGGTTGGGGGCTCACGTTGAAACTTTATTATAGTGTGAGGCGGCCGAAATGTATGCTGTGCTGCAAAAAAGTGGGGTTGGGTGAATAAAGTTTTGGGGTTTGTGGGGGCTGAAGGAAGCGGGATTGGTGCGCTGCGGACTTGGGTTCCCGCCTTCGCGGGAATGACGGCCGTAAGGGTGCGGGCCTCCACAGACTCCTGTAGTTCCCAGCCTACGCCCGTCATCCCCGCGAAGGCGGGGACCGAAGTTTGCCCGAACAGCCCTCAGCGCATCAGCAAGCCGCGTGATTGACGGTCACCACATGCACCGCCAGCCCGCCGAGCGAGGTTTCCTTGTACTTCACCTGCATATCCGCCCCCGTCTGGCGCATCGTCTCGATGACGTTGTCCAGGCTGACGAAGTGCGTCCCATCGCCCTTGAGGGCCAGCGAAGCCGCGGTGATGGCCTTGATCGCCCCCATGCCGTTACGCTCGATGCAAGGAATCTGCACCAGGCCGCCGATCGGGTCGCAGGTCATGCCCAGGTGATGCTCGATCCCGATCTCGGCTGCATTCTCGATCTGCTCGTTGCTGCCACCCAGCGCCGCCACCAGGCCGGCCGCCGCCATCGCGCAAGCCACCCCGACTTCGCCCTGGCAGCCGATCTCGGCGCCCGAGATCGAGGCGTTCTTCTTGCACAGCATGCCGATCGCGGCGGAGGTCAGCAGGAAATCGCGCACGCCGCGCACCGGATCGCTCGGACGGCAATCCTCGGCGTAGTAGCGCAGCACCGCCGGGATGATGCCGGCCGCGCCATTGGTCGGCGCGGTCACGACACGCCCGCCGGCCGCGTTTTCCTCGTTGACCGCCATCGCATACAGGGTCACCTGGTGCGTGGAATCGTGCGGCAGCTCGTTGACGCGCTTGCCCTCGGTGCAATGCGCCTGTTTCCACAGCTTGGCCGCGCGGCGCTTCACGTTCAGGCCGCCCGGCAGCTGGCCTTCGGTGACCAGGCCGTGGGCGATACAGTCGCGCATCACCTGCCAGATGCGGTCCAGGCCCGCGTCCAGATCGGCCTTGCCCATGCGGGCGAGCTCGTTGGCGCGCAGCATGTGCGGAATCGACAGGCCGCTGCGCTTGCCCTGCTCCAGCAGCTCGCTCATGGTGCTGAAGGGGAAAGGCACCGCCACCGCCGGCGCTTCCGCCGCGCGCGCCTGGCTCTCGCCCGCCGCGGTGATGAAGCCGCCGCCGACCGAATAATAGATGCGCTCGATGACGCTGCCGTCCGCCAGCTTGAGCACGAACTTCATGCCGTTCGGGTGTTCCGGCAGGGTCGAGGCCTTGTGCCAGACCAGGCCGGTCTTGTAGGTGAACGGCACTTCCTTGGCGCCCAGCAGCTTCAGCACGCCGTCCAGCTCGGCCTCGGCCAGCTTGTCCTCGACCGTGTCCGGATCGATGTCCTGGGGCGTTTCGCCCATCAGGCCCAGGATCACCGCCTTGTCGGTGGCGTGACCGACGCCGGTCAGCGCGAGCGAACCGTAGAGGTGGGCCTCGACGCCGACCGCCTGGTCCAGCGGGCCGCATTCCAGCAGGAAGCGGCGCGCCGCTACCATCGGCCCCACGGTGTGGGAGCTCGACGGGCCAATACCGATCTTGAACAGATCAAATACGCTCATGTCCATCTGTTGTCTCGACTATTCCGGTTTTTATTATGGTTGTGCGATAAGGACGATCAGGCGCTGACGCCGACGTCGATGTTCTTCAGCATGTCGGCGACCATCTCCTCGACGCCGATGCGGGCCTTCCAGCCCCAGTCGCCCTGGGCGCGGCTGTCGTCCAGGCTCTTCGGCCAGGAATCGGCGATCTGCTGGCGGCTGTCCGGCTTGTAGGCGATGGCGAATTCCGGCAGCGCCTTCTTGATGGCGGCAGCCAGTTCGCGCGGGTTGAAGGACACGCCCGCCACATTGTACGAGGAGCGGATCGCGACCTTTTCCGGCGCCGCGTCCATCAGCTCGATGGTAGCGCGGATCGCATCCGGCATGTAGATCATCGGCAGCGTGGTTTCCGGACCCAGGAAGCATTCGTAGGTCTCGCCCTTGAGCGCCGCGTGGAAGATGGCGATCGCGTAGTCGGTGGTGCCGCCGCCCGGAGGCGACTTGAAGCTGATGATGCCCGGGTAGCGGATGCTGCGCACGTCCACGCCGTATTTGCTGTGGTAGTACTCGCACAGGCGCTCGCCGGCCAGCTTGCTGATGCCGTAGATCGTGGTCGGGTCCATCACCGTGTACTGGGCGGTGTTCTCGGCCGGGGTGTTCGGGCCGAAGGCCGCGATCGACGACGGCCAGAAGATCTTGAGCGGCTTGCCCGCTTCGCCGCGCTCGCGCGCCACTTCCAGGATGTTGAGCAGGCCGTCCATGTTCAGGGTCCATGCCTTCAGCGGCGCCTTTTCGCCGGTGGCCGAGAGCAGCGCCGCCAGCTGGTAGACCTGGGTGATGCCTTCGCTGTCAATCAGCGAGGCCAGGCGGTCCTTGTCCAGCACGTCCAGCTGGGTGTAGCGCGCCGCGCCGTAGACGTTGCTGGTACCGATGTCCGAGGCGATCACGTTGGCCTGGCCGTGCTGTTCCGCCAGCGCGCTGACCAGTTCGCTGCCAATCTGGCCGTTGGCGCCGATGATGAGGATGCGTTCCATGCTTGTTCCGATCTCTTGCTTGATTAGTTGTTCTTGATGATGTTCAGCTCGCGGCCGGCCTGCTCGAAGGCGGCCAGCACCTTGTCCAGCTGCTCGCGGGTGTGCGCGGCCGACAGCTGCACGCGCACGCGCGCCTGGCCCATCGGCACCACCGGGTAGAAGAAGCCCGACAGCAGCACGCCCAGTTCGAACATGCGGGCGGCGAATTTCTGGGCCACCGGTGCGTCGAACAGCATCACCGGCACCACCGGGTGGGTGCCCGGCTTGATGGTGAAGCCGATGCGCTCGATCTCCTTGCGGAAGTAGGCGGTGTTCTCGTGCAGGCGGTCGCGCAGTTCGGTCGACTTGCTGATGCGGTCCAGCACGGCCAGCGAAGCGCCGGCGATCATCGGCGCCAGGGTGTTGGAGAACAGGTAGGGACGCGACTTCTGGCGCAGGGTCTCGATGACTTCCTTGCGGCCCGAGGTGAAGCCGCCCATCGCGCCGCCCAGGGCCTTGCCCAGGGTGCCGGTGATGATGTCGATCTTGCCGATCACGCCGCAGTGTTCGTGGGTGCCGCGGCCGGTCTTGCCCATGAAGCCGGAAGCATGCGACTCGTCGATCATGGTCAGGGCGCCGTATTTCTCGGCCAGCTCGACGATCTTGTCCAGCTGGGCGATGGTGCCGTCCATCGAGAACACGCCGTCGGTGACGATGACCTTGTGGCGCTTGCCCGCTTCCGTTGCGGCTTGCAGCTGCTTTTCCAGGTCGGCCATGTCGTTGTTGGCGTAGCGGTAGCGCGCGGCCTTGCACAGGCGGATGCCGTCGATGATCGAAGCGTGGTTCAGGGCGTCCGAGATGATGGCGTCGTTCTCGTCGAACAGCGGCTCGAACACGCCGCCGTTGGCGTCGAAAGCGGCCGCGTAGAGGATGGTGTCCTCGGTGCCGAGGAATGCCGACAGCTTCTGCTCCAGTTCCTTGTGCACGGTCTGGGTGCCGCAGATGAAACGCACCGACGACAGGCCGTAGCCGTATTTTTCCAGGGCGGCGGCCGCCGCTTTCTGGGTTTCCGGGTCGCCGGACAGCCCCAGGTAATTATTCGCACACATGTTGATCAGGGTGCGGCCGTCCTGGGCGATGACTTCCGCGCCCTGGCGCGAGGCCAGCACACGTTCCGGCTTGAACAGGCCCTCGGTTTTCAGCGTGTCGAGTTTTTGCTGGAGGGTGCTGTAAAAGGCTTGATCGCTCATGTGTTGCTCTCCTGGTTGGTCCGGCTTGACCGGGTGTGATCGTATGTTGTACCGTTGACTCGTTCGCCCCACTAAACGCGGTTCTTTATGTCGAACGAAAATTCAATATATTGAATCTTACCCCCGGCCAATGAACTTGGCAAGCAAGAAGGCAATGAATAAAAGTCTAGCAAACAATGCCCCGCCCGAAGTTGGCGCCACGCTACAGCGCCTGCGCCTCGCGCGCGGCCTCACCCTGGAGGATCTGTCGCGCATCGCGGGGGTGTCCAAGTCGATGCTGTCCCAGATCGAACGCGAAAAGGCCAACCCCACCATCGCCATCACCTGGCGCCTGGCCAACGCCCTGGGCGTGCAGATTGGCGAATTGCTATCGTCCGAAGTGCGCCCGGCGGAGCTGATCCGCGTGGTCGACGCCCACGAGATTCCCACCCTGCCCGGCGCCCATGCCGGCTATTCGCTGCGCATCCTGGGGCCGATGGACCTGGCCGGCAAGTATGAATGGTATGAGCTGACCCTGGCGCCCGGCGGCGCGCTGGCATCCCAGGCGCACGATCCGGGGACCAACGAGCACCTGAGCGTGGTGATCGGGTCGGTGGAACTGGAGGTGGGCGGCGAGAAGCGGAAGATCCGGCACGGCGGCACGGCGCGCTATCCGGCGGACCAGGACCACGTCATCCGGAACCCCGGCAAGACCGAGGCAAAGGCGCTGCTGGTGGTGGTGCACCGTTAGCCGCGCATGCATCGCTGATGACAAAACGGCTGCCGGATCGCTCCGGCAGCCGTTTTTTTTCAGGCCACGCGCCTAGTTCGAACCGCCTAGCGCCTTCGGTGCATCGCCCATCTTCAGCTCGCGCGACAGGAAGCCCCAGCGGTCGGCGACTTCCTCGATCTGCTTGGTGGTCGGCTTGCCCGCGCCGTGGCCGGCCTTGGTCTCGATGCGGATCAGGATCGGCGCGCTGCCGCCCTGTGCGGCCTGGGCGGCAGCGGCGTACTTGAAGCTGTGCGCCGGCACCACGCGGTCGTCATGGTCGGCCGTGGTCACCATGGTCGCCGGATAGCAGGTGCCCGGTTTCAGGTTGTGCAGCGGCGAGTACTTGACCAGGGCCTTGAACTCGTCCGCGTTCTCCGACGAGCCGTAGTCCGAGGTCCAGGCCCAGCCGATGGTGAACTTGTGGAAGCGCAGCATGTCCATGACGCCCACCGCCGGCAGCGCGGCGCCGAACAGGTCCGGACGCTGGGTCATGGCCGCGCCGACCAGCAGGCCGCCGTTGGAGCCGCCGCCGATCGCCAGCTTCTGCGGCGAGGTGACCTTGTTCGACACCAGCCACTCGGCCGCGCCGATGAAGTCGTCGAACACGTTCTGCTTCTGCAGCCTGGTGCCGGCCTGGTGCCAGGCTTCGCCGTATTCGCCGCCGCCGCGCAGGTTGGCCACCACGTAGACGCCGCCCATTTCCATCCAGGCCAGGTTGGCCGGCGAGAAGGCCGGGGTCAGCGAGATATTGAAGCCGCCGTAGCCGTACAGGTAGGTCGGGTTCGAGCCGTCCAGCTTGAGGCCCTTCTTCGACACGATGAACATCGGCACCTTGGTGCCGTCGCGGCTGGTGTAGAACTGCTGGCGGGTTTCATAGTCCGCCGGGTCGAAGGCCACCTTCGGCTGGCGGAACACGCTGCTCTTGCCGTCCTTGAGGTTGAGGCGGTAGATCGTGGTCGGGGTGGTGTAGCCGGTGAAAGAGAAGAAGGTCTCGGTATCGTCCTTCTTGCCCTGCAGGCCGCCCACCGAGCCGATGCCCGGGAGCGCGATCTCGCGCACGGTCTTGCCTTTCAGGTCGACCACGCGCACGACGCTGCGGGCATCCTTCAGGTATTCCAGCACCAGCTGCTGGTTGACAATGTCGGCGCCCACCAGGGTGTCGCTGGACTCGGCGACGATCTCTTTCCAGTTGGTCTCAAGCGGCTTGGCCACGTCGATGGCGACGATGCGCTTGCGCGGCGCATTGCGGTCGGTGCTGAAATAGAACACGCTGCCGATGTTGTCGATGAACTCGTAGCCGGCGTCGAAGTTGTCGATCAGGTCCACGACCTTGGAATCCGGCTTGCTCAAGTCCTTGTACGAAATGCGGTACTTCGGCGCGGTGCCCTTGGTGGTGGTGATGACGAGGTAGCGGCCGTCGTCGGTGGTCTGGCCGCCGAAGCCCCATTCCTTCTGGTCCGGACGGTCGTACACCAGGGTGTCGGCGCTCTGCGGCGTGCCGATGCGGTGGAAGTAGAGCTTCTGGAAGTAGTTCACGTCGGCCAGCTTGGTGGCTTCCTTCGGCTCGTCGTAGCGGCTGTAGAAGAAGCCCTTGCCATCCTTGGTCCAGGCGGTGCTGGAGAACTTGACCCACTTGATATGGTCTTCGAGATCCTTGCCGGTCTCGATGTCGCGCACCTTGATCTCGTTCCAGTCGGAGCCCGAGGCCGCGATGCTGTAGGCCAGCAGCTTGCCGTCCGGGCTCACTTCGGCGCCGGCCAGGGCGACGGTGCCGTCGGCAGCCAAGGTGTTCGGGTCGAGCAGCACGCGCGGAGTGTCGCCCAGCTTCTTGAGCGTGTACAGCACCGACTGGTTCTGCAGGCCGTCGTTGCGGGTGTAGAAGTAGCGGCCGCCCTCTTTCTCGGGCACGCTGTAGCGCTCGTAGTTCCACAGCTGGGTCAGGCGCTGGCGGATCGCTTCGCGCTGCGGGATCTGCGCCAGGTAGGCCTGGGTCACCTTGTTCTGGGCGTCGACCCAGGACTTGGTCTCGGCGCTGTTCGCGTCTTCGAGCCAGCGGTAGGGATCGGCCACGTTGGTGCCGTGGTAGTTATCGAGCTGGTCGGTCTTCTTGGATACCGGGTAGGTCAAGGAAGGGCCGGTGGCGGCGCAGGTTTGGGCGAGCGCGTTGTGGGCGCCGAAAGCCCCGGCCAGCATGGCGACGAGCGTAGCGTGTCTCAGGTGCATGTTGTTCTCTGTCGGAGTGGGATGGGTATGGCAAGTGCCGAGGGGCATCATAGCGCGAATCGCCGGGCATGCCTACCGCCGGGCCCGCCGGTCAGGCTGCTCTGGGCGAAACCCGCAGGCCGCAGACAGAATACTGGCTTGCTGCTGAGAAAAATCCGCAGAATGTCACGAAGGAGCGAGACCGAGACGCGGCATTGCTTCGCGCATGGCGAGGATGAGGGGGATGATGGGCCTTTGGCGCGGATCAGGAGTTCGCTCCAGGTAGGGGAGCGGATGCGGCCAGCAAATCGGGCCCAGCATCCCTTAGGGACTTCACGCCGGTCAGTACCATGTTCGTGCGAATGTCCTTCTCCATGATCGCCAGCAGGCGTTCGACGCCGGCCTGCCCTTGCGCCGCCAGGGCGTACACGAAGGCTCGGCCGATCAGGACACCGTCGGCGCCCAGCGCGAGCATGCGGAACACGTCGGTGCCGGTGCGGATGCCGCCATCGACGAAGACGGTCATCCGGTCTTTCACCGCCGCGGCGATCGATGGAAGCGCCCGGGCCGTCGACGGCGCGCCATCGAGCTGCCGTCCGCCATGGTTCGACACCACGATGCCGTCGGCGCCGAACGCCAGCGCATCCCTTGCATCGTCCTCATCGAGAATACCCTTGATAACCAAATTTCCCTGCCACTCGTCCCGGATCCATTGGAGATCCTGCCAACTGATCCCCGGATCGAAATTCGCGCCGATCCAGCCCATAAAGTCCTGAAGTCCGGTGGCGCCGCCGAGGTAGGCCGAAATATTGCCGAGATCGTGGGGGCGGCCGAACAGTCCCACGTCGATAGCCCATCGCGGACGCTGCATGGCCTGGACAATGCGCCGCATGCCGGCATTCGGACCGCTCATGCCGCTGTGCGCATCGCGGTAACGCGCGCCCGGCACAGGCGTGTCGACCGTGAACACGAGGGTCGACGCGCCCAGATCGCTGGCGCGCTTCATGACGTCGCGCATGAAGCCGCGGTCCTTCAGCACGTATAGCTGGAACCACTGCGGCTTCAAGGCCTGGGCCGCGACTTCAGCCAGCGAGCACACCGACATCGTCGACTGAATGAAGGGAATGTTGCGGCGGTCCGCGGCACGTACGGCCTGCACTTCGCCGCGTCGCGCATACATGCCGGTCAGCCCGACCGGGGCAAGCGCGATCGGCAAATCGTAACGCTGGCCGAACCACTCGACGCCCAGGTCGAGCGCATCCGAGCCGCGCAGTACGCGCTGACGAAGCTTGACGGCTTGCAGGTCTTCGACGTTGGCACGCATCGTGTCTTCCGCACCTGCACCGCCATCGATGTAATGGAACAGAAAGGGGGGCAGGACGCGTTGCGCCGCAGCGCGGAAATCGGTGGCAGAGGAAATGCGCATCACGACGGAATGGGAATGGTCGGGTGATCAGTATGCACGATGGAAACCATCGGTTGGCAAAATAGTGCGGGGTGCACTATTTTCGAACTGGCAGGCGGCGTTGTGCCGACGGTCACGCATTTTTATTAAACGAACGTCCAAGGAAAACGCTTGGTTGCCAAACACCGGCACAACGAATTCATGAACGTGTTGCGTTGACCGATTGAATCCACGGCCTATACCGGACGTTGAACGGCTGAGTGTACGATGTTGTTGTCAACGGATCAGGCATGAGGTTTTTGTCCGACGCTCCAAGCGAATCCTGCGACTGTAGCGACACCTTTCGCAATAGCGGTAGCCGGCTGCCGCGACGGAGGCGCGCGGTGCACCACCTATGCGGCACCCATACTGCCCAATAATCCCGGATAGGCATCCGCCCTCCCCTCGCGCGCCGCGAGCCAACGTCCCGCCAGTTCTCGCGCCCGGAGCCGCTCGGCGGGGGCGAGCGCCGCCGCCAACTGGCGCATGCGCGCCGCGGCCTGCTCCACCGCGTGCGCCATCGCCTGCTCGACTTGATGCACGGACGCGTGCTTGCCAGCCGGCGTTCCAGGCTTCCCGTCCGCGCGCGGCGCGCCGGACCATCCGGCCCGGGCCGCGAGCCAGAGCCACATGCAGGCAAGCACCAGGTCGCATTCGACGCCGCGCCCGGCTGCGTACATGCCGGCCAGGTTCACCTGGGCCAGCGCGTAGTTCTGTTCGGCGGCATGGCCGTACCAATAGACCGCCAGCATGTCGTCGCGGCCCACGCCTTCGCCGCGCGCATACAGCGCGCCGAGGTTGTTCTGGGCGCTGGCGTCGCCCTGCTGGGCGGCCCTGCGGTACCACTCGGCGGCGCGCGCGAAGTCCTGGCGCACGCCCTGCCCGCTGGCATACAGCAGACCAAGCGCGAACTGGGCGTTCGCGGCGCCCTGCTCGGCCGCGCGCAGGTAGTAGGCCAGCGCACGCGGATGGTTGCGCGCCACGCCGAAGCCGCGCCCGCAGCCGCCCGCCAGGATGTGCCCTGCCCGGTACTGGGCCTGCGCATGGCCGAGGTCGGCCGCCCGCTCGAACCAGGACAGCGCGCGCTCGCGGTCGCGCGCCGGGCCGCGCGGGGCGGCGAGCAGCTCGCCGAGCGCGTACTGGGCGTCGCGGTCGCCCTGGTGGGCGGCGCGCTCCAGCCAGTGGCGGGCGCTGACAGGATCGGCGCGCACGCCCTGGCCGCCGGCATAGGCCAGGCCAAGCTGGCGCTGGGCCACGGGATTTCCGGCCGCCGCCGCATGCCGGAACCAGTACAGCGCCTGCGAGGGGCTGGGCTCGACCCCGAGCCCGCGCTCGTACATCAGGGCCAGCTGCAGCTGGGCCTGCGGGAAGCCCTGCATGGCCGCCTTGCGGAACCAGGCCATCGCGAGCGGATAGCTGACGGCCGCGCCCATGCCGTGCAGGTAGCATTCGCCCAGGTAGTTCTGGGCGCGCGCCATGCCCTGCTCGGCCGCGCGCCAGAACCAGCCGAGCGCGCATTCGTGCGACTGGCGCACCCCGCGCCCGCGCCGGTACAGCAGGCCCAGGTTGTATTGGGCCGAGCGGTCGCCCTGCTCGGCGGCGCGCCGGAACCAGGCCGCGGCCAGCTCGTCGCTGCGCGGGACGCCGCGCCCGTTGTAGTAGAGCGCCCCGAGCTGGCTCTGGGCGTAGGCCAGGCCGTGCTCGGCCGCGCGCATCAAGAGCTGGGCGGCCGACTCGGCATGGCTGCCGTCATCGGGTTCGGCGCCCTCGCCCCGGAGATACAGCAGGGCCAGGTTGAACTGGGCGTAGGGATTGCCGCGCTGGGCGGACCGGCGGAACCACAGGTAGGTGTCGTAGCCCTCGCGGGCAGCATTCTCGCGGCTCATCCATGTCCCCTTGCGGTGTCGCGCTGCCGCCGGTGGCGGCAGGTTCAGCGGTGGCTGGGCGGCCATGGTCCGGGGCCGCATCGGAAGCGCTGGCCCGCGCAAGCGAGGCCATCCACTTGCTAAAATTGTAAGTAGAGTGGCCGGGCCGGGGTTTGAGTCGGCACAATCGTGCGGGCCGCGGGCGAGGGATTCCAGGTCCCGCGCGCCGGGAACCGGGCGCGGCGTCAACGGATCAGGCGGATCAGGCCGCGGCGGCCCGTTCGCGCACGGTGGCGGCGTACTTGTCGAGGAAGACGGGAATTTTTGCTGCGGCGACCTTGTTGATCGAGACCAGCAGGTCGGGCGCGACGCGTTCGAGTCCGCAGGTGCGGCCCAGGTGGCGGGCGGCATGCAGCAGCACTTCGGCGGCCACTTCGGCGTCGGCCTCGGCGCGGTGGGCGGTGCCGCGGAACACGATGCCCAGCTGGCTGGAGAGCTGGCCCAGCTTGTAGCTCGCCAGCCCCGGATACAGTCGGCGCGAGAGCTTCAGCGAACACACCAGCGCGGCGTGCGAGCAGCTGCGGCCGAGGCGCCCGCCTTCGGCCTTCAGGAATTTCTCGTCGAAGCTGGCGTTGTGGGCCGACAGCACGTCGCCGCCGATGAAGTCGAGCAGTTCCGGCACCACCTGCCGCGCCGGCGGCGCGCCATCGACCATCTCCTGCGTGATGCCGGTCAGGCCGGTGATGAAGGATGGAATGCGCACGCCGCAGTTGACCAGCGAGACATAGCGCTCGGTAATCTCGCCGCCGACGATGCGCAGGGCCGCCACCTCGGTGATGCGGTCGCCCATCTCGGGCGACAGGCCGGTGGTCTCGAAGTCCAGCATCACGATCGGACGCTCATAGCTACTCATGCTTCATCCCTAACAAAAAAACTATCCGAATTTGCGCTGCGCATCCAGCGCCAGGCCGGCGCCGATGCTGCCGAACAGGTCGCCTTCGACCCGGCGCGCATCCGGCACCAGCGCGGCGACGCGCTGGCGCAGCAAGCCCACGCCGCTCGAACCGCCGGTAAAGAATACCGTATCGACGTCCCCGGGGGCCACGCCGGCGTCGGCGAACAGCCGGCGCACGGTCGCGCCCACGCTGTCGACCAGCTGGGCGATGGCGGCCTCGAACCGGGCGCGCTCTACCCGCAGCTCCTCGGGCGGCGACAGGCGGTCCAGCGGCAGGCGCACCTGGTCGGCGCTCGACAGACCGATCTTGGCGCCCTCGACCTGGATCGCCAGCCAGTGTCCGGCCCGGTCCTCGATCAGGTTCTGCAGGCGCGCGATCTTGTGCGGCTCGGCCGCATCGCGCACCAGGTCGGCCAGCTGGGCCTGGCTCTTGCGGGTATAGGCCTGGTTGATCGTATGCCAGGTCGCCAGATTGAAGTAATAGCTCGACGGAACCGCCGCGCCCGACAGCAGGTTGCTGCCATGGCCCAGCAGGGGCATCACGGTGGCCAGGCTCAGGTATTTGTCGAAGTCCGTGCCGCCGATGTGCACGCCGCCGTTGGCCAGGATGTCCTCGCGCCGGTCGAGCCGGCCCGCGCGCTGCGGCCCCAGCCGCACCAGCGAAAAGTCCGAGGTGCCGCCGCCGATGTCGGCGATCAGGACCAGCTCTTCACGGTCGATCCCGGCTTCGTAATCGAAGGCGGCGGCGATCGGTTCGTACTGGAAGCTGAGCTCGCGGAAGCCCACCGAGCGCGCGACCTCGGCCAGCGTCTCCTCCGCCAGCTTGTCGGCCTCGGCGTCGTCATCAATGAAGAACACCGGCCGGCCGAACACGGCGCGCTCGAAGGGCCGGCCGGCCTGGCGCTCGGCACGGCGCTTGAGCTCGCCGATGAACTGGGCCAGCAGCGCGCGGAAGGGCAAGGCGCGCCCGGCGACCTCGGTCTGGCCGTCGATCAGGCTGGTGCCGAGCAGGCTCTTGAGCGAGCGCATCAGGCGGCCTTCGTAGCCTTCCAGGTATTCGGCCAGCGCCTCGCGCCCATAGCTCACGCGCTCGTCGTCGGCATTGAAGAACACCACGGACGGGAGGGTCGGCTTGCCGTCCTCGAGAATGAGGAGCGACTCTGCCGGCGAATGGATGGCGCCGGGGCGCAGCCAGCCGACGGTGGAATTGGACGTGCCGAAGTCAACGCCGCAAGCGTGCGTCATACAAACCTTTGCGTGGGAGGGGGCGTTATCGTAACAGATATCGGTAACAGATAAGCAGGCTCTTGCATCGCATGTCGCGGGCGCCCGACATCCCGGATAGCGCTATGATAATGCTGTCATATCGGCCACGGAGCAGCGATGGAAGCTGGGCGCAGCATCGGCACGGGCGTGGGCGCCGGCGGCGCGGGCCCGGCCGCACCCGTCCGCTGCGAATGGCTCATGAAGCGCAACTGTTCGCTGACGCCGCGCCAGGCGCTGCTGGTCTACGCGCTCCTGGGCGCCGCCACGCTCGGCATCGCCCTCGTCTTCACCCTGCGCGGCGCCTGGATGGTGCTCGCCTTCGCCCTGGCCGAAAGCGCGGCGGTGGGCGCGGCTTTTCTCTATTACGCCCGCCACGCCCTGGACCAGGAATCCATCCGCCTGGACCAGGGCTGGCTGCTGGTCGAACGCCGCGACGGCGCCCGCTGCACCGGGTACAGGCTGGACTCGCACCATACCCGCGTCAGCCTGGCGGACCTGGGCATGCGCACCCTGATCGTGCTGGAGGCGCGCGGCGAGCGGGTGGACGTCGGCCGCTACCTGACGCCGCTGGCGCGCCTGGAAATAGCGCGCCAGCTACGCCACGCCTTGCGGCCCGGCTCCCTGCTGTCCTGAGCTTTGCGCCCGCTGGCGATCCATTCCTGTAAGCAGCCTCTTACATGCGCACGGCAAGGCAACCGATATGGTGCGCGCCGCCGATCTTGCATAATTTTTATCAATCAGCGTGATCACGCCTTGTTCTCACGCCAAGACAAAAAATCAAGAGGAAACTGGACACCATGAGTCACACCAAACAAGCCGGCGCCGTCGTGGTGCACGGCGGCGCCGGCGCATCCGTCGACCACGAAGACGCCTGCGTGCTGGCCGCGCGCCGCGCCCTGGCCCAGCTGGAAGCCAGGGGCGACGCACTGGACGCCGCCATCGCGGCCGTCACCGCGCTCGAAGACGATGGCCGCCTGAACGCCGGCAGCGGCGCCGTGCTGGGCCTGGACGGCGCCACGGTCGAGATGGACGCCTCGATCATGGACACCCGCGGCCGCCTGGGCGCGGTCGCTTGCGTGCAGGACGTGAGGAACCCGGTCCTGCTGGCGCGCGCCATCGCCGACACGCCGCACTGGATGCTGGCCGGCGAAGGGGCCCAGCGCTTCGCGCGCGCGATCGGCTTGCCGGAAAGCCGTCCCCTCACCGAACGCCAGCGCGCCGAGCACCGCAAGCTGATGGCCCAGATGGCCGGCTCGGTGCCGGTCATGCCCGGGGTCGACAATTCGGTCTTCGCGCGTATCTGGAACTACAACAGCCCGCTGGAGCTGCCCGAAGCCAGCGCCTGCGATACCGTGGGCGCGGTGGTGCGCGGTCCCGACGGCCACTTCGCGGTCGCCACCTCGACCGGCGGATCGGCGCCGTCGCTGCTGGGACGCGTGGGCGACAGCCCGATCATCGGCAGCGGCTTCTACGCCGGGCCGGAAGGCGCGGTGGCCGCGACCGGCATCGGCGAACACATCGTGCGCCACCTGCTGGCGCGCACCGTCTACGGCTGGATCGCCGAAGGCGCCCCGCTCGCGCAGGCGCTGCAGCGCGGGATCGACCTGTTCCCCAGGGACGTGGCGGTCGGCCTGATCGCCGTCAGCCGCCAGGAATCCGGCGCATGCAGCAACCGCGGCATGCCGCAGGCGAGGATGACCCAGCGATGAGCGAGGCGCAGAAGAACGGCCACCTGGTCATCATCGGCGGCAGCGAAGACCGCAAGGAAGACATGCCGATCCTGACGCGCTTCGTCGAGCTGTGCGGCGGCCCCGGGGCGAAAATCGTCGTCATCACCGCCGCCAGCCAGGTCGCCGACCAGATGTGGGAGATGTACGACAGCGCCTTCAGCGCGCTCGGCGTGACGCGCCACAGCCACCTCGAGGTGACCAGCCGCCAGGACGCCAACAGCCCCGATTACGTGCGCCAGGTCGCCGAGGCCGACGGCATCTTCATGACCGGCGGCGACCAGAAGCGCCTGCTGGCCCTGATCGGCGGCACCGCGATGGACGCCGAGATGCACAAGGCGCTCAAGCTGCGCGGCGCCACCATCGGCGGCACCAGCGCCGGCGCATCCGCCATGTCGGGCCACATGCTGGCCCAGGGGCGGGCCGAGATCCGCCCCGAGAAAGGCTCGGTGAGCCTGGGCGCAGGCCTGGGCTTCCTGCACCGGGTGGTCATCGACCAGCACTTCTCGGAGCGCCAGCGCCTGTCGCGCCTGCTGACCGTGGTCGCCCAGAATCCCTACCTGCAGGGAATCGGCATCGACGAGGACACGGCGCTGGTGGTCGAGCGCGGCGTCGGCATCGAGGTCGTGGGACAGGGCGCCGTCACCGTCGTCGATGGCCGCACCATGGTCACCAACGTGGCCGACATCGCCGACCGCGACACCCCCGAACTGATCGACGTCCGCCTGCACCTGCTGCCGGCGGGCAGCCGATACCGCCTGCCGGACGGTGATGCGCCGCGGGCAGGGAACCTGCCCGCCCCGCTGCTCGACTTCCTGGAAAACCTCACCAAACGGAACCCGATTTCATGAGAATCAAGGAACAACGCGTACTGCGCGGCGCCAACCTGTACGCCGCCGGCCCCTGCCTGATGGCGGTCATCGAAGACCGGAGCGCGAAGCAAGGCTTCGCCGCCCGCCTGCTCGAACTGCTCCCGGCGCTGCCGGCCGAGGCTGCCGTGCGCCTGGCCGACGACGCCCTTCCGGCCGACGCGCTGGCGCCGGTGGTGATGGAATTGCAGCGTCTCGCCGGCGCGCCCGGCGTGTTCAGCCTCACCCTGCCCGTCGCCGGCCAGGACGCGCGCCGCCGCGTGGTTTGCGGCTATGCCATCGAACAGGTCGCGGTCGCGGCGCTTGCCGGCGCCATGGCCTTGCTCGATGACCTGGCCTCGGGCCGGGACGTCGACCTGGACGCAACTGTCTCCGCGCTGCGCGAGCTGGCCGAACGGCACGCGATCGGCACCAGCACCGCCGCCGTGCTGGCCGCCGCCGCGCGCCGCGGCATCCCGTCGCTGCGCCTGACCGAGGAGGCCAACCTGTTCCAGCTCGGCTGGGGCAGCCGGCAGCAGCGCCTGCAGGCCACGATCACCGGCGCCACCAATGCGATCTCGGTCGGCATCGCCAGCGACAAGCAGCTGACCAAGGCCTTGCTCGACCAGGCCGGCGTGCCGGTACCCGGCGGCGACACCGTCACCAGCCTGGACCAGGCCTTGCGCGTGGCGCGCCGCCTGGGCGGCCCGGTCACGGTCAAGCCGCTCGACGCCAACCAGGGCAAGGGCGTGAGCGTCGATTGCCGCACGCCGGACGACGTCGCCCGCGCCTGGGAGCATGCGCGGCGCTACGGCCGCCACGTCATCGTGGAGGAATTCCTCGAAGGCCGCGACTACCGCGTGCTGGTCACGGGCGGCAAGATCGCGGCCGCTTCCTGGCGCCGCCCGCCCTGCGTCACCGGCGACGGCCGCGCCACCATCCGCGAGCTGGTGGAACAGGAGAACCGCAACCCGGCGCGCGGCGACGGGCATACCAATATCCTGACCAGGATTGCGCTCGACGCCCCGGCGCTCGAGACTCTTGCCAGGCAGGGGCTCGATCCCGACACGGTGCTGCCGGAGGGCGCCCACGCCGACCTGCGCGGCAACGCCAACCTGTCGACCGGCGGCACCGCCGAAGACGTGACCGACCTGCTGCCGGAAGAGACGCGCGACATCTGCATCCGCGCCGCCCGCACCATCGGGCTGGACGTGGCGGGCATCGACATCGTCTGCCGCGACATCGCCCAGCCGCTGCGCGCCCAGAAAGGCGGGATCATCGAGGTCAACGCGGCGCCGGGCATCCGCATGCACCAGTATCCGAGCCGCGGCACGCCGCGCGACGCCGGCGACGCCATCGTCGAGGCCCTGTTCGGCCAGTGCGACGGCCGCATCCCCGTGGTGGCGGTGACCGGCACCAACGGCAAGACCACCACCAGCCTGCTGATCGGCCACACCGTCCGCATGGCGGGGCTGCGCGACGGCGTCACCACGACCAATGGCGTCTACGTGCAGGGCCGCCTGACGCGCGAAGGCGACTGCACCGGCTACCACTCGGCGCGCAGCGTGCTGTCGGCGCCGGACGTCGACTTCGCGGTGCTGGAAACGGCGCGCGGCGGCATCCTCAAGCGCGGCCTGGCCTACGACCGCTGCGACGTGTCCGTGGTGCTGAACGTCTCCGCCGACCACCTCGGGCTGGACGGCATCGACACCATCGAGGACCTGGCCAGGGTCAAGGCGGTGGTCGCAAGACAGGCCCGCCGCGCGGTGGTGCTCAACGCCGGGGACAACTGGTGCGTGCGGATGGCCGAAGCCCTCGAGGACGGGGTCGAGCTGATCTACTTCGCGCTCGACGCCGAGGACCCGGTGCTGACGCGCCACGTGGAGCACGGCGGGCGCGCGGTCTACCTGCAGGACTCGACCATGGTGCTGGCCAACGGCCTGCGCCACGAGGCGCTGCTGGACGTGCGCGAGATGCCGGTGTCCCTGGACGGCCGGGCGCGCTACAACATCGCCAACGCCATGGCCGCGGCGGCGGCGCTCACCGCCTGCGGATTCGGCAATGACGAGATCGCGGACGGCCTGCGGACCTTCGTTTCCGACAGCAAGCACAATCCGCTGCGCTCGAACCTGTTCGACGTCGACGGCGTGACCGTGATCGTCGACTATGCGCACAACCCGGCCGCCTACGCCGCCCTGGCCGAGACGGCGCGCGCCATGACCCCGGGGCGCCTGGTGGGCGTGGTGGCGGCGCCCGGCGACCGGCGCGACGCCGACCTGGTCGACGTGGGCCAGACCTGCGCCGCCGGCTTCGACGAGCTGGTGATCTACGAGACCGTGAACCGCGGCCGCCCGGACGGCGAAACCGCCGCCCTGCTGGTGCGCGGCGCCCGGCTCGGCCGCTTCGACCGCGAGCGGATGCACGTCGAGCTGGACGTCCACCGGGCGATCCGGCTCGGCCTGGGCCTGTGCCAGCCGGGCGACGTGCTGGTATTCGGCTGCGGCTCGTCGATCTCGGAGCTGACCGAGGCGCTGCGCCCCACCCGTCCGGATCTGGCGAAGCAGATCGAGGCGGCAGCGATCTGAGACGCCGCGCCGGATAAGCAAAGGGCCCCTATCGGGGCCCTTTGTTCTTGCCGTGCGGCGGACCTTACACCTGGGCGGCGATCAGGTCCGCGCTTTCCGGGTCGTTCACGCGGATTGCGTCGATGAACACCTGCAACGAGGAGCCGCAGGCGAACACCAGCACGTCGCCCGGCTGGCACAGGCTCAGCCCGAGGCGGATCGCCTTCCCGACTTCGATCTCGCGATGCAGGGTGTCGCTCATGCCGATCGCTTCTTCCGCACCCTCCAGGATCAGGTCGACGGCCTCGCCCACCGGACGGCCCCGGCTCTGGGACTCGTACACCACCAGCTCGTCGAAACGCTCGCCGCACACCACGCCGATCTCGTGCAGGTCTTCGTCGCGGCGGTCGCCGGGCGCGGTGACGATGCCCACCAGCTGGCGCGGCAGCATGGCGCGCGCCATCTCGCCCATGGCGGCATAGGCCGCGGCATTGTGCGCATAGTCGACGATGACCGTCACGCCGCGCACGTCGAACATATTGGTGCGCAGCGGGTTGGTGCGGCCGTTGCTTTCGAAGGTAGACAGGCCGGTCGCGATCTGCAGATGCGACAGCCCGGCCGCCATCAGGGCCGCCGCCGCGGCCAGGCAGTTGGCGATGTTGAAGCGCGCACTGCCGTTGAAGCTGACCGGCATGCTCTCGATCCTGACCAGTGCCTGGTGGCGGCTGCCGTCGGCCACCACCAGGGCGCCGTCCTGCGCATACACGCCGCGCCCGCCGTCTCCCAGGTGCTTGAGCAGCACCGGGTTCTCGGCATCCATCGAGAAGAACACGATTTCCGTCCCCGGCTTGACCCGGCGCGCCATGGCCACGCACAGCGCGTCCTCGGCATTGAGCACGGCTGCTTTCGAGGCCGACAGCGCGACCACGGCCTTGACCTGGGCCAGGTCTTCGACCGTGTCGACGCCGTCCAGCCCCAGGTGATCGGCGGCCACGTTCAGCACCACGCCCACGTCGCAGCGGTCGAAGGCCAGGCCGCGCTTGAGCAGGCCGCCGCGGGCGGTCTCCAGCACCGCGAACTCCACGTCCGGGGCCGACAGCACGGTGCGCGCCGACCAGTAGCCGGTGCAGTCGCCCTTGACGATCTGCCTGCCACCGATGAATACGCCTTCCGTGGTGGTCACGCCGGTCACCAGGCCGGCCAGGCGCACGGCATGCGCGATCAGCAAGGTGGTGGTGGTCTTGCCGTTGGTGCCGGTCACGGCCACCAGCGGGATGCGGCCGTCGGAATCGCCCATCAGTCCCTGGACGATGGCGTCGCCGGCGTCGCGCGGGGCGCCGCTGGACGGGTATTGGTGCATGCGGATGCCGGGCGCCGCATTGACCTCGATCACCGCCCCGCCCTGTGCGCCCAAGGGCTGGGCGATGTCGCGGCAGACGATGTCGATGCCGGCCACGTCCAGGCCGATCTTGGCGGCGGCGCGCACGCACAGCGCCCGCGTCGCTTCCGGCAGCAGCTCCGTCACATCCTCGGCGGTGCCGCCGGTGGACAGGTTGGCGTTGCCGCGCAGCTCGGCCGTCACGCCCATCGGCAGCACCGAGTCGGCCGTGTATCCCTGGCGCGCCAGCATGTCGGCGGCGTGCTCGTCGAGCGCGATCTGGGTCAGGATATTGGTGTGGCCGGCACCGCGCGCGGGGTTGCGGTTCTCGATCTCAACCAGCTCGCGCACCGTCAGGCGTCCGTCGCCGGTCACATGGGCGGGGCGCCGGCAAGACGCGGCGGCGACATGGCCGCCCGCCACCAGCACGCGGTAGTCGCGGCCCTCGACGTGGTGCTCGACGATGACCTGGCGCCCGTACTGGCGCGCGAATTCGAAGGCCGCCGCCACGTCGTCCGGGGTGCGGCAGTCCACGGTCACGCCCTTGCCCTGGTTGGCGTCGAGCGGCTTGACGGTCACCGGCAGCTTGAGGCGCGCGGCCACCCGCTGGGCGTCCGCGAGCGTGGTGACGGTATCGCCCTCGGGCACGGGCACGCCGGCTTCCTTGAGCAGGACCTTGGTCAGCTGCTTGTCGCTGGCGATCTTCACCGCGATGAAACTGGTGTCGCCCGTGGTGGTGGCGCGCAGGCGCTTCTGCTTGACGCCCCAGCCTAGCAGGAACAGGTTGGCCTCCTCGGTGATGCGCTGGGTCGGAATGCCGCGCTCGTGGGCCGCGGCCAGTACCGCGGCGGTGCTGGTGCCGATGGCGTAGCGCGCGGCGATCTCGCGCAGTTCCTCCAGGCGCGGCGCAATGTCGAATGCCTCGCCATGGGCCAGCGCGGTCACGAGGTCGACCGCGAGCTGGAAGGCCGGCTGGGCCAGTTTCTCGCACTGGTAGGCGCAGACGATGCGGAAGTGGCCCGCATGGCCGGCCACGGGACGCGTGCGTCCGTAGCTGGCCGGCGCGCCGGCCTGGGTCTGCAGGTCGAGCGTGACGTGTTCGATCACCCGCCCCAGGTAGGTGCCCTCGCGCAGGCGCTGGGCGAAGCCGCCCGGCTGGCCGGTCGGCAGCAGCTGGCCGTGCAGCGAAGGCAGCAGGTCCAGCAAGGCGTCGTTAAATCCCGGCAGCTCGCGGGTGGAGCGGCCGTACAGGTCTTGCAGGTCGATCACGGAGAGCAGGCATGGCGAATCGGCGTGCACGTTCGGGCCACGCAAAAAACGTTGTTCGAGGATTTGCACCGGTGTTTCCTTGTAATATGCCAAACGAATAAACAGTCAACGCTCAACCGCGCAAAGGGCGCCCTCCGGACGCCCTTTGCGATCGCAAGCGGACGGCTCAGGCGTCGAACAGTTGCGTGTACATGCGGGTGGCCATCAGGCCCGCCGCCGTGTGGTGCACCTCGGGCGACATCAGCTGCGCCAGCAATGCCATCGCCTCCTGCTTGCCGCTGGCCGCCGCCACGTTCTGCTCCAGCAGGCGCAGCTCGTTGTCGTGCTCCTCCAGGCGCGGGTGGCGCCGGATCAGGCCGCGCTCGGGGAAGGCGATGCCGCGTTCGGCATGCTGGCCCAGCGTGTCGAGCGTGCGCTGGCGCGCGCGGTGGGTCAGCACGCGCGGCGCCGGCGCGGCCTTTCCTTCGGGCGCACCCATGATCCAGTCGCGCAGCACCTGCTGCTCGTAGGCGTTGAAGACGCCGAACATCTCGGCGCGCTCGCCGTGGATCAGGCGCCAGAAGCGGCTGTGTTCCGGATCCTCGCCGCGCTTGATCCAGCCGGCCTTTTCCAGGGCCGCCAGGAAGTCCGGAATGCGGCCCGGCTCGGCCAGCCAGTCGTTGACCGAGCGGCCGGCCACCCGGCAGTAGTCCGAGTGCATGTTCTTGCCGACCTTGCTCTTGGCGGCCAGGATCTCGACCAGTTCGGCCTGCAGGTCGAACTCCGCGATCACCGAAGTGGTGCTCGCGCCCAGGTCGTTGAGGCGGTAGCCGTCCAGCACGCGGCGGTAGAAGGCGTCGCGGTCGCCGACGCGCGGCATCAGGTCGGCCAGGGCCTGCGCGGCCTTGCGCGCATGGCCGCTGGCGGCGTTGTCGACCGTGACGTGCAGGGTGAAGTAATAGGGGTCGATGCCCAGCTCGTTCAGCTCGTACGAGCTTATCAGGAGGTGCAGCGGCAGCTGTTCGTAGCCGAGGTTGTAGCCGATGACTTCCGGCAGGAAGCGGTCGGCGTGGTGGCCCAGCACGAGCTGGATCGCGCCCTGCAGGAAGTGCTGGTCGTCCAGCTGTTCCCAGCCTTCGCAGCCATGGGTGGCCAGCAGCTTGCGGTAGATGGTGACGTGGTTCTTGTCCGGCACGCCCTCGCCCAGCTCTTCGAGATAGGTCTTGATGAGATGGTGATAGGCCTGGTTGTCCCACTGGCGCAGCAAGCCATACAGCCAGGCGCCGTCGACCAGCTTGGTCGGCGCGACGCCCTTGATGAAGTACAGCGCATGCGAGCGGCAGCTGAAGTAGCGGCGCGGGGCGCCCGCCTTGCGCGCGGCCAGGTAGTCGCGGTACTGCGCGCCGACCGCGTCGGTGTGTTGTTCGATCCAGGCCGGCAGCTCGGCCAGGTTCGTGGGAAGATCGGCCGGCAGCCCGGCTGCGACCGCGATCTGCTCGCGCAGGAAGTCCTGGGCCTGCTCCGGTATCGCGGCGGGATCCTCATACAGCGAGAAATACAGCCTCCTGGCCTTTCCAGCCGTGCCCGCATCTTGTGGAGCGGCGCAAGCCGGCGCGTCGGCTAACAGCATTTGATTCATGGGTGCTCGGCGACTCTGGTTGGTCTTGACGACGATGCAGCCATTATCCGGACTGGTCTATTGCACGAGAATCGGTAGGCGCGCTGCGAAGATGTAAGAAAGGGATTACAAAAAAATAATACATTGTCATCCCCGATGCGCACTCATCGCATGCTCACAGTGCGTGCTTGCGCCGCGCCCTGCTGCTGGCCGACGATGGGCGGGGAAACAGGTGAAGCAGCACTCAAGGAGGAAGCCGCAAAGGCGGGCTGTGCGCCAACACGCACCAGCCGGGTCAAGCCTAGAGCTGTGCGCCGAGCAGGACGTCGGCGATCATCTGGCCGGCGGACAGCCGCACCGGCACGGCGCCATGCCCGAGCATGCGGGCCACCGCGTGGTCGCCGTCGCCCGGCTTCACGTCCACCGCGCGCACGGCTTCCGGCACCAGCAGGATTTCGAAGCCTTCCTCGATGCCGTCCAGGACGGTGTTGAGCACGCAGTAGTCGGTGGCCAGGCCGCACACGGCGACACGCGAAATGCCGCGCCGGCGCATTGCGTCGCCCAGGCCGGTGCCGCTGAAGGCGGAATAGGCGTCGACCCCGGCCGTATCGGCCTTGGAGACGACGATGGTGTCGTCGGGGAGACGGAGTTCGCTGCTGAAGCGCGCGCCTTCGGTGCCGGCCACGCAGTGCGGCGGCCAGGGCCCGCCCTGGGCGGCGAAGGAGCAATGGTCTTGCGGATGCCAGTCGCGCGAGGCGTAGACCGGCAGGTGACGCGCATGGTAGAGATCGATGAGCGCGTTGATCGGCTTGACTACCAGGTCGCCCTGGGGCACCCCGAGGCTGCCGCCCGGCAGGAAGTCGAGTTGCATATCGACAATCAAGAGGGCGTCGGACTGGCCGAGCACGATGGCGCTCATCGAAGATCTCCGTAGATTGGGCAAGCAGTCGGGGGGGGGCGGCGTGGGCGCCCCCCAGGGTTTTCTTTAAAAATTGTCCCCCCGGCGGCGGGGCGCCAAGCCGGCGCCCCGGGGAGGAGCCGGCCCGGGGCGG
>CAMPHU010000012.1 GCA_946886065.1 uncultured Massilia sp. | reverse complement strand
GAGCTGGTCGACCCGCTCACCGACGTGCCGAACCGGCGCGGCTTCTTCAGCGCGCTGGCGCCGTGGATGGCGCTGGCGCGCCGCCCGGGCCAGCCGACCGCCCTGGTGATGCTCGACCTGGACCAGTTCAAGCGCGTCAACGACGGCTACGGCCATCCGGCCGGCGACGCCGTGCTGCGCCACGTGGTGGAGCTGTGCAAGCGCCAGCTGCGCGACAGCGACATGCTGGGCCGTCTGGTGGGCGTCGAGTTCGCGATCCTGCTGCCGCGCACCACGCTCGCCGAAGCCGCCCTGGTGGCCGAGCGCATCCGCGCCGCCATCGAAGCCACGCCGGTCAAGAGCGAGCGCGCGCTGATCAAGATGACCGCCAGCTTCGGGGTCACCACGATCCGTCCCGAAGACAGCACCGTGACCCTGTTCCAGCGCGCCGACGAAGCCCTGGTGGCGGCCAAGCAGGCGGGGCGCAACCGCGTTTCCCAGGCCGCTGCGGCGGTGGCCGAGGTCTGAACATCCGCCAAAAGTCATAGGCCTGTCACATCCGGGTCGTATCCTGCCTTACATCGCAGCAGGAACCGACCATGACGCCTACCACTCCCGATTCACCCTTGTACGCGGCTGTCGAGCTCGGCTCGGACAGCTTCCGCCTGCACGCCGGGCGCGTGGAGGACGGCGCGCTCACCCTGGTGGCCACGATGGCCGAGGCGGTGCGCCTGGCCGCCAGCCTGGACGAGGACGGCAACCTGTGCGCGGCGGCGATGCGGCGCGCCCTGGCCTGCCTGGGTGAGTTCCGGCGCGCGCTGGACGCCTGGCGTCCCGAAGCGGTGCGGGTGGTCGCCACATCCGCCCTGAGAATGGCGCGCAATGCGCCCGTGTTCCTGCCGGCGGCCGAGCGGGCGCTGGGGCGGCGCATCGAGCTGATCGACGGCAGCGAGGCGGGCCGCCTGGTCTACCTGGGTGTGGCCAGCACCCTCGGCGCCGGGGACGGCGCGCCGCGCCTGGTGGCGGACATCGGCAGCGGATCGACCGAACTGGTGCTGGGACAGGGAGAGCGGATCGAGCGCATCGAATCGTATGCGGTGGGGGCGGTGCGCCAGAGCCTGAGCTTCTTCGGCGACGGCCGCATCGACGAGGCGGGCTTCGAGGCGGCGGTACGTTCGGGGCGCAGCCGCTTCGCCCAGTCGGTCCTCGGGCGCAAGTCCGGCGGGCTTGCCTACGGCGCCTGCGGCACCGTGCGGGCGCTGGCCGACATCGCCGGCGGGAAGCCCGGCCTGAACCGCGACACCCTGATGCGGCTGCGCCGCCAGGTGGTGGAGGCCGGCCACCTGGCGCGCGTACGTCTTGGCTGGGAGCCGGCGGCACGGGCGCCGCACCTGCCGGGAGGACTGGCGCTGCTGATCGCGCTGATGGAAGAACTGGGGCTCGACGAGGTGAGGCCGGTGCGCGCGGGGCTGCGCGTGGGGGCGCTGTGGGACTTGCACGCGCGCGCGGCTGTCAGCGCCTGAACCTTGTCGGCGTCACCTTTCCCGGGAATTCCCCAGGCCGTCGTCCCGGGACGACGGCCTGGGGACAGCGGCGGGTGATCCTTACGCGGCCGGCGCCGTGGCCGCAAGGCGGTCCACTTCCTCGAGCGCCAGGCGCGCCATCTGCCGGATACCCTCATAGGACTTGGCCGATGCGATGAACAAGCCGTTGTGGCAGAAGCCCGCGTCCGGCACCCCGGTCACCGCCGCCAGGTCGGCATCGCGCAGCCCGGCCCAGGCGGCCGGCAGGTCGGCGCGCGCATCGAAGTTCTCCGTGCTCACCGACACCGTATGGATCATATGGCGCTGCTCCGCCATGTTGTAGCTGATGACGAACAAGACCTTCGGCATTTCCTTGCGCACCACGGCCGACCAGGGCAGGGCGCCGTTCTTCAGGAACAGCACGCGCCCGCCTTCCAGCGCTTCCGCGCCCCGCACCTGCTCCACCGCCAGCAAGGCGCCGACCCGGTACTTGACCGCGTTGACCATGATGTCGGTCAGCACCGCGAGCGCGCGGCGGAACTGGCCCGTGCGGAACGCCTCGGCCTCGGCCCCGTAGCCCAGGCGCTGCTCGTCCATCCAGCTCGGGTTGTAGCCCGAGATCACCGCCGACAGGCCGTAGCCGCCGGGCGCGTTCTTGGCCGCCCCGACGTCCGACAAATCCAGGTACTGCACGATGTCGGCGTCGATGGCGTAGGCGATCTGGCGCGCCGTGTCCTCGTCCAGGCTGCGCCCGGCATGGGCCTCGGCCAGGGCGGCGACGCAGCGGGCGCCGTAGTCGCGCCACACCAGCCCGGCGCTGGCATAGGGCACGCCGGTCTGGCGCGCGCCCTCGAAACCCTTCTGGTGGTGGTCGAAGCGGCCCGTGGCCGGGTCCCAGATGCCGCCGACGTCCACCGCGAAGTCGGCCGCCTCGATGATGGCGGGGTCGCGGGTGCGGACCAGCTCGGCCTCGGGGAAGAGGATCAACAACACCGCTACGGCCCAGGCATCGTCCGCGTGGAACTTGCCTCCGTGGGTCACAATACGCATACATACTCCAGAACGTTACACAGACTTGCTATACAGGCTTGCTATACAGGCTTGCTATACAGGCTTGCCACATAGCCGGCGGCGCGCATGGCAGCGCCCGCCCGGAGCGCTCATGATACAGGCTCCGGGGCAGCTGTCGTATCCAGGTGACTTCCGGTCTATTTCGCTGTTACTCGGCAATTTCTAATGGCATACTTCAATACTTGTCCGTTCAACCACATTTTCCCGGCATGCGCATCCAGCTGCTCGTCGTTCCCGTTCTCGCCGCCTGGTGCATGCTGGCGCCGGCCCAGGCCGCCGCGCCCGGCGGCGTGACCCTGTGCTTCGAGCGCCAGGAAGTGCCGCCCTGGCGCACGCTCGACGGCGGCGGGCTGAACTTCGAACTGCTGGCCGAGGTCAGCAAGCGCACCGGCGTGCGCTTCGATTTCCAGAGCATGCCGTGGAAGCGCTGCCTGGAGCAGCTCAAGTCGAACCAGGTCGACGGCGCCTTCGCCGTCAGCTTCAACCCCGAGCGCATGGAGCTGGGCGCCTATCCGGGCGGCGCCAAGGCCGACCCTTCCAAGCGCATGCACATCGACCGCTACATGCTGGTGCGCCGCCGCGGCAGCCGCCTGGACTGGGACGGCAAGCGCTTCCACAACCTGGACGGACGCATCGGCGTGCAGCTCGGCTACTCGGTGGCCGACTTCCTGCGCTCCCGGCACGTGCCGGTGGACGAGGGCAGCCAGCGTTCGGACGAACTGGCGCAGAAACTGCTTGCGGGCCGCCTGGCCGGCGCGGCCCTGGGCGGCGGCGACGCCAAGCGCCTGATGCGCGGGCCGCTGGGCGCCAGGCTCGACATGCTGCCGGTGCCGCTGATCGAAAAACCGTATTACCTGGTGCTCTCGCGCGCTTTCGTGGCCAAGCAGCCGCAGCTGGCCGCGCGCCTGTGGGACGCCATCGAGCAGGGACGCACCAGCCCCGCCTACCGCCAGCGCGAACAGGACTTGACCACAGGCAGCGGGGGCGCGCATTAATCCGCTCATCCCCATCGGCAGGCGGCGCGGTCCGCTGCGCCTGGTCCCGCGCCGCCTGGTCGACAACTGGCGCCAGAACATCGTGTTCCGGCTCGGCGCCGGCATCGTGCTGGCGGTCGCCCTCTCGACCGGGGTGTTCACCACCTATACCCTGCACGCGCTGCGGGTGGAAGCCGACGCCAAGCTGCAGGAGCGTATCGAGCGCCAGGCCACCGTGCTCTCGCATGCGCTGGCGCGCCCGCTGTTCGACATCAACAGCGCCGCGGTGTCCTCGGTGGTCGACGCCCTGGGCGCGACGCCCGAGGTGCAGACCCTGCGCGTGCTGGCGCCGGACGGCACCCTGCTGGCGGCCCTGGCCAACCGCGACAACGGCGAGGCCGCCGTGCGGGTGCGGCGCCGCATCACCTACAACGACGGCAGCCGCGCCTATCCGGTGGGCGCGATCGAACTGGCCTTTTCGCGCCAGCAGATCGACGAGGACCTGCGCGGCCAGCTGATCCACACTGCCGCCGCCAACGTCCTGCTGACCCTGGCGATCGTGGCCTGCGTGTTCGTGGTGGGACGGCGCATGTCGGAGCCGTTTTCCGACATCCAGGAATCGCTGGAGAAGCTGGCGCGCGGCGAGACCGACATCCGCCTGTCCGGCATCGGACGGCGCGACCAGGTCGGGCGCCTGTCCTCGGCGGTGCGCAGTTTCCGCGACACCCTGAACCGCCTGCGCCAGGCCGAGCAGGTGACCAACGGCCTGCTGCGCGAGAAGAGCCGCATCGAGCAGCAGCTGCGCGAACTGAACGAAGACCTGGAACAGAAGATCGCCGCCCGCACCGAGGAACTGACCCAGTCCAACCTGCGCGCGGAGGCCGCCAACGTGGCCAAGTCCGAGTTCCTGGCCAACATGAGCCACGAGATCCGCACCCCGATGAGCGCCATCATCGGGATGGCCTACCTGGCGCTGCGCACCGACCTCAATCCCAAGCAGCAGGACTACGTCGGCAAGATCCACCGCGCCGCGCTGTCGCTGCTGGGGATCATCAACGACATCCTCGACTTCTCCAAGATCGAGGCCGGCAAGCTGGAAGTCGAGCAGGTGCCGTTCTGCCTCGACGACGTGCTGTCCAACGTGGCCAGCGTCACCAGCCAGCGCGCGGCCGACAAGCAGCTCGAATACCTGTTCCACGTCCCCCATGCCGTGCCGCGCCAGCTGGTCGGCGACCCGCTGCGCCTGGGCCAGGTGCTGATCAACCTGGTCAACAATGCGGTCAAGTTCACCCCGAGCGGCGAGCTGCAGCTGTCCTGCATTCCGCTGCGCGGCGCCCGGAGTGACAAGGCGCAGGACAAGGTCCGCCTGCGTTTCGCGGTGCGCGACACCGGCATCGGCATCGGCGAAGAGCAGCAGGCCAAGCTGTTCCGGGCCTTCAGCCAGGCCAACGGCTCGACCACGCGCGAATACGGCGGCACCGGCCTGGGCCTGTCGATCTCGCAGCAGCTGGTGGGCCTGATGGGCGGCTGCATCGCGGTCGAGAGCGCGCCCGGCGCCGGCTCGACCTTCACCTTCGACCTCGATTTCGCGCTCTCGGGCGAAGCGGAAACCGTGCTGCAGGTGCCGCCCGAACTGGCGGGCGCGCGCGTGCTGGTGGTGGACGACAGCGCGCTGGCGCGCGCGGTGCTGCGCGAATCGCTGGCGGCGCTGCCGCTGCGCGTGGAATGCTGCTCGGACGGGCGCGGGGCCATCGGTGCGATCGCCGCGGCCGACGCCGCCGGCATGCCTTACCGCCTGCTGCTGACCGACTGCGGCATGCAGGGGATGGACGGCATCGAGCTGGTGCGCCGGGTCAAGGCCAACGCCGGGCTGCGCCACCAGCCGCTGACCATCCTGGTCAGCGCCTTCGGCCGCGACGGCGTGCAGGCCGAGGCCGAGGCGGCCGGCGTGAACGGCGTCCTGTACAAGCCCTTCGTGCAATCGGCCCTGGCCGAGGCCCTGGCCAGCCTGTTCGCGCGCGCGGCCTGCGAGGGCGGCGCCAGCGGCGTGACGCGCGCCGGCGGACAGGGCTCGCGCGTGCTGCTGGTGGAGGACAACCTGGTCAACCAGCAGATCGCCCGCGAGCTGCTCGAATCCCAGGGCATCGAGGTCGACGTGGCCCCGACCGGCCGCCAGGCCCTGGACAAGCTGTTCGAGGCCGGCCCCGGCGCCTACCGCCTGGTGCTGATGGACCTGGAAATGCCCCAGCTCGACGGCCACGCGGCCACGGTGGAGCTGCGCCAGGACCCGCGCTTCAACGAGCTGCCGGTAATCGCGATGACGGCCCATGCGCTGGCCGAGATCCGCGAGCGCTGCCTGCGCGAAGGCATGCAGGACTACATCACCAAGCCGGTCGATCCCGAGAAGCTGTACGCCACCCTGGCGCGCTGGCTGGGCAAGGGCCTGCCGGGACGTCCGCAGCCCGCGCCGGATCCCGCGGCGCTGCAGGGCCTGCCCAAGCTGACCGGCCTGGACACCGCCTTCGGTCTGCGCAACGTGGGCGGCAACGCCAGGCTCTACCTGGAACTGCTGGACCGCCTGCGCGGTTCGCAGCGCGACGCCGGCAGCTGCATCCGCGCCGACCTGTCCGCCGGCCGTCTGCACGATGCCGCCGGCCGCGCCCACTCCCTGCGCGGCGTGTGCGGCAACATCGGCGCCCGCGAAGTGCAGGCCCTGGCCCAGGAGGTGGAAGAGCAGGCCAGGCGCAGGACGCCGGATGCGGCGGCGCTGGGACGCGGCGCGGCGGCGCTGGAGCAGGCCCTGGCCAGCCTGATGGCCGCGCTCGACCGCCACTTCGCCAGCGCCGGCACGCCCGCCGCCGACAGCCCGTGCACGCCGGACCAGGATGCGCAGGAGGCGGTTGCCCAGCTGGACGGCCTGCTGGCCGAGTTCTCGGGCGAGGCGACCGATTACTTCGACAGCGTGCGCTGCGCCCTGGCCGCGGTCTTGCCGGCCGCCGCGCTGGCGCGTCTCGAAACCCACCTGTCGCGCTACGAATTCGAGGAGGCCCGGGCCCTGCTCAAGCAGGCCGCCGCCCCCGGCGACACCCATCCCGACACCGCGGAACACCCATGACTCTCCGAGACAAGACGGCGGACAAGCCGACCATCCTGATCGTCGACGACACGCCCGACAACATCATGCTGCTGTCGCGACTGCTGAAGGACAAGTACCACACCAAGGTCGCGACCAACGGCAGCACCGCGCTGCAGATCGCGGGCAGCGCGCCGGAGCTCGACCTGATCCTGCTCGACGTCATGATGCCCGGCATGGACGGCTACGAAACCTGCCGCCAGCTCAAGGCCAACCCGGCCACCGCCGACATCCCGGTGATCTTCCTGACCGCCAAGAACCAGGTCGAGGACGAGGCCATGGGCTTGTCGGTGGGCGCGGTCGACTACCTTGGCAAGCCGATCAGCCCGCCGATCCTGTTCGCGCGCGTGGCCACCCACCTGGCCCTGCGCGCCGCGCGCCGCGTGCTGGAGAACCAGAACCAGGTGCTGGAGCGCATGGTCCAGCAGCGCACCGCCCAGCTGACGATGATGCAGGAAGCGATCATCATGGCCATGGCCTGGATGGCGGAGACCCGCGGCAGCGGAATCGGCAACGAAAGCGGCGGCAATCACCTCCGCCGCGTGCAGCAGTATGTGCGCGCGCTGGCGCTGCAGCTGCGCGGCCATCCGCGCTTCGCCGACAAGCTGACCGACGAGAACATCGGCCTGCTGGTTCGGTCGGCGCCGCTGCACGACATCGGCAAGGCCGCGATTCCGGACCGCATCCTGCTCAAGCCGGGCAAGCTCGATCCCGAGGAATTCGAGATCATGAAGCTGCACGCGGCCTACGGGCGCGACACCATCATGCTGGTGGAAGAGCACATCGGCGGCAGCAACAGCTTCCTGATGTTCGCGCGCGAGATCGCCCATTCGCACCAGGAAAAATGGGACGGGACCGGCTATCCGGAGAAGCTGAGCGGCGAGGACATCCCGCTGTCGGCGCGCCTGATGGCGGTGGCCGACGTCTACGACGCGCTGATCTCGCGCCGCGCGTACAAGCCGGCCTTCTCGCACGCGCAGGCGCTGGAGGTGATGCGCCAGGGGCGCGGCACGCACTTCGACCCGGATGTGCTCGATGCCTTTTTCGCGGTCGAGACCGAATTCGCGCGCATCGCCGAGGCCTGCCGCGACGCCGAAGAGGAGGAATCGGCGTCCGTTTGAGGTGCGTCCCTATCGTTCGCCGGGCAAATCGTTTATATTGTTTGCCCTTTTGAACGATGGAGCAGCACATGCCGAGAAAGACGCCCGCCAGCCCGGCGGCGAAAACGGCGAAGACGGCCAAGGCGCCCGCCAGGGCGGCCGCGGGCGGCAAGAGCAAGGCCCCCAGGGCCGGCGTGAAGGCCGCGGTGAAATCCGCTGCGAAGGCCGTCGCCGCGCCGCCGGCCAGGAAAACCGCAGGCAAGACCGCGCGCGCGGCCGCACGCACCATCGCGGCGCCGGCCCAGCGCGAAGCGGTGCTGGAAGCGCGTCCCGTCCTGGTACGCGACAGCTTCACCATGCCCGAGCAGGAATATGCGGTGCTGGCCGAGGTCAAGCAGGCCTGCCTGCGCGCCGGCATCGACGTCAAGAAGAGCGAACTGCTGCGCATCGGCGTGGCCCTGCTCGGCCAGCTCGACCTGGCCACCCTCAAGACCGTGCTGGCTGCGCTGCCCCAGCTCAAGACCGGTCGCCCGCCCAGCCAGGCTTAGTGGATTTGTGAGGCGCTGGTCAGCTCCTTCAGCTCGCGGATCGGGATGTTCGATTTTTCGTGCATGCGCAGCAGGATCGTCGCGCCCACGTTGAGCTTGCGGTGGCGGATCTTGCTGATGATCGGAGGCTGCACCTCGAGTACGCGGCACAGCTCGGCGTCATTCTTGAGCTGCATGCGTTCGATCAGGGTGTCGAGTAGTTTGTTGGGGACGAAGCTCGAGGGCTCCAGGGCGCGCGCCCTGTGCATCGCGGCAAGCATTTCCTGTTTTTTCTGTCGTACGCTCATGGCGGATCTCCACAATTTGGCACATGGATTCAAGACAGATCGACTGTTCTGGAAGGTATCCCAGCCTGTTCGGTGCCTTGATAAACCTGCTGCGCGCTGCATTGTCGGTCTGCGATGCTCGCTGTACCAAGGTACAGCGAGCAGTTTCCCCTTGGGGGCTCGACCAACACTGCTGCCGCGCGCGACGGTTTCTCAAGGCACCTTGTTGTGGTGGCTTATGCGTGGCGGGTCGTTGTGATACTACTACGATTGCGTCTTACGCAATGCACGATATTTAACGAATGGACGCCAAAAGCATCCTTTCTTCGCGGAATTTACGCTAATTTCAATCCGGAACGGGTCAGCAGGAGGACTTCGTCGGCCATGGCGGCCGCCGCGTGGGAGTGGGTGACCATGATGGCGCCGGCGCCATGGGCCCGGGTTTCGCTGCGCAGCAGCTTGAGGATGCCGTCGGCGGTTTCCGGGTCCAGGTTGCCGGTCGGTTCGTCCGCCAGCAGCAGGGCGGGGCGGTGCACCAGGGCGCGCGCGATGGCCACCCGCTGCATCTCGCCGCCCGAGAGCTGGCGCGGGAAATCGTCGCCGCGTCCGCCCAGGCCCACGGCGGCGAGCATCGCCGCGGCGCGTTCGCTTGACTCCCGGTTGAGCAGCAGCGGCAGCGCCACGTTCTGGCGCAGGGTCAGGTGCGGCAGCACGTGGAAGGCCTGGAAGATGAAGCCCATGCGCGTGCGGCGCAGGCGGGTTGCGGCATCGTCGTCGAGCGCCGACATGACCATGCCATCGACGATCACGCGCCCCGCGTCGGGTGCGTCCAGGCCGGCGATCAGGTTCAGCAGGGTCGACTTGCCCACTCCCGACTCGCCCATGATGGCCACGAAGCGGCCCGGTTCGAACACGTGCGACAGGCCGGCCAGCACGGTGCGGCCGCCATAGGATTTGCTGAGCTGGTCGAGTTCGAGCATGGGTTTAGCTGGTGAGAGTACGCCGCAGCAGGTAGCTGGCCGCGTCGACGAGGGCCACCAGCAGCAGCATCGCGATCACCACCGTGGCCGCGCTCTGCATCTGGAACAGCGACAGGTGGTACTTGAGCATCTGGCCCAGGCCGCCGGCCCCGACCACGCCCAGCACCGCCGCCGCGCGGATATTGTTCTCCCAGCGGTACAGCGTATACGACAGCATCTGCGGCAGCGCCTGCGGCAGGGTGGCGTAGAAGAAGGCGCCCAGGGCCGGCGCCCCATTGGCGCGCAGGCTCGCTTCCGGCAGCGGCGGCACGTTCTCCAGCGCGTCGGCGAACAGCCGCCCCAGCACCCCGCTGGTGTGCAGGGCCAATGCCAGGGTGCCGGCCAGCGGCCCCAGGCCCGCCGCGATCAGCAGCACCGCGGCCCAGACCAGTTCCGGCACCGAGCGCAGCACGTTGAGCACGATGCGCAGCGGAGCGCGGACGGCGGGGCCGAGCCGTCCGGACGCGGGCAGGGCCAGCGCCAGCCCGGCCAGCGCCGCAAGTAAAGTGCCAATGGCCGACATGGCCAGGGTCTCGAACAGCGCATCCAGGCATTTGCGCAGGAAGGCGGGGGCCAGGTCGGGCGGCGCGAAGCCGTGCAGGAACTCGCGTGCCGATGCGATCGCCTCGACAGTGAAGAAGGCGTTCCACTGCAGCGGCAGCGCGGCGAAGCTGGCCGCCACCAGCGCCGCCAGGCCGGCGAGCAGCAGCAGGGTGCCGAACGAGGGGCGCGGACGCGGCGGCAAGTTCATCCCAGCCTCCGGCGCAGCAGTTTCGAGACCAGGTCGGCGCCGGCCACCAGCAGCACGAAGACGATCAGCATGGTCGCCACTTCGCCGCCGGCCATCATCCTGGTCGATTCGTCCAGGCGCTGGCCCAGGCCGCCGGCGCCGACGAAGCCCATCACGGCCGAGCCGCGGATCGCGCACTCCCAGCGGTAGACGGTATAGGACACCAGCTCCGCGCTCGACTCGGGCAGGGCGCCGTAGAGCAGGGCCGGCAGGCGCCCGCTGCCGTTGGCGAGCAGGACGCCGGTGGCGTGGGCGTCGGAGGATTCGAGGATCTCGGCATAGACCTTGGCCAGCATGCCGGAATAGGACAGGGCGATGGCCAGCACGCCGGCGGTGGGCCCCAGGCCGACGATGCGCACGAACAGCAGCGCCCACACCAGCTCGGGCACGCTGCGCAGGAACACCAGCACCCAGCGCAGGCTTTGGCGCAGGGCGGCGCTGGCGGGGTGCATGCGGCCGGTGCCCAGGCGCGACACCGACAGGCGCTCCGTGATCAGGATGGTCGCGGGGATGGCCGCCGCAAGCGCCAGGCTCAGGCCCGCTGTGGCGATGGCGATGGTCTGCCAGGTGTCGCGCAGCACCATGCGCAGGAATTCGGGCTCGAACGACGGGCGCAGGAAGTCGCCCAGGAACATGGCCGTGGCGCGCAGGCTTTGCGGGTCGAACAGGATCCAGGGCTTGAATTCGCTGGCGGCGAGCATCGGCCACAGGACCGCCAGGAAGACCATGGCGGCGGCCACGCGGCTGCGCCAGGCCGGGTCGGGGAATCGCGGGCTCATCTCAATAGCAGGCGCCGACCGCCAGCCGGTCCGGCGTTTCGTGCGGCATGTGCAACTGCGGCTGCACGCTTTCATTGGCGTACAGCTCGGCGATCATGGCGTCGCTGACGTCGGCGCTGGGCGCGTCGAAGACGATGCGGCCTTCGCGCAGGCCCACCAGGCGCGGGAACTGCTCGCGCGCCAGGTCCACCTGGTGCAGGCTGCACACCAGGGTGGCGCCGCGCGCCGAGGCTTCCTCGCGCAGGATCGCCAGGGTATGGCGCGCCAGCAGCGGGTCAAGGGCGGCGATCGGTTCGTCCACCAGGAAGGCTTCGGCGCTGGACAGCAGCAGGCGCGCCAGGCCGCAGCGCTGGCGCTCGCCGCCGGACAGGCGGTCGACGCGCGCATACAGCTTGTCGCCCAGCCCGAAGCGCGCCAGGGCCGCGTGCGCGGCCGCCGGGTCGCTGGGGCGCACCAGCGAGGCCAGCGCGCGCCACAGGCTCCAGTGGGGCAGGCGCGCGGCCAGCACCGCCGTGACCACGCGCTGGCGCGGCGGCAGCGGCGGCGTCTGCGGCGCCAGGAACAAGTGGCTGCGCAGGCGGTGGCGCTCGCCCTGGCTCAGGCGCCACGGCTGCTGGTGCAGCACTTCCAGGCTGCCTTCGGCGGGGCGGTGGGCGCAGGCCAGCGTGGACAGCAGGGTGGTCTTGCCGGCGCCGGAAGGGCCGATCAGGGCCAGCTGCTCGCCGCGCCGGACTTCCAGGTCGAGCGCGTGCAAGGCGGGCGCCTTGCTGCCCGCCAGGTGGCGCACCGTCACGCCCTGGAGCCTGAACGTCGTCATGCGGCGCCCGCGATTACTTCAGCAGGCCAGCGTTGCGCGCGGCTGCTTCGATCGCGGCGTAGTTCGCGGTCTTGGTCGGCACGAACCTGGTGGCGCGCTGCAGTTCCAGGATCTCGCGGCCCTGCGGGGTCGATGCGTCCAGCGCCAGGAAGGCGTCGGTGATCTTCTTCTTGAGCGCCGGGTCCATGTCGCTGCGCACGGTCCAGTTGTAGTCGTAGTAGCCCGGCGTGGTGTAGAACACGCGCACCACTTTCGGATCGACTTTCTTCGCTTCGACCAGCTTTTCCCATACCGAGATGTTGAGCGCGCCGGCGTCGACCTTGCCGCCCGCCACCGCCGCGACGGTCGCGTCATGCGCGCCGGAGAAGGCCACGCGCTTGAGGTCGCTATCCGGATCGATCTTGGCGCGGAGCAGGAAGGAGCGCGGCATCAGGTGGCCCGAGGTCGAGGATTCCGAGCCGAAGCTCAGGGTCTTGCCGCGCAGGTCTTCCAGCTTGTTGATGCCAGGCTGGGTGGTGATGAAGACCGAGCGGAACTTCTCGTCCTCGGCGCGCTGCACCAGCGGCGTCACCTGGCCCTTGCTGCGCACATTGGCCTGCACGAAGGTGAAGCCGCCGAACCAGACCATGTCGATCTTGCGCTGGATCAAACCTTCGACCGAGGCGGCATAGTCGGTCACCGGGGTGAACTCGACCTTGAGGCCGGTCGCCTTGGCCAGGTAGTCGCCCAGCGGCTTGAACTTGCGCTGCAGTTCGGTCGGCGCTTCGTCCGGGATGGCGGACACGCGCAGCACGCCGTTGCTGCTCTGGGCGAAGGCGGCGCCGCTGAAGAGCAGGGTGCTGGCCGACACAGCGAACAAGTTCCGGAGGAAATGGCGACGGATAAATTGGGACATGGCGGTTCTTCTTTTGAGTCAGGGAAATGGTTCGCCGAAAGGGAAGCACGCTTGGAACTGGCGGATGCGGTACGATGGCGGATTCCGCTATGATAGCAAAAACTGCAAGAGTTCCAGGCCATCTCGCACGGTGCGGCATGGCGGCACGAATGATAAACCTTATGCTGACATCCTGCACGACCGACGATCTGTCCCATGCTGCGATGGCGCAGCCTGCAAATGCGCACGTGGCCGACGAATTGCATGCGGGCCTGCTGGCGCCCGAGGCCTGGATCTCGCCCAAGTTCCTCTACGATGCCCTGGGCTCCAAGCTGTTCGAGGCCATCTGCGAGCTGCCCGAGTACTATCCCACCCGGACCGAAGCCTCCATCTTCGAGCGCCATGGCGCGGAGATCGCGCGCGTGGCCGGCAACGGCGTGACCCTGGTCGACCTGGGGGCGGGCAACTGCGCCAAGGCGGCCTCGCTGTTCCCGCTGCTGCAGCCGGCCCAGTACGTGGCGGTCGACATCTCGGCCGAGTTCCTGTGCGACGCCCTGGCGCGCCTGCGCCAGCGCTTTCCGCAGATCGTCATGGAAGGCCTGGGCATGGACTTCTCGCACCGCTTCGAGCTGCCGCCCCTGGTCCGCGCCGAGCGCCGCCTGTTCTTCTATCCTGGTTCCTCGATCGGCAATTTCACGCCCGAGGAAGCCCATGGCTTCCTGCAGCGGCTGCGCGCCCAGTGCGGGACCGACGGCGGCGTGCTGATCGGCATCGACCTGGCCAAGGACAAGGCCGTGCTGGACGAAGCCTACGACGACGCGCTGGGCGTGACCGCCGCCTTCAACCTGAACATCCTGCGCCATGTGAACGCGCTGGTCGAGGCCGACTTCGACATCCGGCAATGGCGCCACCACGGCTTCTACCGGCCGGAGCTGGGACGGGTCGAGATGCACCTCGAGGCGCGCGCAACGCAGGACGTGCACTGGCGCGGCGGCAGCCGGCGCTTCGCGCCGGGCGACTGCATCCACACCGAGAACAGCTACAAGTACCAGCAGGCCGACGCCATCGCGCTGCTGGAGCGTTCCGGCTTCGAGGCGACCCATGTCTGGACCGATCCCCAGCGCTGGTTCGCCGTCATCCACGCGCAGGCGGTCTGAATGGACGCGCTGCGCACAGGGGGCATGCCGATGGGCGAACTGGCGCAAGCCTTTGCCGCCGTACGCCAGCGCTCGCTGGGCATCGCGGCGCCGCTCTCCGCCGAGGACTGCTGCGCCCAGTCGATGCCGGACGCAAGTCCCGTCAAGTGGCACCTGGCGCATACCGCGTGGTTCTTCGAGACCTTCGTGCTGGAGCCGAACGAGGAAGGCTTCGAGCCCCACCACCCGGCCTTCCGGATCCTGTTCAATTCCTACTACAACGGCATCGGCGACAAGCATCCGCGCCCGCGCCGCGGCTTGCTGACCCGGCCTTCGCTGGACGAGGTGCGCGCCTACCGCGAGGACGTCGACCGGCGCATGCAGCGCCTGCTGGGCGGGCAGCCGGGCGACGAGCTGGCCAGGCTGGTGGTGCTCGGCCTGCAGCACGAGCAGCAGCACCAGGAGCTGATGCTCACCGACCTCAAGCACCTGCTGGCCCAGAATCCGCTGTACCCGGCCTACACGCCGGATGCGCTGGATACGGCGTCGTCGCCGCCGCCGCTGGAGTTCATCGAGTTCGACGGCGGGCTGGCCGAAATCGGCCATGGGGGCAGGGGCTTCTGCTTCGATAACGAACTGCCGCGCCACCGGGCCTATGTGGCGCCGTTTTCGCTGGCTTCGCGCCTGGTCACGAACGGCGAATACCTCGAATTCATCGAGGCCGGCGGCTACCGCGATCCTGCGCTGTGGCTGGCGGAAGGCTGGGACCGCGTCGGTGCAGGCGAATTCGCGCATCCCCTGTACTGGCTGCAGCAGGACGGCGCATGGCATGAGTTCACCCTGCACGGCGTACAAGCGCTCGACCTGGGGCGGCCGGTGACCCATGTCTCGCTGTACGAAGCCGACGCCTACGCGCGTTGGTGCAAAGCACGGTTGCCCACCGAGTGCGAATGGGAATTCGCCGCGCGCCAGGCCTCGCTGTCCGGCGGCAGCCTGCACCCGGACGGCGCCGACGGCGAAGGCCTGCAGCAGATGTTCGGCGCCTGCTGGCAGTGGACCAGCAGCAGCTACGCGCCTTATCCGGGGTATGCCCCGGCGCCGGGCGCCATCGGCGAGTACAACGGCAAGTTCATGATCAACCAGTACGTCTTGCGGGGGTCTTCCTGCGCCACGCCCGACGGCCATGCGCGCCCGAGCTACCGCAACTTCTTCCCGGCTGGAGCGCGCTGGCAGTTCACCGGGATCAGGCTGGCGCGATGATCCGCGCGCGAGACTGGCGCGCGCGCCTGCTCGATCACCGCGCCAACCGCTACGTCCTGTCGCATCCGCTGGCCTTCACCCTCCAGGTCCTCAAGTGCTTCCGCGCCAACCAGGGCCTGCTGCTGGCCGGCGCCGTCGCCTACTACGCGCTGCTGTCCATCGTGCCCTTCCTGATGCTGGTCGTGGTGGTGCTGTCGCACTTCATCGACCAGACCGAATTGCTGGACACCCTGCGCCGCTATCTCGAGTTGCTGGCGCCGGGCCAGTCGCGCTCGATCGTCACCGAGGTCGCGAACTTCCTCGACAACCGGCCCATCATCACCTGGGTGCTGGCGCTCACCATGCTGTTCTTCAGTTCGCTGGCCTTCACGGTGCTCGAAAACGCCATGAGCGTGATCTTCGTGCACCGTTTCGCGGTGCGGCGGCGCCACTTCCTGGTGTCGGCGGTGCTGCCGTACTGCTACATCGTGGCGCTGGGCTTCGGCATCATGATCGTATCGCTGGTGGCGGGCGCCCTGCAGGTGATGGGCACCGAGAGCGTCTGGCTGTTCGGCTACGAATGGTCGCTGGGCGGGGTGTCGGGGGCGCTGCTCTACCTGCTCGGGCTGGCGGGCGAGATCCTGGTGCTGACCTCGATCTATCTGGTGATGCCGGTGGGCCGCCTGTCGGTCTGGCATGCCCTGATCGGCGGCGTCACCGCGGCCTTGCTGTGGGAACTGGCGCGCCACGTGCTGGTCTGGTATTTCTCGACCGTGTCGCAGGTGAACGTGGTCTACGGCTCCATGACCACGGCCATCGTGGTCATGTTCAGCCTCGAGATCGCGGCGACCCTGCTGCTGCTGGGCGCCCAGACCATCGCCGAGTACGAGCGCGTGGGGCAGATGGGCGGCGGCGCGCCGCCCCCATCGACCGACATCCTCACCACCGAGCCCGCGCCGCCGGCCGCCGGTTCCTGAGTATTGCGATTAATCAATTTCTCCTCCTTAGGGTGTGGCAGAGTGCGGTCTTGCGCCAAACCAATCGGGCGCAATTCACCTGGAGGGATGTGATGAGCCAAGCCTTCGTCGCCTACTTTCCCTTGAGCTTGCCCCTGCCGGTTGCGCTGGCGCTGGGCGCCGTGCTGCTGGTCCTGCTCGCGGTGACGGCCGTCCTGGTCTCGCTGCGCAAGCCGGCCCGGGTGCGGGCGCCCGATCGGGTCCATGGACGCGAGTCCGCACGGGAAGCGGGGGCGGCGCGGGACGGGGAGCCGGAGCGCGTGTTCCGTCTCGGCCACCTGCGCATCGACTCCCTGGGCGAGCTGTCCGAACCGCCGCGCGGCCGGCACTGACGGAAGGGCGGCATGTCGATCGAACCGGGCGGCCTGCTGGCCGCATCAGGATCGCTCGGCTACACTGCCGGGCATGGCGCATTTCACTTTTTGCTGGGAGCTGGGCGGCGGACTCGGGCATGCCGGCCGCATCCGCTCGCTCGCACAACCCCTGGTCGCGCGTGGCCACCGGGTCAGCCTGGTGCTGCGCGATCTCGTCCTCACCCGCACGCTGCTGGCCGACCTGGTCCTGCCGTGCTACCAGGCCCCGGTCTGGCTGCACCGCACCGCCGGCCTGCCGCCGGAGCCGGCCAGCCTGGCCGAGATCCTGCTCGGCTGCGGCTACCTCGACGCCGGGGCGCTCGCCGGGCTGGTGGACGGCTGGTGCGCGCTGTTCAGCCTTGACCGCCCGGACCTCGTCATCGCCGACTACGCCCCCACCGCGCTGCTGGCCGCGCGCAGCATGGGCATCGGGAGCGCGTCGGTCGGCCCCGGCTTTTATATGCCGCCCGCGCATGCGCCCTTGCCGCAGCTGGCTCTGCATGGCGAATTGCCTGCCAGCCGCCTGGCCGCCGGCGAGCAGCGCCTGCTGGCTTCCTGCAATGCGGTGCTGGCGGCGCACGGTGCGCCGCCGTTCGCGCATGGCGCGGACCTGCTGCTTGGCGATCATGCCTTGCTCTGCACCTGGCCGGAGCTGGACCACTACGGACGCGGCGGCCCCGGTCCCTGGCTGGGACCGAACCTGTCGGCCGGCGGCGGCGCCGCGCCCGAATGGCCGCCAGGGGAGGGGCCGCGCGCCTTCGTCTACCTGTCGCGCAATGGCGAGGCGGACGGCGCCTGCCTGGCGGCGCTGGTGCGCCAGGGATGCAGGGTGCTGTGCTACGCCCCCGCGATTGCAGCCGGCAAGGCGCCGCCATTCGCCGCGCCGGCCCTGCGCTATGCGCGTGCGCCGGTGGCGCTGGAGCAGGTGTTCGCGCAGTGCGAGCTGTTCGTCGGGGTAGCGGGAGAGTCGAGTGTCACGCGCGCGCTGCTGGCGGGCGTGCCGGCGCTGCTGATGCCGCATTCGGCGGAGAGCTTCATGCTGGCGCGGAGGGTGCGCCAGCTGGGCGCGGGCATCAACGTGGCCGAGACATCCCGTCCGCACGACTGGGACGGGATGGTGCGCGCGCTGCTGGATGCGCCGGGCTACCGCGCGGCGGCGCGTGCGTTCGCGGTGCGCTACGCGGACTACCGTCCCGGCGAGCAGGCGCGGATGCTGGCCGGGCGCTGCGAGCAGCTGGCGCGCAGCTAGCGGATCAGGCGACGCGCACGCGCGCTTGGCCGGCTTCCATGCGGCCGATGACGGCGGCTTCGCCGAAGCCTTCGCGCTGGAACAGGGCCAGCACCTCGTCCACGGCGGACGGATCGCAGGACACCAGCAGGCCGCCCGAGGTCTGCGGGTCGGTCAGCAGGGCTTGCTGGGCCGGGCTGATCGCCGCGTCCAGGTCCACGTCCTTGCCGTAGGCGTCCCAGTTGCGGCCGGACGCGCCGGTGAAGTAGCCGTCGTGGGCCAGCTGCAGCACGCCCGGGAGCAGCGGCACTTTCGCCATGTCGAGTTGGGCCGCCAGCCTGGCGCCGCGCGCCAGTTCCAGCAGGTGGCCCAGCAGGCCGAAGCCCGTGACGTCGGTCAGCGCATGCACGCCCGGCATCTCGGCCAGCAGGCGGCCCGGTTTGTTCAGCTTGGTGGTGTTGGCGATCATGGCGGCATAGCCGTCCGCGCCCAGCTTGTCCTTCTTGAGGGCCGCCGACAGCACGCCCACGCCCAGCGGCTTGCCCAGCACCAGCACGTCGCCGGCGCGCGCGTCCGCATTGCGCTTGACCTTGGAAGGATGCACCAGGCCCATCACCACCAGGCCGTAGATCGGCTCGACGGAATCGATGGTGTGGCCGCCGGCGATCGGAATGCCGGCTTCCGAGCACACGGATTCGCCGCCGCGGATGATCTGGCCGATGGTCTCGAGCGGCAGCTTGTTGACCGGCATGCCGACCAGGGCCAGGGCCATGATGGGGGTTCCGCCCATCGCGTACACGTCCGAAATCGCGTTGGTGGCGGCGATGCGGCCGAAGTCGAAGGGATCGTCGACGATGGGCATGAAGAAATCGGTCGTGGCGATCAGTGCCTGCTCGTCGTTGAGCTTGTAGACCGCGGCGTCGTCGGCGGTCTCGATGCCGACCATCAGCTCTTTCGGCACCGGGAAGCCGCTGGACTTCTGCAGGATCTCGGCCAGCACGCCGGGCGCGATCTTGCAGCCGCAGCCGCCGCCGTGCGAGAAGGAGGTGAGTTTGATGGCTTGTTCGGGCGTGGTGCTCATGTCGGTTCCAATCCTTTTGTGATGGCTTGCAGATTTGCGCGCAGCAGATTATCCACCAAGTCGCGCAGGGCCGCTTGCTCGGCCTCGGGGGCGAACAGGCGGGCGCGTTCGGCGCACTGGCGGCGCAGCAGTTCGTAGAACGGCGCGTCCAGGATGCTGCGCTCGATCAGGCGCGCCAGGGCCTGGTCGTCGCCCAGCGGGAAGTAGCCGGCGTAGTCCGCGCCCAGCATGCCGCGGTTGCCGCCGATGTCGGAGGCGAAGACCGGTACGCCGCAGGTCACCGCTTCGATGATGACGTTGGCGCCGCCTTCCATCTTCGAGGCGATCGCCATGGCATGGCAGCGCTTGAGGCGCTGGCGCGCGTCGGCGTGGGGCAGGGGGCCGAGCCAGCGGTAGCGCGGGTGCGCTTGCATTGCAGCCGTCGCCGCCTCGCCCAGCTCCGCAGCGAGGGCGCCGCCGATGTGCAGCAGGCGCGCGGCCGGGTGGGTGAGGTGGGCGGCGGCGCGGATGAAGGTCAGCGGGTCTTTCTCGTCGCGCAGGTGGCCGATCATGCAGACGTCGAAGTAGCGGCGCGTCGCGGGCGGCTGCCAGGGACGCAGGGCAGGCGCGGACTGGTAGATCACGTGGGTCTTCGGGTGCAGCCCGGCGGGAAGCTGGTTGACGGCGTCGTCCTGGAGGACGACCAGCGCGGCGGCGCGCCGCAGCGAGGCCTGGGCTTCCGGCGCATCGTGGATGTCGCGGTACACGTCGGTGCCGGTCAGGACCAGCAATGTGGGCTTGTCCGGATGTGCGGTGGTGAAGGCGGCCAGCGAGGAGGCGGAGCGGCGGGCGTGCAGGGCGATCAGCAGGTCGGGAGCGGGATCCTTGGATTGCCACGCGTCCGTCACCTCGACCTCATAAGCGCCGCGCAGGAAGCGCGCCCAGCGGCTGGCGGTTTGCCAGTTGCCGTTGTTCGCCCGCGCCAGGGCGGGGCTGACGATGAGGATGCGCTTTCTCAATGCTCGTGTCTCCGTGTCGGAACGCGAGATTATACGCTGGTGGGGTGCATATAAACCTGGGTTCCGGGACTCTGCGTCCCCCTCGGCGGGAACCCGGGTTTGCATGAGCAGCCATGAAATAAAAAACGGCCACCCGCAGGCAGCCGTTGTTTACCCCAGGCCTTTCAGCCCGGCTTATTCGCCGAACGAGCGGCGCGAGCCGTCCATCGAGCGCGGGTGCGCACCCTTGTAGCCGCCTTCGCGGCGCTGGCCGCCGAAGCGGTTGCCCTCGCGCGGAGCGGCGTGGCCGGCTGGGCGGCGCTGGTCGCCGTAGCGCGGTGCGCCTTCGCGCGGAGCGCGGTCCGCGTACTGCGGACGCTCGCCCTGGCCTTCACGCGGACCGCGGTCGGCGTAACGGTTTTCGTACTGCGGACGCTCTTGGCCGCCCGTGCGCGGGGCGCGGTCGTATTGCGGACGCTCAGCCTGGCCTTCGCGCGGCGCGCGGTCGTACTGCGGACGCTCGTAGCCGCCCTGGCGCGGGCCCGAAGGCTTGCCGAAGCTGCGCTGGCCCGGCTTGCCGTTGCGGCCGTCGCCCGGCTTCCAGCCCGGACGGGTGGCCGGCGTGGCGCGTTTCGGCTCGAAGCCTTCCACCACGTCGACCGGGATCGGCTGCTTGGTGAAGCGCTCGATGCGGCGCACGTTCATGCCTTCGGCGTGGTTCACCAGCGAGATCGCGATGCCGTTGCGGCCGGCGCGGCCGGTACGGCCGATACGGTGCACGTAGTCCTCGGGGAACTTCGGCAGGTCGTAGTTCACCACGTGGGTGATGTTCGGCACGTCGATGCCGCGCGCGGCGACGTCGGTCGCCACCAGCACCTTGATACTGCCGCGGCGCAGGCTGTCCAGGGTGCGGTTGCGCGCGCCCTGGTGCATGTCGCCGTGCAGCGCGGCGGCAGCGAAGCCGCCGATGTTCAGGCGGTCGGCGATCATGTCGGCGTCGCGCTTGGTCGCGGTGAATACCACGGCCTGGTCCAGCGTCTCGTCGCGCAGCAGGTGATCGAGCAGGCGGTTCTTGTGCGACAGGTCGTCGACGAAGTGCACCTTCTGCACGATGTTCTCGTGGCGCTTGGTGGCGCTGGCGATCTGGATCACCAGCGGATCGTTGGTGATGCGGCGCGCCATGTTGCCCACCACGCCGTCCAGGGTGGCCGAGAACAGCATGGTCTGGCGGGTCGACGGGGTGGCGTCGACGATCTTCTCGATGTCTTCGATGAAGCCCATGTCCAGCATGCGGTCGGCTTCGTCCAGCACCAGGATCTTCAGTTCCGAGAAGTCGATCTTGCCCGATTCCATGTGGTCGATCAGGCGGCCCGGGGTCGCCACCAGGATTTCAGGATTCTTGGCCAGCAGCTGCATCTGCTTCGGATACGGCATGCCGCCCAGGATCGACACGGCGCGGATGCGGCGCATGTCGGTGGTGTATTGTTCGGTCGCGGTGGTGACCTGCAGGGCCAGCTCGCGGGTCGGGGTCAGGACCAGCACCTTCGGCTGGGCCGGTTTAAAGCGGACGCGCTCGCCGCGCGCACGGGACGACTGCGCTTCTTGCGCAGGAGTGCGGCTCATCGGCGCGGACTCGATGCCGGCCAGCTGGTGCAGGGCCGGCAGCATGAATGCCGCGGTCTTGCCCGAGCCGGTCTGCGAGGAGACGAGCATGTCGCGGCCTGCGATGCCGGCAGGGATCGCCTGCTCCTGCACCGGGGTAGGAGCGGTGTAGCCGGCAGCGGTAACTGCCTTGACGAGGGACGCGTGTAAGCCTAGTGCTTCAAAACTCATTGTATTCTTTACTCTTTCGGATAATTCATGCGCGTTCGCGGACGGCGGATGGACGACTAGCGAACGCAAAATAGCAACGCGAACCGACAAACGAAATGACTCAGAATGAAAGAAATTTCGGCACAAAAGCTTTGCGCCGGGACGGTGTCTGACAACGACACGCAGGGCGGGAGGGCTTTATGGGAGGCGCTCGGAAGAGCCGCCTGGGTTTGCGTAGCTGCTGGGTGATGCTGCTGTGGGCTGTCGCCGGCGAACAAAGGTCGCGGATTTTTGCAGCGCACAAACCGTACTATACAGGAGTTTCGCAAAGCGTGCACGCACACGGCATAGCCGTGTGCACCTTGTGCTCTGCGGAAATGCGCTGCGAAAATGATCAGGCAGCGCTGCCGGATCAGCGGCGCTTGCGTTTCGAGCTGGTATTGCGCGATACGCGCTTCTTGGCGGTGGAGACGCCGGCCTTGGATTTGAAGCGCTGGGTGCCGCTCAGCTTGCCGCGCTTGGCGGTGCGCTCGGCCTCGAAGGCCACCACGGCATTGTCGATGATGTTCTCGGCAATGTCGGTGTGGGCCATGGCCGAGGTCTTCGGCACCAGGATGGTCGAACCGGCCTTCAGGCGGGTGCGGTCAGGGATGTTGTTGGCCTGGCGGATCACTTCCGGCGTGGTGCCGAACTTCGAGGCCAGCGACGCGATGCTTTCCTTGGCGCCGGTGATCTTGTGGGTGGTCCAGGACGACAGCGCCTTGCCGAACGAGGCCAGGTTGACGTGGAACTTCTCCGCGTTTTCCTTCGGCAGCAGGATCTTGGTCTTCTCGCCGCCGGTGATCACCGGCTTCTTGAACTGCGGGTTGAGGGCCTTGAATTCATCGATCGACATCTCGGCCAGCTGGGCAGCGACGGCCAGGTCGATGTCGCTGGTCTTGTCGATCGCGGTGAAGTAGGGCTGGTTCTCGATCGCCGGCAGGGTCACGTTGAACTGGGTCGGGGCGGCGACGATGTTCTTCACCGCCTGCAGCTTGGGCACGTAGTTGCGGGTCTCGGCCGGCATCAGTTCGGCCAGGCTTTCAAAATCGGTCGGCTTGCCCAGCGCCTGGTTCTTCTTGATGGCGCGCTGGACATTGCCTTCGCCCCAGTTGTATGCCGCCAGGGCCAGGTGCCAGTCGCCGAACATGGTGTACAGGCGCTGCAGGTAGGTCAGGGCCGCGTCGGTCGAGGCGAGCACGCCGCGGCGCTCGTCCTTGAACATGTTCTGCTTGAGGTCGTAGTCCTTGCCGGTGCCCGGCACGAACTGCCAGATGCCGGCCGCGTTGGCGGTCGACAGGGCCTGCGGATTGAAGGCGGATTCGATCACCGGCAACAGGGCCAGTTCGGTCGGCATGCCGCGCTTTTCCAGTTCCTGCACCACGTGGTACAGGTAGAGCGAGGCGCGGCCCGAGATGCGCGCCAGGTAGTCCGGGCGGCTGCTGTACCACTGGGCGTGGCGGTTGACCAGGGTGTTGTCCACGTCTGGGATCGCATAACCGCTGCGGATGCGCGCCCACAGGTCGGTTTCGCGGTATTCGTCGGTCTTGAAGTCAGTCTTGCCTGGGGCCAGGGCCTGCGGCAGGGCGGGACGGGCGTTTGCGGCGGCTGCCGCCTGGATGGCGGGAGCGGACGGCGTGTCCATCGCATGGCTCAGGGGTGCTGCGGCCAGGAGGCCCAGCGCGGCCAACGCGAGGGTGGGGCGGGTCTTGTCGTGCATGGCGAGTCCAGTGTTGCGTTCAGGAACGAACGACGTGGTTCAAGGGACCAGTGTACGAACGAAGGGATGAGGCAGTCAAGAAATAATCAGGGCCCGTTACAAAAAACTTTACCCAAATCATTTTTGCAAGTTGGCATCATAAAAACGGACGATGCCGGGAGTATCACACTATTTGCAGCAAGTTAAGAGGGCCGAAACTGGCTTTTTCGGCATACCCGGAGGGGTATGGCCCGGCCGCCGGGAACAGCCGGGTTCCGCGCTGGGCCTTGTTGGAAGCTTAGCCTTGCCAGCCTGTCAACCTATGAGGGGACGCAAAGAGTGCGTACAATCCGGTCTTCGCTGAACGCTTCTTATTATCGGATTTCCATCATGAGCACCCCCAAGCTGAACGCGGACGATGACGCCATCATTGCCGCGACCCGTCGCTGGCTGGAGCGGGCCGTCATCGGCCTGAACCTGTGTCCCTTCGCCAAATCGGTCTACGTCAAGGAGCAGGTGCGCTACGTCGTCTCGAACGCCACCACGCCGGAGGCGCTGCTCGAGACCCTGATGGACGAGCTGCAGCACTTGTCGGACACCGATCCGGAGCAGGTCGACACGACCCTCCTGATCCATCCTTTCGTGCTGAACGCCTTCGAGGATTACAACGAATTCCTGGACGTGGCCGACGCCGCCGTCGAGGACATGCAGCTCGAGGGCGAGCTGCAGGTGGCCAGCTTCCACCCGCAATACCAGTTCGCCGACACCGATGTGAACGACATCTCGAACTACACCAACCGCGCGCCGTATCCGATCCTCCACCTGCTGCGCGAAGAAAGCATCGCGCGCGCCGTGGAGGCCTTCCCGGATGCCGCCGACATCTTCGAGAAGAATATCGACACCATGGAAAAGCTCGGCCACGAAGGCTGGGACAAGCTCGATGTCGGCCCCGCGCGCTGATCGGGCGGGGGCGCCGCCCGCACGTCCGGACACGCCCTGCGTGGCGGTCTGCTCGACCACCTTCGACGAAGTCTGCCGCGGCTGCGGCCGGACGGTTGCCGAAGTGGCGAACTGGGTGACGATGAGCGCCGAGGACAAGGAGAAAGTATGGGTGCGCATCCTGTCCCAGGGCTACCCGCGCCGCAATACCTGACTTAAGCAATGGAATGGATGCCGCCACCCGTAGCGATATCTGACAAAAACTTCCACTTGCCTGTCGAGCAACACGACTTTACACTGTCCCTCAACGAACGTGCGCTATCGGCCGAAACCGGCCAGTGGGCGTCTTCGCTTAACGCAGACGTTCAAGCAAAACCTCGCGCGTCGAGTAACAAAGGTCGTTCCAGGCCTTGCAATGGGTGTCGATTCTGTCTGTTGGGACAGTGAGGAAACTGAAATCTATCCTTGGCGCGGCCCACTGCAGTTTGCCCGCCCGTGCCAGACGTCGTCTGCCAGTGTTGATGTGGCATTTTTCGGCACCGGCATGCAAGCATGCCGGATAACGCAGTGTTAGACAGCACGGGGGACCAGAATGACCCAGCAATCGTCCCGGCTTGCACTTGCATGCATTCTCGCGATCATTGGAGGCTTGGTAATACCTTTGGCAGCCTTTGTGAGTTTGGTCCACGCGCTGGCCCTCTGGATTGCCATCATGCTTACGATTGGCCTCACGGCTGGGGGCATCCGGGTCCGCCGTGCACGAACGCTCATCGGCCAGGCCGCGCTTGCCGCCATCTTGATTCCGGCGTCCGCGATAGGGTTTTACTGGGTTCGCTGGCTCGCCACCTGGATGAAGGACCCGACGAACCGGGAAGTAATGATCCCTATGTTTTCCGGCCATTATGCTGGTCCTACCGACGGCTATATATTGATGGGGCTCGGCGCACTCGCGTTGACTGCTTTTCTTGCGTCCTGGCTTCTCATTTTTCTGTTTACGGCCGCTGCCGCGCCCTTCTCGGACGTATGCCGTCGTGTCTTTCACTTCGGACCGGAGGGTTTTAACAGGGTCAACAAAATCCTGACTTCAGCTGCAGGAGCTGTCACCGCTTTGCTCGGGCTGCTCACTGTATTGGGCCTATATCGCCTGGCATAGCCGTCATGTCTGCCATGCCACGTCGTGCCGCTCCACACTGATACTGAAGCTTCGCGATCAGCCAGCCAGCCGGCATGAGAACAGGTCAAGCACTACGGCCAAGCAAAGCCGGCGCTCGTCCGTGCAGATGTACGTGATGTCCGTCACCAGGCAGGCAAGAGGTTCCGGCCTGCCCAGCCGTATTGCCCGCCTATTCGTACTCGCCGATAAAATCCTTCTTCCCGATCGGCACGCCGTTGTGGCGCAGGATCGCGTACGCCGTCGTCACATGGAAGAAGAAGTTCGGCAGCGCGAAGCGGGTCACATAGGCTTCGCCGCTCGGGAAGTGGCGTGCCCGCTCGCCGGTGCCGTGGGTGATGGCGCGCTGCGCGCCCGCATCGACCTCCGCCTGCAGGACGGCGTCGACGAAGCCCAGGGTCTTGGTGATGCGCTGCTGCAGTTCGGAGAAGCTCTGCTCGTTGTCCTCGTAGCGCGGCACCTCGATGCCGGCCAGGCGCGCCGTCGTGCCCTTGGCGAAATCGGCGGCGATCTGCACCTGGCGCACCAGCGGGAACATGTCCGGGAACAGGCGCGCCTGCAGCAGGGCGGCGGGCTCGATCTTGTTGTCCTGCGCATGCCTCTCCGCTTTTTCCAGCACATCGGCCAGGGCGCCCAGGATCTGGCGGAACACCGGCACGGTGGCCGTATACATTGTCATGCTCATGCGTGTCTCCTTGAAAAGAATTCAATCATAGCAATTCCTGTCGCGCGGCGCAGACACCCGCACGCCGCCCGGCGGCATGCCGGGCGCATATTTAGTGACGCATGGCAAGGTTCTGTGCATAATCTGGCAATGTAAATGCAAGAGCTTTACCGCTGCGTCCGTCGGGCGCCCCGACTGTCCAGCGCCGCCACATCTCATGTCATGTCCAGATTGCGTATCCATTTCCGCGCCTTGCGGTCCCGCCTGATGCGGCTCTACGGCCGTTCCCTGTATGGGGCGCTGCTGCTGGTGGTGTTCGCCAGCCTGGCAGTGCCGGCGGTGGTGGGCAGCTACCTGCTGCTGGGTGTGAAGGAGCGCGAGGAGACCGTCGCTACCCTGAACGCGGCGGTGAAGCGCAAGGCCGAAGTCCTGGCCCTCGGCATGCAGGAATCGCTGTGGGACATGAACGCGGAGGCGGCGCGCTCGCTGGCCGATTCCTTCATGCGCGATCCGGCCGTGGTGAGGGTCGAGGTGCGCGGCCTGTCCGACGCCGATTTCATCGACGTGCGCGCAGAGGGCGACCCGCTCGGCCGCCTGTACCGCGCCGAGCGCGGCATCGTGGTGCGCGGCCAGCAGATCGGCCGCGTGGCGATCGAGATGGACGATTACCGCAGCCAGCAGGAGCTGGGCGCCAAGCAGCGCAACTACGCGCTGGTGCTGGCGCTGCAGGTGGGCGTCTCCTTGCTGCTGATCGCGCTGCTGCTCAAGCGCCGCCTGCTGTCGCCGCTGCGCACCCTGACCGGCTTTTCCGACCGCCTCGCGCGCGGCGACTTCGAGACGCCGCTGGCGCTGTCGGCCGGCGACGAGCTGGGGCGCCTGGGCAACCAGATGGAGCGCATGCGCATGGCGATCCGCGACCTGTTCGCCGACATCGGCCGGCGCGAGGAGCAGTTCCGCACCATCGTCACCCAGGTGCCGGGGGCGGTGTTCCGCGTGCGTCCGGGCGGGCCGATCGACTTCGTCAGCGATGCCATCGAGGCCATCTCGGGCTATCCGGCCGAGCGCTTCATGCTGGCCACCACCGGCAACTGGGAAGACATCATCCATCCCGAGGACCGGCGCATGCACCGCCAGCTGGTCAAGGATGCCGTGTTCGGCGGCCGCGCCTACGAGATCGAATACCGTATCTTCGACGCCGGCGGCATCGAGCGCTGGGTGCTGGAGAACGGCCAGCCCTTCGGCCTGCCGGACAGCGAAGGCTTCCGGGTCGACGGGATCATTTCGGATATCAGCGAGCGCAAACACAACGAGATGCGCATCGAGGCCCTGCTGACCGAGCAGGGCGCGATCCTGGACAACGTGATGTTCGGCGTCCTGTTCGTGCGCCAGCGCCGCATCGTGTCGGCCAACCGCCGCTGCGAGGAGCTGTTCGGTTATGGCGAGGGCGAGCTGGCCGGCGGCTCGACCGCGCTGCTGTTCGCCGGCGAGGCGGATTACGCGCGCGCCCTGAGCCAGCACCACGAACGCATGCGCCCGGGTACGGACCATGGCGAGGAGCGCCAGTTCCAGCGCCGCGACGGCAGCATGTTCTGGTCCCTGGTGAGCGGCTGCGCCCTCGATCCGGCGCGTCCCGACGACGGCAGCATCTGGGTGTTCGCCGACATCACCGAGCGCAAGCAGGCCGAGGAAAAGCTGCGCCTGTCCGCCACGGTGCTCGAACACATCGCCGACGGCGTCATGGTGCTCGATGTGCATGGCAAGATCGTCGCCACCAACCCCGCCTTCACCCAGATCACGGGCTATACCGAATCCGAAGCCCTGGGCCGGCATTCGAACCTGACCCACGGCGCCTGCCGGGACGAGAAATTCTGCGAGGACCTGTGGCGCGACCTGGCCGATACCGGCTTCTGGCGCGGCGAGCTGTGGGACACGCGCAAGAACGGCGAGGTCTACCTGGAATGGCTCACGGTGTCCGCGGTGCGCGGCGACCACGACGCGGTCACCCATTATGTCTGCGTGTTCAGCGACATCACCAAGGTCAAGGAATCGCAGGAAAAGCTCGACCACCTGGCCCACCACGACCCGCTGACCGCGCTGCCCAACCGCCTGCTGGTGCACGACCGCCTTCAGCACGCCATGACCCGCGCCGCGCGCGACGGCGAGCAGCTGGCGGTGCTGTTCATCGACCTGGACCGCTTCAAGAACGTCAACGACACCCTCGGCCACCACGTCGGCGACGAGCTGCTCAAGCAGGTGGCGAGCCAGCTGGCCGGCTGCCTGCGCGAGGGCGACACCCTGGCGCGCCTGGGCGGCGACGAATTCCTGGTGTTGCTGGAGAAGGTGGACGGCGCGCTTGGCGCGGCCAAGGTGGCGGAAAAGCTGATGCGCATGTTCGAGCGCTCGTTCACGGTCTCGGGCTACGAGCTGTTCGTCACCGGCAGCGTGGGCATCAGCCTGTTCCCGCAGGATGCCGCCGACCTGAATATGCTGATCCGTAACGCCGACGTCGCCATGTACCAGGCCAAGGCGCGCGGCCGCAACGGCTACGCCTTCTATGCGCCGACCATGAGCGGCGAGGGCGTCGAGCGCCTGCGCCTGGAAGCGCTGCTGCGCCGCGCAGTCGACAAGAACGAGATCTTCCTCACCTACCAGCCGCAGGTGGAGATCGATAGCGGCCGCCTGATCGGCGTCGAGGCCCTGGTGCGCTGGCAAAGCCCGGAGCTGGGCCTGGTGACGCCGGACCGCTTTATTCCCCTGGCCGAGGACACCGGCTTCATCGCCCACCTGGGCCAGTGGGTGCTGGCCGAAGCCTGCCGCCAGATGGTGGCCTGGGACGCGCGCGGCCTGCGCGTGCCCAAGATGGCGGTCAACCTGTCGGTGCGCCAGTTCGAGCGCGGCGGCATGGCCGCGACCGTGGCCGGAGTGCTGGCCGAGACCGGGCTGGAGCCGGCGCGTCTGCAGCTCGAAGTGACCGAATCGGTGATCATGAACACCGGCGACGCGCTTCAGTACATCAACGACCTGCATGCGGTCGGCGTGGGGCTGGCGATCGACGACTTCGGCACCGGCTACTCCTCGCTGGCCTACCTGAAGCAGATGCCGGTGCAGACGCTCAAGATCGACCGTTCATTCATCAAGGATATTTCGACCGACGCCAACGACGAAGCCATCGCAATTGCTATCATTCAGCTCGGCAAGAGCCTGAACCTGTCCGTGATCGCCGAAGGCGTGGAGCGCGAGGAGCAGGCCGCCTTCCTCCTGCGCCACGGCTGCAACCGGGCGCAGGGCTACCTGTACAGCAAGCCGGTACCCGCGCACGAGGTGCTGGCACGATGGGGACACGACCACGATGAGGAACTTGAAGCTGGTGCCACCTCCGGCGCCGCAGACTGACCTGGCTTTGCCTGCGCGGCGCGGCCGCCGCCGCTTCCTGATCGGCGGGGTGCTGGCGACCGGCGCGCTGCTGGTCGGCTGGGGCGTGCAGCCCCCGCGCCAGCGCCTGCACACGGCCGATCCGCTGCCGGTGCAGGGCGGCGCGGTGGCGCTCAACGGCTGGGTGGCGATCGCGCCGGACGGCACGGTGTCGGTGGTGGTGCCGCGCAGCGAGATGGGGCAGGGCGTGCACACGGCGCTGCCGATGCTGCTGGCCGAGGAGCTCGACGTGCCGCTGGCCGCCGTGCGTGTCGCCCGGGCCCCGATCGACAAGATCTTCGCCAACGTCGCGGTCATGCGCGAAAACCTCCCTTTCCATCCGGACGACGAAGGCAGCGTGCGCCACGGCGCGAACTGGCTGCTGGCCAAGGTCGGGCGCGAGCTGGGCATCATGTTCACCGGCGGATCGAGCAGCGTGCGCGACGCCTGGACCCCGATGCGCGAAGCGGGCGCCGTGGCGCGCGCCATGCTGCTGCGCGCCGCCGCCGCGCAATGGAATGCCGGGGCGGCCGACTGCCGCACCGAAGACGGTTTCGTGATCCACGCCGACGGCCGCCGCGCCGGCTACGGCTCGCTGGCGGCGCGCGCCGCGCAGTATGGCGCAGAGATCGAGCCGGGCGACGTGCGCCTGAAGGAGCCGGGAGCCTTCCGCCTGATCGGCAAGCCGGTGCCGCGCGTGGACAGCCGCATCAAGACCGACGGCAGCGCGCGCTTCGGCATCGATGCGCGCCCGCCGGGGATGGTGTACGCGGCGGTGAAGATGTCGCCCGTCGTGGGCGGCAAGGTCGGCGGTTTCGACGCCGCGCAGGTGAAAGCCATGCCCGGCGTGATCGCCGTGGCCGATTTCTCGTCCGTGCTGGGCGAGCACACCGGCGCGGGCGCCGGCGTGGCCGTGGTGGCCGCCAGCTGGTGGCAGGCGCGCCAGGCGGCGAGCGCGCTCACGGTGAACTGGCTGGAGGGTGCGCATGCCCGCCTGGCGAGCGAGGACGTGTTCGAGGAGTTCGCGCGCGCGCTGGATGGCGAGAGCGGTTACGTGTACCAGGACACCGGCGCCCAGGAAGTCAAGGACGTCGCCTTGAGCGTCAGCGCCGAATACCGCGCGCCTTACCTGGCGCACGCCACCATGGAGCCGGTCAACTGCACCGCCCAGGTGGCGGACGGCAAGGTCAGGCTGTGGGCCTCCACCCAGGTGCCGAGCATCGCGGTCGACGTGGCCGCGCGCGTGGCCGGCGTGGGACGCGAGCAGGTCGAGATCGAGGTCATGCTGCTGGGCGGCGGTTTCGGGCGGCGCCTGGAAGCGGACATGGTGGCCCAGGCGGTGGCCGTGGCCGCCGCGCCCGGCGTGCGGGGCCGGCCGGTGCAGCTGATCTGGTCCCGCGAGGACGACACCACCCACGACGTCTACCGCCCGGCGGCGCTGGCGCGCTTCCGCGCCCATCTCGACGCCGCGGGGAACATCCTGGCCTGGGACAACAAGTCCGCCAGCGCCGCCATCGGCCACCAGTATTTCCGGCGCAACCTGGGGCTGCCCGCCGTGGGACCGGACAAGACCACGGCCGAGGGCGAATTCGACCAGCAGTACGCGATTCCCAACCAGCGCGTGGAACACGTGACCGTGGACAGCCCGGTGCCGATCGGCTACTGGCGCTCGGTCGGGCATTCGCACAACGCCTTCTTCAAGGAGGGCTTCCTGGACGAGCTGGCGCATGCGGCCGGGCAGGACGGCGTGACCTACCGGCGCGCGCTGCTGCTCCGGCATCCGTCCGCGCTTGCGGTGCTGGACGCGGCGGTGAAGCAGGCCGGCGAGCCGGCGGAAGGGCGCGCGCACGGCGTGGCGCTGCACCGCTCCTTCGGCACCACGGTGGCCCAGGTGGCCGAGGTGTCGGTCGAGGGCAAGGACATCCGCGTGCACCGGGTGGTGTGCGCGATCGATTGCGGCATCGTGGTCAATCCGAACATCGTGGCCCAGCAGGTGGAATCGGCGGTGGTGTTCGGGCTGTCGGCGGCCCTGGGCGGCGAGATCAGCTTGCGCGACGGGCGCGTGCAGCAGTCGAACTTCGGCGACTATCCGGTGCTGCGCATGGACCGCGCGCCGCATGTCGAGACCATCATCATGCCGAGCGCCGCGCACCCGGAAGGCGTGGGCGAGCCGGCCGTGCCGCCGGTGGCGCCGGCGGTGGCCGCGGCGGTGTTCCAGTTGACGGGGCAGCGGCTGCGAAGTTTGCCGCTGCGCCTGGCCTAGCGGGGACTCAGTCCACGCCCAGGAGCGTGCGCAGGTTGCAATCCCGCTGCCACCCGCGCCGTTCCTCGCTCGACTGCGCCAGCCTTGCCAGTTCGTCATCGCTGAGCTCGGCCTGCGCCTGCACCAGCCGGTCCGCCACGGCGCCGTCCGGCAGCATGGTGCCGAAGAAGGCCACGGTGTCGCCGCGCTGGAGCAGCAGGGTGGGGAAGTTTTCCACGTCAAGGTCGCCGACCAGGTCGGCCTGGTCTTCGATGTCGATCCAGACGAAATGCTTGTCGGGGTGGCGCGCGGCCAGCTGCTCGAAGGTGGCGCGGTAGGACGAGCAGGTGCCGCACCAGGCGGCGCACAGGCAGGCGACGGTCCATCCGTCGCCGCCGAGGGTGGCGGCGATGGTGTCGCGGGTGGCGGAATCGAGGGTCAGGCTATGCATGAGCGGCATTCTAACGCGAGTTGGCGACTGCGTTGCAATCGCGAGGCAAGCGGGCCGCACCATGGTTGCCGGGCGGCCGAGCGGTTAAAATACGGCATGCCTAACATCCTTGCTATCGAAACCTCGTCCGAGCTCGCCTCCTGCGCCCTGCTGGCCGGGGACAACGTGTTCGTGCGCGCCTCCTCGGGCGTGCGCACCCATTCGCAATCGGTCCTGCCGATGGTCCAGGAACTCCTGCAGGAAGCGGGCCTGGCGCTGGCGCAGCTCGATGCGGTGGCCTTCGGCGCCGGCCCGGGTTCCTTCACCGGCGTGCGCACCGCCTGCGGCGTGGCCCAGGGCCTGGCCTACGGCGCCGGCCTGCCGGTGCTGCCCATGGTGACCCTGGAAGCGATGGCCGAGGCCTGCCGCGCCCGCACCGGCGCGCACGATGTGCTGGCCGTGCTCGACGCGCGCATGGGCGAGGTGTACTGGGCGCAGTACCGTTTCGAGGACGGCGCCTGGCGCGAAGCCGCGGCGCCCGCGCTGTGCGCGCCGCAGGACGTGGCCCCGCTGGCGGCCGCAGGCCTGCAAGCCTGCGGCAACGGATTCTCGGCTTATCCGGATGCCTTCGCGGGCCAGCCGTACGCGGCCGGCGCGCTGGCCGATATCGTGCCGCATGCGCAGGAACTGGCGGTTCTCGGCGCCGCTGCGCTGGCAAGCGGGCAGGGCGTGCCCGCCGCCCAGGCCCAGCCGATCTACCTGCGCAACAAGGTGGCCTATACCAGCGCCGAGCGCCAGGCCATCAACGCCGCCAAGAACGCAGAGTCCGATAGATGACCGGCATGCCTGCATTTTCCCAGTTGAGCTATGCGCCCATGACCCCGGGCGACGTGGACGAGGTATGGGCGCTCGAGCAGAGCGTCTTCCCCTATCCCTGGAGCCGCGCCAACTTCGCCGAATCGCTCAGCAGCGGCTATGACGCCTGGACCGTGCGCGACCCGCTCGGCGCGCTGGCGGGCTACTATCTGCTGATGTACGCGGTCGACGAAGCCCACCTCCTCGACGTCGCGGTGGCCGGCGCCCGCCAGCGCCAGGGACTGGGGCGCCACCTGCTGGACCGGATCGCCGCGCGCGCCCGCGAGCAGGGCATGGCCTCGATTCTGCTGGAAGTGCGTCCGTCCAACGAGCGCGCGCTGGACGTCTACCGCCGCCACGGCTACGCCGAGATCGGCCGCCGCAAGGGCTATTATCCCGCCGGACCGGGCGGACGCGAGGATGCCATCGTCATGAGGCTCGAGTTATGAAGAAGATCAGCGAACGCGACGCCGTATTCCTGGCCGAGATGGGCATCGGCCCGCTGTGGCAGCTGCGCAGCGCGCCCGAGGCCGTTGACGCGCCGGAAATGGAAGAAATGGCGGCCGTGGCCGGGAAGGCCGCGACGCCTGCCGAAGCGCCGGCCGCGCCCGCGCCCTTGCAGTCGCCCGAACCCGCGTCCGCACCCGCACCCGCAGCGGCGCCTGCGCCCGTCGGCGATGCGTTCGAGGCGGCCTGGGACGACACGGCCGTTCCCGAGGAAGCGGTCAACGACATCGCGCGCATGGACTGGGCCGCCTTGCGCCTGGCGGTGGCCAACTGCCGCCGCTGCGGCGCCTGCAGCGAAGGCCGCAAGCCGATGTTCGGTTCCGGCCCGCGCCAGGCGCGCTGGATGGTGGTGGCCGGCACGCCGGGCGCCCAGGACGAGCAGGCCGGCCAGCCGGTCAGCGGCGACGCCGGCAGGCTGCTGGAGAACATGCTGCACGCGGTCGGCCTGTCGCGCGAGCGCGATGCCTACGTGACGCCGCTGGTGAAATGCCGTCCGGTGAGCGCCAAGGGCGGCGACCGTGCGCCCACGCTCGAGGAAGTCGAAGCCTGCCGCCCCTACCTGGAGCGCGAGCTGGCATTGAGCGGCGCCGCGACCGTGCTCACCCTGGGCCAGGTCGCGGCCAACGGACTGCTCGGCCGTCCCCTGGGCGAGCCGCTCGCGGGTGTGCGCGGCGCCGTGCACCAGCTCGGGGAGGTGCCGCTGGTGGCGACCCTGCATCCGGGCGAACTGCTGCGGCGCGGGCAGGACAAGGCGCTCGCATGGGCCGACCTGTGCCGGGCAAGGGCGCTCGATGCCGGCGGCCGCTGAGAGCTACCAGGAATCCTTTCATCGCCGCTGGGGCCACCTGCGGCGCGCCCGGGTCCGGGCGCTGGCCTGGCTGCTCGATGCCCCGGACCTGCTCGACATCCATGACCCGGCCTGGGCCGGGCGTGTCGCCACCCTGGGGCCGGTGACGCCCGAGGCGGCGGCGTGGCTTGCCCGTGTCGACCACGATCCTTCCGAACTCGACGCCGCCCTCGGCGCGAAGATGCATACGCGGCTCGGCCTGTACGCCGAAAAGCTGATGGCCTTCTACTTCCAGCAGCAGGGCCGCCTGGTCGCACACGGCCTGCAGGTGCGGGCCAGCCGCAACGACACGATCGGCGAATTCGACTTCCTGCTCGACGCCGGTCCGGACGCGGTAGAACACATCGAGTTCGCCACCAAGTTCTACCTGCTGGACGGCGACGGCGGGCAGGAATTCGACGCCCTGGTCGGCCCCAACCTGGCCGACAGCCTGGGCAAGAAGATGCGCAAGGTCTTCGAGCGCCAGCTCACGCTCGGCGCGCATCCAGCCGCGCAGGAAGTGCTGCCGCGCCCCGTGGCGCAGGCGCGCGCCCTGGTCAAGGGCTGGCTGTTCTATCCGCGCGGGAGCTGGCCCCTCATGCAGGGCATCGCGGCAGGGCACTGCCGCGGATTCTGGTGCGCGCTCGAGGAATTGGATGAGATCGAAGGCGAGGACTTCCTGATCCTGCCGCGCCTGCAATGGCTGGCCCCGTTCCGCGCCGCGTCGGCCGTCTGGATGCTGAGCCGCGGCCAGCTGTTCCAGGAGCTGTCCTACCAGTTCGAGAACGCCGGCAAGCCGGTGCTGGTGGCGGTGGTGCGCCAGCGGCCCGGCTGCATCGAGGAGGTCGAGCGCGGCTTCATCGTGCCGAACGACTGGCGCGAGCGCGCCGGCGAAGTGCGGATGGCCAAGCCGGCCGGCTAGGCCCTCACGCGCCGATCAGCGCCTCCATTGCGCGCCATACCTGGGCTGCGCCGAACAGCAGGCCCGTGACCGCCAGCGCCAGCAGGATGCCGTAGGCAATGCGCAGCAGCGAAAACGAGGACGCAGCCGTTGTCTGCTCCACGAAGCGCGTCGCCTTGTTGTTCCATACGCGCTCACCGACGAACTCCAAAAGCAGCTGTGCCGGCAGGGCAAGGGCGAAGATCGTCAGCCATTCGGGCGCCGTGCCCGGCAAGTCGGGATAGGACTGGATGGCCCACATCAGTCCAGGAATCAGGGCTATCCCGAGGCAGGCCAGGACGAGCCTGAGTGCGGTACGCATTGCTCAGGCTTGTCCCTGGCCGTTCCGCCAGGCGCGATTAGTGCTTGCCCTCGCCAATCAGCCCGAGCGAATCGTGCTCGCGCTGGTTGGCCAGGTGACGGCGCTGGATCAGGAACATGATGCCCGCCACCGACATGCCGAAGATGACGACGATCACGTCCAGGTCGAGGTTCAGCGAGATCATCACCGCGTACATCGCCAGCATGGTCAGGATCGACAGGTTCTCGTTGAAATTCTGGACCGCGATCGAATGGCCGGCGCTCATGAGGACATGGCCGCGGTGCTGCAGCAGCGCGTTCATCGGCACCACGAAGAAGCCCGACAGGAAACCGATCAGGGCCAGCAGCGGATACGCTACGATGACCGAGCTCACGAAGATCATGCTGCACACCACCAGGCCCATGATGATCCCGAGCGGGATCACGTTCAGGGATTTGCGCAGCGGGATCATTTTCGCCGCCATGGCCGCGCCCAGCGCCACGCCGATGGCCACCACGCCGATCAGGTTGGTGGCTTTGTCCAGCGGCATTTGCAGCGAGCGCTCGGCCCATTTCAGGACGATGAAGTGCAGGGTGGCGCCGGCGCCCCAGAACAGGGTGGTCACGGCCAGCGAGACCTGGCCCAGCTTGTCGCGCCACAGGGTGGCCGAGCAGTTGGCGAAGTCGGCGATCAACTTGATCGGGTTGCGTTCCTGGTGTTCGTAGCGCGCGCCGGTGTCCGGGATGCGCAGGTTGAACAGGGCGGCCAGCATGTAGATGCCGACCACCACGGCCATCGCGGCGTGGTTGCCGGTGTGGATGCCGGTGTCGATCCCCGGCAGCAGGTCGACGCCGAGCAGGAAGGCGCCGCCGCGCTCGCTGATCAGGGCGCCGCCGAGCACGGTGCCCAGGATGATCGACATCACGGTCAGGCCCTCGATCCAGCCGTTGGCCGGCACCAGCTTCTCGGGTGGCAGGAGTTCGGTCAGGATGCCGTACTTGGCGGGCGAATAGACCGCCGCGCCGAAGCCGACGACGGCATAGGCAAGCAGGGGGTGCACGCTGAAGAACATCAGCGCGCAGCCGAAAATCTTGATCAGGTTCGCGATGAACATTACGCGGCCCTTGGGCAGCGAATCGGCGAACGCGCCCACGAAGGCGGCCAGCAAGACGTAGAACAAGACGAACGACAGCTTCAGCAATGGAGTCAGCGATGCCGGCGCGTTCATCGACGTCAGCAGACTGATCGCAACAAACAGGAGTGCATTGTCTGCCAGCGACGAGAAAAACTGCGCCGACATAATGGTATAAAAACCACGGTTCATTCGAAAAGTCTAAAATCTGGTCCGAGTTGCTTTATACCATGAAAGGTCTCCGTTCCAAAGAAACAAAAGGTCCACGGCGCACGGCCCAGGCTGGGCTAAGGTAAAATAGACCCTTTCGCGAAGACACCATTTTCACCATGCCACGCCCGCTTTGCGCCACCATCCACCTCGACTCCATGCAGCACAACCTGAACCGTGCGCGCAGCTGCGCGCCGCTGGCCAAGGTGTGGGCGGTGGTCAAGGCCAACGCCTACGGGCATGGCCTGGAACGCGGCATGCGCGGCTTCGCCCAGGCCGATGGCCTGGCCCTGGTGGAGACGGAAAGCGCGGTGCGCCTGCGCGAGAGCGGCTGGATCAAGCCCATCCTGCTCCTCGAAGGCATCTTCGATGCTTCCGACGTGCCGCTGCTGGCCGAGCACAATATCAATAGTGCGGTGCACTGCATCGAGCAGATCAAGATGCTCGAATACACCCAGCTGTACCGCCCGGTCGACGTGCACCTGAAGATGAACACGGGGATGAACCGCCTGGGCTTCCGTCCGGAGGAGTACGCGGCCGCCTACAAGCGCCTGTGCGCCATTCCCGGCATCCGCCACATCACCCACATGACCCATTTCGCCAATGCGGACGAACTGGAGCATCCGCTGCTGGCCATCGGGGAGCAGGTCCGGCGCTTCCGCGCCGGGGCGGATGGATTGCCGGGCGAGCGCAGCCTGTCGAATTCGGGCGGGGTGCTGCACCAGCCGCAGCTGGCCGACGAATTGTCGAGCGATTGGGTCCGCCCCGGCATCATGCTGTACGGCGGCACCCCGGGCGGACGCAGCGCCCAGGACTACGGCCTGCGCCCGACCATGACCCTGCGCTCGGAGATCATCGGCATCCAGCAGCTCCGGCCAGGCGACACGGTGGGCTATGGCAGCCGCTTCGTGGCGGAGAAGGAAACGGCCATCGGCGTGGTGGCCTGCGGCTATGCCGACGGCTACCCGCGCCACGCGCCGCATGGCACCCCGGTGATCGTGGACGGCGTGCGCACCACCCTGGTGGGACGGGTGTCGATGGACATGATGACGGTCGACCTGACGCCCATCGCCAACGCGCGCGTGGGCAGCAAGGTCACCCTGTGGGGCGACGGGCTGCCGATCGACGAGGTGGCGCAGGCCGCCGGCACCATCGGCTACGAGCTGATGTGCGCCCTGGCGCAGCGCGTGCGCGTCAATGAAGGAAGAATGGGAACCGATGGCTAAGGCAAAGACGAATTACACCTGCAGCGAGTGCGGCGCGATCGCCAGCCGCTGGACCGGCCAGTGCGGCGACTGCAAGGCCTGGAACACGATGGTCGAGACGGTGGTGGAAGGCCCCGGCCTGAACCGCATGTCGCAAACCCAGCACAAAGCCCTGGCGCAGACCGCGCCGGTGCTGTCCCTGGCGGACATCGAGGCGATCGACGTGCCGCGCTTCGGCACCGGCATCGAGGAATTCGACCGCGTGCTGGGCGGCGGCCTGGTGGCCGGCGGCGTGGTGCTGATCGGCGGCGACCCCGGCATCGGCAAGTCGACCCTGCTGCTGCAGGCGCTGTCCAACCTGGCCGCGACCCGCAATACCTTATATGTGAGCGGCGAGGAATCCGGCGCCCAGATCGCGCTGCGCGCGCGCCGCCTGGCGGTGGACGCCAAGGACCTCAAGCTGCAGGCCGAGATCCAGCTCGAGAAGATCCTCGGCACCCTGGCCGACCTCAAGCCGGAAGTGGCGGTGATCGACTCGATCCAGACCTTGTACTCGGACGCGCTGACCTCGGCGCCGGGTTCGGTGGCCCAGGTGCGCGAATGCGCGGCCCAGCTCACCCGCGTGGCCAAGCAGACCGGCATCACCATCATCCTGGTGGGCCACGTCACAAAGGAGGGTGCGCTGGCCGGCCCGCGCGTGCTCGAGCACATCGTCGACACCGTGCTGTACTTCGAAGGCGACACCCAGTCCAGCTTCCGCCTGGTGCGGGCGATCAAGAACCGCTTCGGCGCGGTCAACGAGCTGGGCGTGTTCGCCATGACCGAAAAGGGCCTGAAGGGCGTCTCGAACCCCTCGGCGCTGTTCCTGTCGCAGCACGACAGCCAGGTGCCCGGTTCCTGCGTGATGGTGACCCAGGAAGGCACGCGCCCGCTGCTGGTGGAAATCCAGGCCCTGGTCGACGCCAGCCACCTGCCCAACGCGCGCCGCCTGTCCGTGGGCCTGGAGCAGAATCGCCTGGCGATGCTTCTCGCCGTGCTGCACCGCCACGCCGGCATCGCCGCCTTCGACCAGGACGTCTTCATCAACGCGGTGGGCGGGGTCAAGATCACCGAACCGGCAGCCGACCTGGCCGTGCTGCTGGCGATTAACTCGTCGATGCGCAACAAGCCGCTGCCGCGCGGCCTGGTGGTGTTCGGCGAAGTCGGCCTGGCCGGCGAGATCCGCCCGGCGCCGCGCGGGCAGGAGCGCCTGCGCGAGGCGGCCAAGCTGGGCTTCTCGGTGGCCGTGATCCCCAAGGCGAATGCGCCCAAGCAGAAGGTGGAAGGCATGACCATCGTGGCCGTCGAGCGCATCGACGAAGCCTTTACGAAATTGCGGGAACTTGACTGACCGGCCCTCGTGCCCGTCGGATTTTTTCTATAATGCTGCCTGGCTTATCTCTTCCGGTAAAGTATGTTTGGCGATCAAAGGAAGTCCGCTCGCAAGATCCTGAAAACCAGGGCCGTGGTGGCCATGGAAGGGGAGGCGCCCATTCTCGGCCGCACCTCGGACGTCGGCGCCAATGGCGTCAGCGTCGGCGTGCCCAATCCGCTGCTGGTCGGGCAGGCCGGGCAGGTCAGCTTCGACATCATGGTGGACGGCAAGCTCGTCACCATCAGCGCGCGCGCCAAGGTGATGTATTGCATTATCAGCAATAACGAGTTCAAGGTCGGCTTCCAGTTCCTGAACCTGGAACTGACGGCGATGACGGCGCTGGCACGCTTCATGCGCTGAGGATATCCGGAAACGACGAACGGCGAGCGCCCATTGGCCTCGCCGTTGTCGTCTGCAGCCCGCTGAGCGGGCTGATCCCACTATGCCTTATTGATGATAGTGGTCGTACAGGCCGTCCGAACCGCTGCGTGCTGCTTCGATAGCCTGAAGGGCTATGATCCCGACCAGTCCGGACAAAATACCAAATACCAATATATTGAACATAACAGCCGAACACCTTTCGGCATCCCCTCCTTATAGACCGACTGCGGATTACCCGATTTCAGCTTAGCACTGTGTGCAGGAATTACAAGGTTTGGTGCCGTGGTTCATGTCATATTTCAGCGGGAAATTTCTGCTGAAAATGGCCTCGCCCAGAGGGAAATAGCCGCTTGCCCGGCTGTCATCTTCGTGTCACATTGGCGAAAGATGTCATGAAGTTGTCATATTCGGCCGGTAGACTGCGCGGCAGTTCACCGGGGTTTCCCCTTACTTCAAGAGGATCTGATATGCGCATGAAGCATCTGTTCGTTTCCATCGCCGTTGCCGCCGCCTCGCTGGCTTCCAGCGCCCAGGCCGCCAATATCACCGGCGCCGGCGCGACTTTCCCGTACCCGATCTACGCGAAATGGGCCACGATGTACAAGGCCGCCTCCGGTAACGGCCTGAACTACCAATCGGTCGGCTCGGGCGCCGGCATCAAGCAGATCAAGGCCAAGACCGTCGACTTCGGCGCCT
>CAMPHU010000011.1 GCA_946886065.1 uncultured Massilia sp. | reverse complement strand
TTCATGGCGTCCGGCTGGATGTACATCTTCATGCGCAGGTCGCGCCAGATTTCCTTCTCGCCTTCGACTTCGGCCAGGCGCCCCATCGCGTTGATGTAGTTGAGCTCGACCCGGTTGAAGTCATCCTCCGCCTGCGCATAGATCATGCCGAATACCGCATCCGCGTCGGTCTTGCCGAACACGTGGGGAATGCCCCATTTGTCGCGCAGGATCGTCACCTGTTGCGCCGCTTTCTTCCAGCGCGCAAGGTCGGCGCTGGCGGTGGCCTGCTGCGCGCCCGGCTTGAGCACGGGTTCGGCATGGACGGCCGGGGCCGTGAACGCGGCGGCGCCGAGCAGTGCGGTGGCGATGAGACGGGGTCTGAGCATAGTCGGAGGTCTCCTGGAGGATGGTGGTTATGCGTCCTGGGCGCCGGCAGCGGCCAGGCGTTGCTTCAGTACTTCGTTCTCGGTCATCAGCGTCGCGACGCGGTCCTTCAATGCGGCGACTTCGGCGCGCAGGGCGGCTTTCTCATCGACCGGCTCGGCGTCAGGCGTCTCCTTGCGCGGACGGTTTGCCGCCTTCTGCTCGCGCACCTGGCGCGCGGCCTGCTGGAGCTCCTTGCGTCCGCCGGCGACGGCCGCGATCTGCACCGCTTCCGGCAGCTGGGCCACGTTGGCGGCGGCGTTGATCGAGATCGTTCCCTGGCGCACCGCTTCGCGCAGCTGCGGCGTGGCGGCTTTCTGGATGCGCTCGATCTGGCTGATCGTGTTGCTCGACACGCGGGCGGCGCGCGCGATGTCCTCGCGCGTATTCCAGGGCGGCGTGGTGACGGCGCCGGGGTCGTTCTTGTCGCCTTCCTCGGCCTCGGGCTTGTCCACCGCGCGGGCGGCGACGATCTCCTTCTTGCGCAGGGCGAGCACGCCACGCTGGAAGTCGGATACGCTGCGGCGCGCCAGGTGGTTGTCGATCATCCAGAGCATCACCTCCTCGAGGGACGTGAACTTGCCGTTCTGGACGGTGCGGAATTCGATGCCGTGCTTGCGGCAGATCTCATAGCGGTTGTGGCCGTCGATCAGCACCTCGCCCCACAGCACCAGGGCATCGCGGCAGCCTTCCGCGAGCAGGCTGCGCTCCAGGGCAGCGTATTCGATGGGCGTCAGGGGGTCGACGAAGGATCGCAGCTCGTCGTTGATCGTGATGTTCAAATGGTGGTCCTCATGCATGCTTCAGGCTTCAGCTCGGCGCCCGGCGGCGCCGCCGTGCATGCTACACCATCCTTGTCGGCCGTCCAATGCCGGGGCTGCGTGTCAAGACGCGGCTTGGAACATCGTGTCATGCCGGGCGTCGATATTTTTTACAAAAAGTCGGCCGTAGAAACGAGACCAACGGTAAACCTCCATCAGATCAAGGACATAAGTTTATGGCCCGCAAATTGCTTATGCCCAATGATTTCCCTATGGAGGATTCAATGAAGATCCCAGCACTGGTCGCGGCTCTCCTGCTCTCGCCCCTTATTGCCCAGGCGGGAGTCCTTTACGAATGGCGCGCGCTCAATCACGAGACGCCATACGGGATCACGCTCCGGCTGGAATTCGATCACGGGACGGTCAACAGCGGCGCTTTCAGTTTTCACCTCACACCCGAGCAACCGCCGATGCCGCGCCCCGGATCCGGCCTGCTCGCCTTGCACTATGGCTTCCCCGGCGTGTACGCGCCGATGACCTACTTCCCGCGAACAGAGGGATTCGGGCACGGTTACGGCTATCTCGACATGGAACTGAGTTTCGAGCCAGGCGGCCTCCTGAGCGGTTACATCTACGCGAACAACAGCGAGCACCACTTCATGATGCGCTCGAACAGCGTCGTGTTCACCGTGCTGGATGCGAACAGCGACCAGGGCATGCCGGGAGCCGGATGCGGCTTCGGCACGGAGATTCCCTGCGGCGGTGCGACCGGACATATCCGGCAGGTACCCGAGCCGGGCTCGCTGGCGCTGCTGGGACTTGGACTGCTGGCTGCCGCCGGGACCCGGCGCGGCACAAGGAAGTCCGGGGAATGTCCGGGCTCCGGACGCTAAGCCTACCGGCATCGCGATGCAGCGGGCCTGGTCTTGCAGCACGGGCAAACTTGCCGGAATGATCCTAACGGAACAGGCATGTGCTAGAATGCCGCCCGCTGCCCGGATGGTGAAACTGGTAGACACCGGGGACTTAAAATCCCCTGCCAGAAATGGCGTGCCGGTTCGATTCCGGCTCCGGGCACCACTACTCAATTCGACACCAACACATCAGTCGCAGACGGTGCCGGCTGGGCCCCTTCCGTGACAATGTGCGGCGCTCAGGTCCCGCTACCGTATTCACATTTCTCGACCGTGAATGCGTAGCGGCCGTCCTGAATCCTAGCGACCGACACGTTCCCGTCATCCATATAAACAACGCCGAGATCGGCGCCGATGTTGCGGCAGCCCGACGCCGGCCGATACTCCAAATCCACCATGGTCTTCGTTAACAGCGGAATGGCGGCAGGGACTTCGGTCGCGACGCCCTGTAAGACTTGTGCAAAGCAAACAACGACAGCGAGCTTGGATAGCACCGAGCCGACAAGCGACACCTCATGCTGCGGCATGAAGGCAGCGTTCGGCATCTTTCCGCCTTGCGGCCGCCGTCCATTACGAATACGGAACCAAAAAAGACGAACCCGGTTCTCGGTGCGCTCCCCGATCAGGGGCTTCGCTTGCGCGAGGAAGCTGCCGCCAAACAGCACCGCTCCCAAAAGCAGGATCTGGAAACACGCCCATATTGCGAGCAGCGCACTGGCCGCGCCCAAATACACGATTGGCAGCAGGGCTGCCGCAACCACCGCTGTGAATTCCGTCATGTACTTGGGATCGATGTGGGCAAGCGAATGCACCGTTTGCTTGGCCATGGCCACTGTGACCGCCGCCAGCGCAACCCCGAATGACAAGGACAAGATCTTGCCCGCTGTCTGAGCCCACGCCTGCTTCAGGATTCTTTTCGTCTGGACCGTAATTTCGCAGACACCGGCGACAGTAAGAACGGCGAATGCGGGGGCCATGACGAGGCTTGCGTCTTCGTAAAATCCGGCCGCGAGGGCTGCCGCGAGCGACAGCATGGCCACTCCGAGGCCAAGCAAATGAAGCGCCTCCACGATCGGCGGCTTTTTCGAATACCTCCGCCAGGACTTCACCATCCGCATTTCGGTACGCATCAGTCCGTATTTGGCCATGGTCCAGCGCCGCGAGCACCGCATGATGAGGATCACTGCCATCCAGGCCGGGGCTAGCGCCACCAGGCGTACCTGCCAAACAGTTCCCGCCGTGGCCGCTAGCGCCGACAGGACCAGCACGCACGCGATAAGGACAAGACATGCACGCTGCAAAGGCGTCTTCGTTCGAGCGTAGAGAAAATTCAGCATGGGTTTCTTTAAGTGACCGTACAGGTAGGCAGCTGGTCGGAGCGGCGAGCAACTATTGCATCGCAGAAATTATATGTGCGAAATGGACCTGGGTTCCGGCTGACAGGAAAAATCTGGTGAAAGCGCGCGACGTCGATTCCGTGCGCATAGTCCGCGAGACCGGCTTGGGAGGAACCGCAAAAAAAAGAGCCGCTGCCCGTCTTGCCGGCAGCGGCCGAATCCTCAGCCATGCTGAGATGGAGACACAAAGAGAACCGACCACTCGCGCCGGTACGAAACCAGAGATTGGGATACAAAACTCCTGTACAAGCCCATATTTCGGTAATCCTTGCCCCGTCCGCACGTAAGCCTAGTCGGACATCAAGCGGGAAACAGCGCGCTTCAGCACCCTTCCAAGCAATGCCGGCGGCGCTTTTTTACTAATCCTTTGATCCGCATCAATCGCATTACTGACACAGATCAGACAAAGGAATACATTGGCACCAGGGTGATCCAATCAAGCAGCGTGGGCGCCCGGCCAGATTCCCTTGCTGACCCGGCTCGCCGGTCCTATGGAAAGCAGGCCGCACGGGTCCGCCAACCCGTTTGAAAGGAACGAGCATGTACAAGACCATCGTGGTGCATGTCGACGGCAGTCCGGAGCAGGAGACGAGGCTGCGCGCCGCCGCCCGGCTCGCCAATGCAGGGGAAGCCCATCTCGTGGGCAGCGCCGCGACCGGCATTTCCTGGCTCGACTATGCCCTGCTCACCGGCTCCATGGGCGCGCCGATGATGCCGGAATCCGATTTCAACGGCGTGCGCGAAGCCGTCCAGCTGCGCCTGCGGCAGTTCGAAACCGCCATCCAGCGCCTCGGCGTCGCTTCCTTCGAGAGCCGCATGATCGAGGACGACGCCCGCTACGCCCTGCTGCTCGAATCGCGCTACGCCGACCTGGTGGTGGTCAGCCGCGAGGCCGACGCACCGCCGGTGCCGGGACTGGCGACCCAGGTGCGCGGATTGCCCGAGTACGTCGCCCTGCACGGCGCCCGCCCCGTGCTGGTGGTGCCGCCCGGCTGGCCCGACCTGCCCATGAGCGGCCACGCCGTGGTCGGCTGGGACGGCAGCGTGCAGGCCCTCCGCGCGATCGCCGCCGCCATGCCCCTGCTCAGGCAGGCCGAGTCGGTCAAGCTCACCCTCGTCAATCCGGACAGCATGGCCGACCTGCATGGCGAGGAACCCGGGGCCGACATGGCCCTGCACCTTGCGCGCCACGGCGCCAAGGTCGAGGTGGTGCTGGAACACACCCGCGGCGGCGCCGGCGACGGCCTGCTGGCGGTGGCGCGCCGCGTCGGGGCCAGCCTGCTGGTCACCGGAGCCTTCGGGCACAGCCGCTACCGCGAATTCGTGCTCGGCGGCGTCACGCGGGCCCTGCTGGCACGCAGCCCTGTCCCACTCCTGATTGCGCACTGACGATGCCGCCCGATACCCGCCCCGGCGCTCACCCCGATCCTCTGCCCGATGGCGCCGACAGCACCCGGCGCCTGGAAGCCAGCTCCTGGCAAGGCGTCAAGCCGCGCTACCCGGAAGCCACCGTCGGCCACGCCGTCGCCGACCTCGTGCTGTCCGCCTGGCTCGGCCGCATGACCGGCTACCTGTCCCCCGGCGCGCTCGGCGTGGCCTGGTTCGACTGGGCCTGCCACCTGATGCTTTCGCCCGACAAGCAGCACGAGCTGTTCACCCAGGGCCTCACCAACCTCCAGCGCTGGTTCACCTATGCGAGCACCGGCGGCGCCGATCCGGTGCGGCCGCTGGAGCAGGACAAGCGCTTCGCCGATGCGGCCTGGCAAGCCTGGCCCTGGCACCAGCTCAGCCAGGCTTTCCTGCTCAACCAGCAGTGGTGGCACCGTGCGACAGCCGGCGTGCGCGGCGTCTCGCCGCATCACTCGGACGTGGTGACCTTCGTCGCACGGCAATTGCTGGACTGCGTGGCGCCCTCGAACTTCGTCGCCACCAACCCGGTCGTCCAGCGGGCCACATTGGAGAGCGGCGGCATGAACCTGCTCAACGGCAGCATGCGCGCGGCGCGCGACGCGCGCGAGGCGCTCACCGGACAGACACGCCCGCCGAGCTTCCGCCCGGGACGCGAAGTGGCGGTCACGCCCGGACGGGTCGTCATGAAGAACGAGCTGATCGAACTGCTGCGCTACGACCCTGTCACGCCCAATGTGTACGAGGTGCCGCTCCTGATTGTGCCGGCCTGGATCATGAAGTACTACATCCTCGACCTGTCCCCGCACAATTCGCTCGTGCGTTACCTCGTCGAGCGCGGCCACACGGTTTATATGGTGTCGTGGAAGAACCCGCAGGCGGAAGACCGCGAGCTCTCCATGGACGACTACCGGCGGCTGGGCGTGATGGCCGCGATCGACACCATCACCGAGCAGACGGGTGCGTCGCAGATCAATGCCGCCGGCTATTGCCTGGGCGGCAGCCTGTTGGCCATCGCGGCGGCCACCATGGCGCGCGACCACGACCGCCGTCTTGCCAGCATGTCGCTGCTGGCGGCCCAGGTGGATTTCACCGAGCCCGGCGAATTATCCCTGTTCATCGACGACAGTCAGGTCAGCTTCCTGGAAGCGAGCATGTGGCAGCAAGGCTACCTCGACACCCGCCAGATGGCGGGCGCCTTCCAGCTGCTGCGCTCGAACGACCTGATCTGGTCGCGGCGGCTGCGCCACTACCTGCTCGACATCCCGGACCGCGAGACCGACCTGATGTCCTGGAATGCGGACGCCACCCGCATGCCCTACCGCATGCATGCCGACTACCTGCACAGGCTGTTCCTCAGGAACAGCCTGGCCAGCTCGCGCTACCTCGTCGGCGGGCGGCCGGTCGCGCTGACCGACATCACCGCGCCGATCTTCGCCATCGGCACCTTGACCGACCACGTGGCGCCCTGGCGTTCCGTCTACAAGATCATTCCGCTCAGCGATACCGAAGTGACCTTCCTGCTGACCTCGGGCGGCCACAATGCCGGCGTGGTGGCGCCACCCGGCAGCGCGAGGCGCACCTACCAGATCGGGGTGCACGCGCACGCCGATCCCTACGTCGATCCGGACACCTGGCAGGCGCGCACGGCGCAGATGGAAGGCAGCTGGTGGCCCGCCTGGGAAGGCTGGCTCGCGCGGCGCGCCGGGCAAGCTGTGGCCCCGCCCCCGGACTTGCCGGACCGGCCGCCGGCGCCCGGCACCTATGTGTTGCAGCCCTGAGCGTGCCGTGCGGGCGCCCCTGCCGGGCTGGAAGTGCCGGATGGCGGACTAAGGCTTTTGATAGAGAAAAATTGCCGTACCCTACCGTACGGCCTCGTTCGCGGCCACTGACTTAGAATCTTTCGGAGCTGCTACCGCACCATCCGGCGAAGGCGCGCGAGTCCACACCGTCGCTACAAGGCCGCGCCTGCGGGTGCAGTCACACCGAGGCTGACGGCCGCTTGTGTCGGTCAGGAATCACGTCTCTCGCCCTTCCGGCGCACCGGGTCTGGTCTCCGGAAGCCCATCGTCTCTGCAAAGGAACGGGAGCATGCACGATTTCAGCTACGTCAAGATCAGCCGGCGCAATCTCCTGCTCGCAGGGGCCGCCTCCATGTCGAGCGCCGCCATGCCGATTGCCGCCGCCCAGGCCAATACCGCCGCCAACCAGGAGCGCCCGCCCAGTACCGCGGGCGTCAGCATGAAGGTCAACGGCAAGCCAGTCACCCTCCAGCTCGACACCCGCACCACCCTGCTCGACGCCCTGCGCGAGCACCTGCGCCTGACCGGCACCAAGAAAGGCTGCGACCAGGGCCAATGCGGCGCCTGCACGGTGATCGTCGACGGACGCCGCATCAACTCCTGCCTGAGCCTGGCTGTGATGCACGAAGGCGCCGAGGTCACCACCATCGAGGGCCTGGGCAACAAGGACCGCATGCACCCGCTGCAGGCCGCCTTCGTCAAGCACGACGGCTACCAGTGCGGCTATTGCACGCCGGGCCAGATCTGTTCCGCCGTCGCGGTGCTCGACGAGATCCGCCAGGGCGTGCCCAGCCACGTCAGCGCCGACATCACCGCGCGCCCGCTGCTGTCCGCGGAAGAGATCCGCGAGCGCATGAGCGGCAACATTTGCCGCTGCGGCGCGTATTCGAACATCCTGGATGCGATCACGGAAGTCGGGGGAATCAAGGCATGAAGGCATTCACCTACCAGCGCGCCGCCAGCGCGGGCGAAGCCGCCGCCGCCGCCGCCAACACGCCGGGCGCGCGCTTCATCGCCGGCGGCACCAACCTGCTCGACCTGATGAAGCTCGAGATCGAAACGCCCTCCCATCTGATCGACGTCAACGGCCTGGGCCTGGACCGGATCGAAGCCACGCCGGACGGCGGCTTGCGCGTCGGCGCCCTGGTCCGCAATACCGACCTCGCGGCGGATGCGCGCGTCCGCCGCGACTACGGCGTCCTGACCCGCGCCCTGGTGTCCGGCGCCTCCGGCCAGCTCCGCAACAAGGCCACCACCGCCGGCAACCTCCTGCAGCGCACCCGCTGTTACTACTTCTACGACACTAACATGCCCTGCAACAAGCGCAACCCGGGCAGCGGCTGCGGCGCGCTGCAGGGCTTCAGCCGCCACCACGCCATCGTCGGCGCCAGCGAGGCCTGCATTGCCACCCATCCGAGCGACATGGCGGTGGCCATGCGCATCCTCGACGCCGAGGTCGAGACCGTGCGCGGGGACGGCAAGACGCGCGTGATCCCGATCGCGGACTTCCACCGCCTGCCGGGCAACACGCCGCACATCGAACACGTGCTGGAACCGGGAGAGCTGATCACCGCGGTCAAGCTGCCCAAGCCGCCCGGCGGCGTGCAGGTCTACCGCAAGGTGCGCGACCGCTCTTCCTATGCCTTCGCGCTGGTCTCGGTGGCGGCCATCGTCCAGCCGGACGGCAAGGGCCGCGTGGCCCTGGGCGGGGTGGCGCACAAGCCCTGGCGCGCCGAGGCCGCCGAGGCACGCCTGCCATCGGGCGCAGCGGCCGTCACCGAGCTGCTGCTGGCCGGCAGCAAGACCACCGGGTACAACGCTTTCAAGCTGCCGCTGGTGGAACGCACCCTGGCCGCCGTGCTGCACGACCTCAAGAGAGCCTGAGCCATGAAATTCACCACGCCAGCCACCCGCAATCCCATCGACCAGCTCAAGGTCGTCGGCCGCCCGACCGACCGTATCGACGGCCCCCTCAAGTGCACCGGCGCCGCGCCCTACGCCTACGAGCGCCACGACATCGCCCCGAACGCGGCCCACGGCTACATCGTCGGCGCGGCCATTGCGAAAGGCCGCATCGCCTCCATCGACACGGCCGCCGCGCGGCGCGCGCCGGGGGTGCTCGCGGTCGTCACGGCCGCCAATGCCGGCAAGCTGGGCAAGGGCAAGTTCAACACCGCCCACCTGCTGGCCGGGCCCGACGTGGAGCACTACCACCAGGCGGTCGCCGTGGTCGTCGCCGAGAGCTTCGAACAGGCCCGCGCCGCCGCCGGCCTGGTGCGCGTGCGCTACCAGAAAAAGCCCGGACGCTACGATCTCGCCGCCGCCAGGAGCTCGGCCGGCGTTCCCAGGAAGGAGGAAAAGCCCGACACCAGGGTCGGCGACTTCGCCCGTGCGTTCGAGGAAGCGCCGGTGCGCCTGGACGCCACCTACACCACCCCCGACCAGTCGCACGCCATGATGGAGCCGCACGCCACCGTGGCGCTATGGGACGGCGCGGACGGCGCATCCGGCAAGCTGACGGTCTACACCTCCAACCAGATGGTCGACTGGGGCCGCAAGGACCTGGCCCGCACCCTGGGCCTGCCGCCGGCCAACGTGCGCCTGGTCTCGCCCTACATCGGCGGCGGCTTCGGCGGCAAGCTGTTCCTGCGCGCCGAGGCCCTGTGCGCGGCGCTGGGCGCGCGCGCCGCCAGGCGGCCGGTGAAGGTGGCGCTGCAGCGCGCCATCATGATGAACAACACCACCCACCGCCCGGCGACCATCCAGCGCATCCGCATCGGCGCTGCGCGCGACGGCAAGATCAGCGCCATCGCCCACGAAAGCTGGTCCGGCGACCTGCCCGACGGCCAGCCGGAAACCGCGGTGCAGCAGACCCGGCTGCTGTACGCCGGCCCGCACCGCCTGACCTCGCTGCGCCTGGCAACCCTGGACCTGCCCGAGGCCAACGCCATGCGCGCGCCGGGCGAAGCGCCGGGCATGATGGCGCTCGAGATCGCGATCGACGAGATGGCCGAAAAACTGGGCATGGACCCGATCGCCTTCCGCATACTGAACGACACCAGGGTCGATCCTGAAAAGCCGAGCCGTCCCTTCTCCGAACGGCGCTTCGCGGAGTGCCTGCGCCTCGGCGCCGAGCGCTTCGGCTGGAAGAACCGCAATCCGCGTCCCGGCCAGGTGCGCGACGGGCGCTGGCTGGTCGGGCTGGGCGTGGCGGCCGCCTTCCGCAACAACCTGGTGATGAAATCGGCGGCGCGCGTGCGCCTGGACCGGGAAGGCAAGCTGATCGTCGAGACCGACATGACCGACATCGGCACCGGCAGCTACACCATCATCGCCCAGACGGCGGCCGAAATGATGGGCGTACCGCTGGAGCGCGTCAGCGTGCGCCTCGGCGACTCGGACTTTCCCATCTCCGCGGGTTCCGGGGGCCAGTGGGGCGGCAACAGCGCCACCGCCGGCGTGTACGCGGCCTGCGTCAAGCTGCGCGAAGCGGTCGCGAAACGCCTGGGCGTGGCCGAGAGCGAGGCCGTGTTCGCGGACGGCGCGGTGCAGGCGGGCGGTCGCACGGTGCCGCTGGCCCAGGTGGCGGCAGGCGCGGAACTGGTCGGCGAAGACAGCATGGAGTACGGCGACCTCGACAAGAAGTTCCAACAATCGACCTTCGGCGGCCACTTCGTCGAAGCCGCCGTGGACGCCTACACCGGCGAGACCCGCGTGCGGCGCATGCTGGCGGTGTGCTCGGCCGGGCGCATCCTCAACCCGAAATCGGCGCGCAGCCAGGTGATCGGCGCCATGACCATGGGCGTGGGCGCGGCCTTGATGGAAGAGCTGGTGGTGGACCGGCGGCACGGCTTCTTCGTCAACCACGACCTGGCCAGCTACGAGGTGCCGGTGCATGCCGACATTCCGCACCAGGACGTGATCTTCCTCGACGAGGCCGATCCGGTGTCCTCGCCGATGAAGGCCAAGGGCGTGGGGGAACTGGGGATCTGCGGGGTGGCTGCCGCGGTGGCGAACGCGATCTACAACGCCACCGGGGTGCGGGTGCGCGAGTATCCGATCACGCTCGACAAGCTGATCGCGAAGATGCCGCTGTCGGCCTAGCCGGCCGGCTGCCCGCCTTCAGGCGGCGTCGCCGTCGGCCACCACCCGGTTGCGTCCGCCGCGCTTGGCGGCGTAGAGCGCCTTGTCCGCCGCTTCGATCAGGGCCGCCGGTTCGTTCAGGCGCTCCTTGCCGAAACTCGCCACGCCAATGCTCAAGGTGACCATCGGATGCACGGCCGCCGGCGCATGCACCAGGTTCAGCGACACGACGTGCTCGCGGATCGCGTTGGCGTGGGCGCGCGCCTGTTCCAGCGAGGTATCCGGCAGGATGGCCGCGAATTCCTCGCCGCCGTAGCGCGCCGCCACGTCCGCCGGGCGCTTGAGCATCCCGGCGAGCGCCTGCGCCACCGTGGTCAGGCAACTGTCGCCCTGTTGGTGGCCGAAGTGGTCGTTGTAGGCCTTGAAGGAATCGATATCGACCAGCAGCAGCGACAATTCCCCATCCGCGCGCTGGGCGCGGCGCAGCTCGCGCTCCAGCGCCACGTCGAAGTGGCGGCGGTTGGCGATGCCGGTCAGCCCATCGACATAGGAACGCGCGCGCAGCGATTCGGCATGGTCGAGCAGCTTGCGTTCGCGCACGGCGGAGCCGCTGACGTCGCGGATCTCGATCATGCAGCAGCGTTCGCCATCCTCGCTGAACGGCGTCACCGACACCGCCTGCTCGATCAGCGCACCGTCGAAGCTGCCGGCCTCGCGCAGCGGGAAGGGCGTGCGCTCCTGCGACTGCGGGATGGTGGCCGCCTGGCCATCGGCCAGCGCCGCCAGCACCGCCGCTTCGACACGCGAACCGCGCAGCGTCGGGAACACGTCGAACAGCGGCTGTCCCTGGACCCGGGCGGCCGCGCGTCCCGAGCGGGGCACCATCCAGCTATTCCACAGGGCTATTTCTTGCTGGCTGTCGACGACGACGATGCCACAGTCGACCAGGTTCATGATGCGCGCCGCCAGCCCGGCGCCCGCTTCTGGCTTGGAGATGAGCACGATTTGTTGAAAAAAAGAAATGATCTGGGAATGATACCGGAATTTCAACATGTTGCGCGAGGTTTTGGCCGGCCGCACGGGCATGCGCACGCTTCAACCGCCGCCCGGCAATGCTGTGCTATGGTTGGCACAAGCACAAGACGCCTTGCACATTATGAACACCGACAACGTCTTTCCCTTCGAACGCCGCGCACCACCCTCCCCGCCCGCCGATTTCGATGCCGGCCAGGCGATCCGTACCTGCCGCTCGCTGATGCAGAGCCTGGGCCAGTACGACTTGTCCGAGACCGTCTACGAAGCCTGCGTCGTCATGCTGCTGGTGAACCTGCACGACCTGCTGCAGGCGGCCAGGGCCACCGGCCGACCGCTGGTGTTCGCCGACTACATCGATCCCAGGGAAGACGCGTCCAACATCACGGAACTGGTGGCGAAGTGCCGCAACGCGGCTTGCCATGTGTGGACCAGGCCGGCGCCGGCCCAGCCGGCAGCGCAGCCGGCGCCGCAATCGGCCATCTACCGTTTCTACCGCGTCGCCGGTTATTGCCCGCGCGCGACCCAGCTACACGACAAGGTGCTGGGCTGCGACTACCACGACGACGTTGCGATCTATTACGGCCGCTACCGGCTCTACCTGAGACGGCACGTCCTGCGTGCGGTGGAGGAACTGGCGGTACTGTTCGACGGCACACCGGCCGCCGGCTGAGCCGGTGTCAGTGCGGGGCCTGGAACGTCTGCCAGGCCACGGCGACGCACACCACCGCGACAAAGAACAGCAGTCCGTAGACGAACCAGCGCATCGAGTTCGCCAGCCCGGTGACGGCGCGGTTCGCTTGCTCGTTCAGCTTGCCGCGCCGGCGCGCCCCGTTCATCAGCATGGAGATGAAGATGAACGCGGTCGCCAGGATCAATACTGCTTTCATGCCGGTCCTCAGGTGCGTGCGGCAACCAGGGCCAGCGCGATCAGCGCCAGCAGCAGCGACACGCCGCTGGCGACGCCCAGCCAGAGCATGCGAGTGCGGATGAGGTCCATCTTGGCGATCAGCTGGGCGTTCTGGTCGGCCAGGTTGGCGATCAGCTCGGAGGCCGACAGCATCTGGCCCCGCAGCTCGCCCACCGTGGTCTCGTTCTTGTCCAGGCGCGCCATGACGATGCCGAACACGTCTTCCTGCGGCTCGATCTCGTCGATGATGGGTCCCGGCGGGGGCATGGTGCCGGAGCGGCGCGCCACGGTGTCCCACAGTCGGCGCGCGCCCGTTGCCACCTGGGGCGCTGCGTGGATCACCTCGCTCCACGGCACGGTCTTCAATACCTTCCACCAGCTTGCTGCCATACCTGCTCCTTATCGATGTCGATTTGTCTATTTACCCCTGAGCATACCATCGCCGCTGAGGACGGCCAAACGGCGCACGGCTGGCGAAGCGCGTGCGAGCCTGCTTGCGCGCTTGGGGTAGCATGGGGCCATGTGTGGACGATTTGACCAGAGCGAGACGGCGCGCGACTACGCCAAGGCCTTCGGCTGGACGGACGCTGTGTTCGACAGCGAAGCCGGGCCGGCCTATAACGTCGCGCCCGGCACCTACCGGCCGGTGATGCACATCCAGGACGGCGAGCGCCGCGTGGACGACGTGTTCTGGAGCTACCAGGCGCGCTGGGCCAAGGACAAGGTTCCGGTCTGCATCAACGCGCGCATGGAAAAGCTGGGCAACCGCTACTGGCGCGCCCTGATGAAATCGGGACGCGGCGTGGTCGCGGCCGAAGGCTGGTACGAATGGACCGGCGAGAAAGGCCACAAGCAGCCCTGGCACATCCACCGCAAGGACCGCGCGCCGCTGTACATGCTGGCGCTGGCGAATTTCGGCGGCTTCACCGAGAACCGGGCCGAGGCCGGCTTCGTGCTGATCACGGACGACGCCTCTGGCGGCATGCTGGACATCCACGACCGGCGCCCGGTGGTGCTGGACGCGGAAGATGCGGCGCTGTGGCTCGATCCGGCCCTGTCGCCGGACGAAGCGGCCGCGCTGGCGCGCCGCGCGGCCCTGCCGCCGGAGGCCTTCGAGTGGCACAAGGTCAGCACCGAGGTGAACAAGGGGAAGGACGGGCCGCAGATCGTGTTGCCGATCGAGGACTAAGGTCACCGGCCCGGCCGACAGGCTTTCCCCTCGTACTGATGCCGATTCAGCACATACGCCTTGCCATTCCAGCGTTCCACCGGAAAGCAGAAGCCGGGGCCGCCGATCTCGATATCCGGCCAGCCGTCCCTGCCCTTGGCGGACAGGAAGGTGGCGACGCCGGTCCCGCCAGTAATTTTTTTCCAGCTGCCGTTCGCCTGTTTCGACACGAGCGTGTAGCCGGCACCGGTGTGCCCGAAACAGAAGCTGCTGCTTTCGGTGATGACAGCTTCGGGCAATCCGTCGCCGTTCAGGTCGCGCACCTCGCCGAGTTCGCCAGGGGAATACGCCGGCGACGGATCTTCGCAATTGCGCCATTGCTTGTCCTTCAACGTGAATCCGGCTGCCTTGAAGGCGGCCGCTTCGTCCGCCGGCGTGAGCGCGGCGGATGCGCCACGCGCCGGTCCGCTGCCGGCCAACAGCGCCCCGGCAGCGATCAGAATGAGCAAGTTCATGGGAATGTCCTTCCGCGACGGGTGGGAACAAGGCCATTATGCTCCCGGCCGCCTAGAAAGTTTAGCCGCCCGATCCGGGAAATCGCGCTCCGCCCGATGCGAACGCCCGAAGCCCTACAGCACGGCCGAGGGCCCAGGGCCTGCGACATAGATGCGCGCCGTGCCGGCTGGCGCCGGCAGGAGGCCCGGGGCCGGAGCAATGGAGACTTCGGGCACGGCGCTTGTCCCGGCAGCCTGCGGCGCCTCGGCGCTTGCCTCCGATTCAGGCGTGGCAATGCCTGCCGCCGGCCCCGCGGTCTCGTCGGCGCCGGTGCCCGCGATCGCCGCGGCCGCGGCCGCCTCCGCCACCGCTGGATTGCGGGGGTCAAAGTTCGCCGCCGCAAGCGTCTTGCTGTCCAGGACCTCGGCAGCCGTCCGGCCTGCCGGGCCGGCGGCGCCGGCATCGCCGCCGTTGCCTCCGCACGCGCCCAACAGGACGGCGGCGCAGCCGCACAGCAAGACACGTGCACGGGGGGACGAAGCGAAATGGACGGTTTTGGTCATGCGGAGCTCCCTGGACTGAAGAAGTGGAATGCTTCTTTGAGCGAGGGAAACTGCCTAAGTTCAACATTTTTACTGCAAATTTTCTTCAGATAGCAAAGCACCACATTGCATTTCCTGATAGAAATCAAATATTTGCATGATCCAGATCGCAAGATCCACGCAACTAAGCGGCGGGGCCGACGGTCGAACCGGACTGCTACCACTTGCGAAGGAACACCAATGGGCGAATGCATGCAAATCCGGGGGATGCTGCGTGAAGGCGAGCAATACGCAGGCCTCATCCTGGGAAAGGAAGAACCCGACTATCACCTGGTCCTGCTGCCGGGGGATGTGGCGGACGTGAGCTGGCCATCCGCCTGCGACTGGGCGATGCAGAACGGCGGCGTCCTGCCGACGCGGCGCGAACTCGCGCTCCTGTCCGCCAACCTGCGCGAAGCCTTCGAGCGCGAATGGTACTGGTCGAGCGAGCCGCACGAAACGCGGATCCAGCTGGTCTGGGGCCAGAATTTTGCGAGCGGCATCCAGACCATTTACGGGCGGCCCTACCGCGGCCACGCGCGCGCCGTCAGGCGTATCCCGAGCGCCTGAGCGGATGCGGCCGCGCCGGGCCTTAGCGCTCCGGCACGCTGGCGCGGCCGATCGGCTGGTCCATGTTGGCCAGGAACCAGGCGGTCGCGCTCATCACCGCCACGTGGCGGCGCAGGTGGTCCGGGTCCACCTTGTCCAGCGTGTCGGCCGGCGTATGGTGGTAATCGAAGTAGCTGGAGGTGTCGATCAGCGGCGCGAAGCTGGGCACGCCGGCGCGCTCCAGGCCCGACAGGTCGCCGGTCTGCAAGGCGTCCTGGCGCTGGAACACGCCCGCGCCCAGCGGCTGCAGGGCCGCCTGCAGCGGCGTGAACAGCTTCATCGCCTGCGGCGGCACGCTGGTGCGCATGCCGAAGGGCCGGCCGGCGCCGTTGTCGCTTTCGATCGCGCCGAAATGCTTGCCGGCATTGGCCTCTTCGGCCGCCAGGTAGCCGCGCGCACCGCGCGTGCCGTTCTCCTCGTTCATCCATGCGATCATGCGGATGGTGCGGCGCGGGCGGTAATCGAGCTTCTTCAGCGTATCGAGCACGGCCATGGCGCTGGCCACGCCGGCCGCGTCGTCGTGCGCGCCGGTGGACAGGTCCCAGGAATCCAGGTGGCCCGACACGATCACGATCTCGTCCGCCTTGTCGGTGCCCGGCAGGTCCGCGATCACGTTATAGCTGTCGGCATCCGGCAGGATCCGCGGGGTCAGCACGATGCGCATGCTCAGCGGGCCGCGTTTGGCCAGGCGCGCCATCAGCATCGCGTCCTCGGCCGTGACGGCCGCCGCCGGGATGCGCGCGCCGTCCTGCAGGCCGGTGCCGCCGGTGTGCTGCAGGCGGTAGCTGGCGCCGCCGACCGAGCGCACCAGCGCCGCCGCCGCGCCCAGCTCGGCGGCCAGGCGCGGGCCGTCGCGGCGATAGGCCGATGCCTGGCCGTAGGCGGAACCGGCCAGGCCACGGTCCGCCATGTGCTGGTCGAAAGCAACGTCGAACAGGACGATCTTCCCTTTCACCTCGGCGGCGCGCGCCTTCAGTTCGTCGAAATGCCTGATGACCAGCACCGGCGCGCTCAGGCCGGCGGCCGGGGTCGCGCCCGAACCGCCCAGGGCGGTGAGCACCACGCGCTGGGTGATGCCCGCGGGGCGGCCCTGGTACTCGACCAGCTCGCCCGTCTCGGCGCCGCGCACCCAGTGCGGCACCTTCACCGGCTGCAGGGTCACCCTGGCGCCCAGCTTGCGCATGGCCTCGGCCACCTGGGTCACCGCCGCCGCCGCGCCCGGCGAGCCGGACAGGCGTGGGCCGATCAGGTCGGTCATGTCCGCCGTGCGCTCCCAGGCATAGTCGCTCTGCATCGCCGCGTCGCGGATCTTCGCCAGCGCGGCCGGATCGTTGCCGGGACTGGCGGCGAAGGCGAAGGGGCTGGCGAGGCTGGCGGCGAGCAGGCCCAGGGCGGGGAGACGGAGGCTACGGCGGTTCATGCGTGGGTATCCTATGGTCGGGTCGGGAAAGACGCCAACAATAGCGCATCCCGCCCGCTTTTGCCGAGCTTTTATTGCCGTATTGACACATGTCCTGGCAGATTCTACTGAGGGACGAGGCGCACCAGGGTGATTTCGGACGGCGCGCCGAAGCGTTTCGGCGGCCCCCAGTAGCCGGTGCCGCGGCTGGTGTAGACCCACATGTCGCGCACCCGCTTGAGGCCGGCCACGAAGGGCTGCTGCAAGGGCACGAACAGGTTCCACGGGAAGAACTGGCCGCCATGGGTGTGGCCCGAGAGCTGCAGGTGGAATCCCGCGGCCGCCGCTTCCGGCGCGCTGCGCGGCTGGTGCGCCAGCAGCACCCGCACGTCGACGTCCTGCGGCGCCCCGGCCGCGGCGGCGCGCGGGTCGCTGCGGTGGGCCGGATTGAAGAGATGGGCGGTGTAGTCGGCCACGCCGGCGATCATCAGGGCCGCCGCGCCGCGCCGGCGCACCACGTGCTGGTTGAGCAGCACGGTCACCCCCAGGCGGCGCACCTCGGCGATCCACTCCTCTGCGCCGGAATAGTATTCATGGTTGCCGGTGACGAAGTAGACGCCGTCGGGCGCGGCCAGGCGCGCCAGCGGCTGGGTGTGAAGGCTGAGGCGCTGCACGCTGCCGTCCACCAGGTCGCCGGTGATCGCGATCGCGTCCGCGCCCAGTGCGTTGACCTTGTTCACGATGGCGTTCAGGAAGGCGCGCTGGATGGTCGGCCCCACGTGGATGTCGGAGATCTGGGCGATCGAATAGCCGTGCAGCTCGGGCGGCAGCTTCGCGATCGGCACGTCGACCTTGACCACGCGCGCCACCCGGCGCGCATTCACGAAGCCGACCAGGGTCACGCAAGCGGCCACCACGGGCACCGCCAGCGCGCTGCCGTGCCCGAGAGCCGGCGTCAGGGCGCCGGCCGCCGTCAGGCCCAGCAGCACCAGGTCGCGCAGCAGGGTCGCGACCAGCAGCGAAGAGAAAAAGCCCATCGACAGCAGCCCGGCCCAGGCCACCATGCCGGACCAGCGCCGGCGGCGCAGCGAGGCCGACATCAGCCCGATGGGCACCAGCACGGTCAGCAGCACCAGGGCGAGCACGGCGGCAATGTTGCCGGCCATGCCCAGCATCAGGTCGGGCAAGAGGCGCATGCCGATATACACCTGGAGCAGGACGAGCAGGGCGAGCAGGATCACGAAACTACGGCTGGGTCGCATGGAAAATGGCGCGCAAGGAAGATGCTCGGTAGATGGGGCGGCGGCGCGCCACTGCAAGGGCCGGACGCATGGGCGCCCCATGTTACAGCCCGGTTGGAGTTGTAAAAATCTGTATTAACAGGTGGAATGCTTTGAACTGGGGACTATAGTGCTTCCATGCCCGGCGTTGCAGCGATCATCCGATCTCCGCTGGGGCGAGAGGAAAAAGCCATGTTGAATTCGAAAACCTTGGGTGCGGTCTTGCTGGCGGCGGCTGCCGCTTCGCCGGCAGCCATGGCTGGCGACCGCGGTACCAACACGGCCGTGGGCGCAGTGCTCGGCGCCGCCATCGGTCACACTGCGGGCGGCACCGAGGGCGCCATCGTCGGCGGCGTGCTGGGTGCGGCGCTGGGCAACTCGATCTCGTCCCGCGACGACCGCCGCCACTACGATCACCGGGGCTATTACGACAACCGTGGTTATTACGACAACCGCGGCTACGCCACCAGCAACTACCGCCCGGCGCCTGTGTATGTCCAGCCGCGTCCGGTGTACGTGGAACCGCGCCCGGTCTATGTCCAGCCGCGCCCCGTGTACATCGAATCGCGTCCGGTCTACGTCCATCCGGGCCGCGGCCATGGCCATGGACGCCGCCACTGGGACCGCGATGAGCGCTGGGACCGCGGCGATCGCGGCTACTACGGCCGCTGACGCCTTCCCTTCCGTCCATACGGGCGGAAGCCGACGGGCCGGACCTGTTCGCAGGATCCGGCCCTTGTTGTTTTCACGGTAAGACCGTCACCGGACAGAAACGGAAGGGGAACGGCGTCGCCCCGACCGCCGCCGCGTAGGTCTTGCATGCAGACTCATCGATAACGAGGCGATGGCGCGCCAGGCCCTGACGGGCGGACTGCATGCGGGCGCGGTCCTTGTCCGGCAGTTCGGCGAGGTAGCGCTGCGGCAATTCCAGCGTACAGGCGCGTCCCGGCTCTGCAGCCGGCCGGACCTCGGCCTGGAGACGCACGCGGCGCGTCAGCTCCTGGAGCCGGGCGCAGCCTTGCGCATCGCCGGTGAAGCCGAGCCAGTCGGCCAGGGCCCGCTTGCGTTGCAGGCTGTTTTCCTTATCGCTCCTGGCCGCCGCCAGCATCACGTAGTGCGGCCCCGGACGGGACGCGATCGCGGCCTGGATGCGCGCCAGATAGGCGGGCGATTCCGGGAAGCCGCCTTCCAGCGCGATCACCTGCACCTCCGCCGGGAAGAAGGTTGCCAGCCAGCCCATCGGCGGATCGCCGTGGGCAGTAAACACGATCGTGGATGCGGGCTGCGCCAGCGGCGGCACCTGGGCGCTGAAATTCTGCTTGGCCCAGCCGCCATGACCCCAGGTGTTAAAAGGAAATACGAGCACGGTGCAGGCGGCCAGCAGCCAGCCGGCGATCCGTGCGGCCCGATCCGGCGCCGCCATGCGCTCGATCAGGATCCACACCAGGAGCGGCGCCAGCAGTTCGAGCGGCACCAGGTAGCGGTAGATGCCGAACAGCTTCATCCAGGCCAGGTAGGCGATGCCGGCGAAGATCAGCACGAAGCGTGCGCGCGGCGACAGCCGGGCATGCGCCTGGCGGCCGCCGACACGTTCTACCGCCAGGACGGTCACGAACAGCAGCGCCAGCGCGTACAGGACGGGCACGACCACCAGCCTGAGCGGGATTTCCGCGACGCGGCTGACGTCGGCGGCGAAGACGAAGGGCCAGAACAAGGCTTCCAGCGCGTGGCGCGGCAGGTGGAAATCGTCGATCACACCGAGCTGCTGCGCCAGCGGGCTGCGGAAGACGTTGTTGAATTGCGGGAACAGCGGGTTGCCGAAGCGCTCCCACATCTCCAGCCACCAGTAGCCGGCGCTGGCCAGCATGCCGGCCAGGACCGCGCAGCCTTGCGTGAAGGCCAGCGCAAGGCGCACGCGCAGGGCTGCGGGCAGGCCCAGCAGCAAGGCGAGGCACAGCGCGGCGGCATAGGTCGCGTTGGTCAGCTTCAGCCCGGCGCCCAGCCCCATCAGCAGGCCGGACAGCAGCATGAGGCCGGCGGCCGCGGTGGACCAGGCATGCAGCCGGTCCCAGCGCCGCAGCACCAGCAGCAGCGAGGACAGCACCAGCAGCGCGGTCAGGTTGTCGCCCATCGTATTGCCCAGTTCCGACAGGAAGGCGGCGCCGCAGGTCCCCGCAAGCGCCAGCAGCAGGGCCAGGCGCGCCCCCCCCGTGCGTTCGCCCAGCAGGCAGCGGCAGATGGCCAGCAGCAGCACGAAGTTCAGCCCGTGCACACAGCCCATGAGGAAGCCGACCGCCGGGCCGGGCAAGGTGGTGCCAAGCAGATAATAAGGGAGGTCGATCAGGGGATTGAAATAGCTTTGCCATTGCCCCGGCGCCATGTCGATGTCGAGCCGTCGGTTCAGCAAGGCATAGGCGTTATACCAGTGGTAGTTTCTCAGGTCCCAGTTCTGGTCCTGTCCCAGGCAGACCGACAGCAGGCCGAACAGCACCGGCACGATCCATACGGCGCGGCGCGGCGCCTGCGGATGCGCCAGCGCGGCGGTGCGGCGCAGGAACCAGGCCTCGATTGCGGCGAGCAGGCGCTGTGGAAAACCCATGGACCTCCCTCAGGATTTGAATACCAGGAACTTGGCGCTGACAAAGTTGACCACCAGCCCGGCGGCGGAACCGCAGGCCACGGCTGCCCCCGGCGTCCACCAGGCTTGCCGCAGCGCCGACAGCGCCAGGCCGTAGACCAGGAAATTGACCGCCATGCCGCCGGCCATGCCGGCCACGTAGCGCGCCCACTCGCGGCAGGGCGAGGCGGTCGCCGTGAAGGTGTAGCGCCGGTTCACGGCCCAGGTGAAGCTGGCCGCCGCCAGGAAGGACAACAGGCGGCCGCCTACCCAGCCGCCGCCCAGCGCCAGCGCGGCGTAGAGCACCGCCATGTCGACCAGCATGCCGAAGGCCCCGGCGGCGAAGAAGCGGCCGAACTGGCCCGCCGGGCGCGGGGCCTTACGCATTCCCGCCGGACGGATCGAAGGCGGGCACCGCGAGATAGGAAAACCGCTTCTGCTCGATGCGCGACTTGGTGACGGCGTCGAGAATGATGCCGCAGGCGAGCAGGATCACCCCGAGCAGCATCAAGGCGGCGCACAGCACGGCGGTCGGCAGGCGTGGCACCAGGCCGGTTTCCAGGTAGGTGGCGAAAAGCGGGATCGCGAGGTCGATCGAGGCCAGGGCGCACAGGACGAACGCGATCGAATAGAAGCCGAGCGGCTTTTCGGACTTGAACAGGCGCAGGATGGTCAGGAAGATGCGCAAGCCGTCGCGGGTGGTACTGAGCTTGCTCACCGAGCCTTCCGGGCGCGCGCCGTACGCGGTCTCGACTTCCGCCACCGGCATGCGCAGCTCGAGGGCATGCACGGTCAGCTCCGTCTCGATTTCGAAACCGGAGGAATGGGCCGCGAAGGACTTGACGTAGCGCCGCGAGAACACGCGGTAGCCGGACAGGATGTCGGTGAAGGTCCGCCCGAAGATGGTGGCCAGGAAGCCGGTCAGCATGATGGTGGCGGTTCGGGGGGCGATACGGTCGGGTCGATTACCGCTGCAGGCGCCGCAGCAGACGGGCATGTCCAGGCCTTCGCGCAGCAGCTTGTCGACCAGCCGCGGCGCCGCACTCACGTCGTAGGTGCCGTCGCCGTCGATCATGATGTAGGCGTCGGCCTCGACGTCGGCGAACATGCGCCGCACCACGCTGCCCTTGCCCTGCATGGCCACGTTGCGCACGACAGCGCCGGCCTCGCGCGCCAGCTGGCCCGTGTTGTCGCTGGAATTGTTGTCGAAGACGTAGACCTGGGCCTGGGGCAGATGGGCGCGGAAGTCGCGCACCAGCTGGCCGATCGTCAGTGCCTCGTTATAGCAAGGGATGACCACTGCGATGCGGACGGCCCTGGCGTTGGCCATTCGGCTGGAAGCTGGGTCGACCAGGTCGTGTTGGGCGCGCATGAGGCTCGTCGAACTCTCATCAGTTGCTAATTCGCAAATTATAACGTTGCGAGACAAATCATGAGCCGGGCGCGCGTCAAGCGGACGCGGGCCCCGTCTTTCATCCGCCCCCCGCTTGTCCTGCGCATCGGACCAGGTATCGGACCAAGTGAGCGGATCGGGAGACGACATGTACGAAGCAGGCAGCATCGTGGAACTCGCAGGCGGCCACTACCGGCTGCGCGAGCCGCTGGCCGGTTCCGCCTACGGCGTGGTGTGGCGCGCCGACGCCCCCGGCCACGCAGCGGGCGTGGCGCTCAAGCTGGTGAATACCGAGCAGATGGGACGGGCGCCGGAGCGCCTGCGCGCCCGCTGGATCGAGTCCGCCCACACCGAGCTGGCCTTCCTGCGCACCCTGGCGCCCTGGGACGGCCGCCACCTGGTGCGCCTGCTCGACGCCGGCGAACACCAGGGCATGCCGGCACTGGCCCTCGAACTGCTGGATGGCGACCTGGCCACCCACCTCGCCGCCGAGCAAGGCGCCGGCCGCACGGTGCCGGTGCTGCAGGCGCTCGACTGGATCGCCCAGGTCAACCAGGCGCTGGCGAAGGTGCACGCCTACGGTTGGCGCTACCTCGACCTCAAGCCCGGCAACCTGCTGCTCGACCGCGGCACGAACACGATCAAGCTGGCCGACTTCGGCACCAACCGCCGGCTGGACGACCTGCGCGCCCATTCCTACGCCGGCACCGCCAACTGGCAGGCGCCCGAGCAGTTCTTCCCCGAGGGCGACGGCTACCTGACCGGCGCCGCCAGCGACTACTTCGCGCTCGGCGCCCTGCTCTACTACCTGGTGAGCGGCCGCCTGCTGCGCTACAGCGGCGCCTGCGGCCGCGCCTGGCAGGCGCATGGGCGCGGCGCGGCGGCCGCACTGGCCGCCCAGGGCAGGCCGGCCGTGCTGCAGGCCGACGAGGCGGCGCTGTTCGCCGGCCGCGCCGGCCCGGCCTTGCCGCTCCTGCGCACCCTGCTGGCGGAGCGGCCCGCCGGCCGGCCGCGCCACGCACTCGAGATCAGCCGCCTGCTGGCCGATGCCGTGGCGGCCTTGCGCCAGCCCCACATGCGGAGCGCCGCATGAGCGCGCTCGCCCGCCGCTACGCGCTATCGCTCCTGGTGCTCGGCTTGCTGGGCGCCCTGCACCTGCTGACCCTGCTGCGCGCACCGGCCGCATGGCTGCCTGCCGCCATCGAGGTCCGCTTGCGGCCCGGCGAGGCGCTCGGCCTGGGCGCACAGGAGCTGGCAGCGCCCCGCGCCGCCACGCGCCAGCTGGTACTCAGCCGGGACGCGGGCGGCCGCTGGATGGTCCGCAACCTGGATGCCGGTCAGCCGCTGGTGCTGCGGGCCGGCGACGCGCGCCGGCGCAGCAGCGAGCTCGCGCTCGCGGCCGGACAGCGCATCCAGGTGGGCGGCGCGCGCCTTGCCATCGCCTCCGCCGGCGACGGCGTCGTGGAGTTCGGCGACGGCCGCCACACGTGGCGCTATGACGGCGCCACCGTCAGCCGCGATGGCGCACCGCAGCCGGCCTGTCCGGATACCCCCGCGGCGGCGCGCCTCGCCGCTCTCTGGAACCGGTTCGCCCTCCATGCGCTGACCCTGGCCCGCCCCCTCACCCTGGGCGGCAACCTGTACTGCGGCAACCGCGTGGCGGCGCCCGGCGCCGAGACCGGCAGCGCCGCCATCGCGCGCCGGCCGGACGGCGCGCTGGCCTTGTCGGTACGCGGCAGCCAGCCCGTGCTGGCCGGCTGGGAAGACATCGCGCAGCGCCAGCACGCGCTGGACGGTATCGACACGATCGCGCTCGGCCGCACTGCATTCGGCGTGCAGATGGAGGGCGGCGCGCTGCGCCTGCTGCCGCGCGGCCAGGTCGGCCTGTACGCGTCGCCGGCCGCGCCGCTGCCGCCGCAAGTCCGCTGGCAATGGCAGGAACGCCGTGCCTGGAACATGCCGGCGCCGCCGGGCCTGGCCTGGGCCGGCGCGCTGGCCGTACTGCTGGCGGCGGCCGTCCTGGCGGCGCCGGAACGTGGCCGCCGCTTGCGCGTATGGGCCGCCGGCCTGCTCGCGGCCGCCGCGCTGCTGGTGCTGGTCACCCAGCGCAGCGCGGCGGCGCCCGGCGCGGGCATCTCGCTGCTGCTGGCCTGGGGAGCGCTGCTGCTGGTGCTGGTGTGGACGCGCCGCCCGCAGCCGCTGGCCATCAGCGCCGCCCTGCTGCTCGGGGCGGGCCTGCTGGTGCAGCTGGACATGGGCATGGGCGCGCACGACACCGCCTGGCTGCGCCACTTCCAGAACACGGCGGCCTTGCTGGCCGTCGGGCTGCCGGCCGCACTCGCCCTGCTGGCCTGCGTCGGCCGCGGCGCCGTTTCGCGTCCGGCCGCCGAGCGCATCCTGCTGCTGCTGGCCGGCGCCGCCCTCGCCGCACTGCTGGCGCAAGTCTGGCTGGGCGACGAGACCGGCGTCTTCGACATGCAGCCGGTGGAATTCGCCAAGCTGGCCCTGGCGGCCCTCAGCGCCCACTGCCTGGCCCTGGCCGCCGGCAGCGCCGGAAGCATGCGGCGCGACTGGCGCTTCTGGCTGCGGATGGCCGCGCCGGTGCTGCTGTTCGTGTTCCTGCTGGCGGCGGCGCTGGTGCGGGTCGACGACTATTCGCCGCTGGTGCTGCTGCTGGTGTGGGCCGGCGCCATGGCGCTGGCCTGGTGCTGGGCCACCGGCCGCCGCGGCGCCGCCTGGATGCTGGCTTGCGGCGCCTGCGCCGCCCTGCTCGGCGGCGCCGCGCTCCAGCGTTCCGCCGACACCCTGGGTTCCTTCGGCTTTTATCCGGAGCGCTTCCAGGTCTGGAACGACCCTGCGGTCCACCCGCATACCGGCCAGCAGATGCTGCTCGGCTTGCGCGCGGTCGCCCAGGGCGGCTGGCTGGGCGCCGGCGGCGCGCTCGGCCTGGGCAGCCTGGGGCGGCCGGCCGCCGAGGTGCTCGCCATTCCCGCGGTGCAGGACGATTTCGCGCCCTCCTGGCTGCTGAACCGCCACGGCCTGGCGGCGGCGCTGGGGCTGTGGTGCGTGCAGGCCCTGTTCCTGGCGGCGCTGCTGCGCGCCGCCGTTCTCGCATGGCGCCAATCGTGCGGGGCGGGCGATTTCCGCCGCGCCTGGCTGGGGCGCTTCCAGTGCTTCGCGCTCTGCGGCGGCGCGGCCTTCGTCGCCGGTCACCTGCTGCTGTCCTGGGGCACCAACCTGGCGATGTTCCCGATCATGGGCCAGCCGATGAGCTTCCTGTCCTCAGGCGGCTCGCACCTGCTGTTTTTCATCTGCCCCCTGCTAGCGTTCGGCATGGCGAGCGTCCAATTTCACGAGGAGAGTCAATCATGCCGGTCTATGTCCAACACGAAGTCCTAGCCAAGGTCGGCGATGTGTTCAACGCCGACGCCCTGTGGCAGGCGCCGGGCCTGGCGCTGTTTGCGCGCCGCCCGCTGCTGCGCGACCTGCTGGAGCGCAGCCCGCGCGAGCTGCGCGGGCGGGCTGCCACGCGCTGCTTCTCGCACGTGACCCTGATGCTGCCGCGGGACGAGGTCGACGACGACCGCCACCTGACCCGCGGCGCGCGCGTGCGCGACCTGGCGCAGGCGCTGGCGGCCTTGCACCAGAAGGATTTCGCCGACCTGCTGAACGGCGACGAGGTGCGCTACCACGTGGTCGGGACGGACGGCGTGGCGCCCGGCGAAGTCAAGGTCAAGTTCGGCCACGCGGTCTACCTGCCGGCGCCGGGCGAACAGGTGCTGTACACCGTCAGCGCCTCGACCGACAGCGCCATCTGGCGGCCCGTGTGCGCGATCTATCCGAACCAGCGCCTGACCCTGGTCGGCATGGACGAAGCCGGCGCCACCTACGCCGTGCCCGGGTGGCCCTTCGGGCCCGAGGGCGGACTGCTGCTGGTGCAGGACGAACCGGGCGCGCCGGTCGAGGTGCAGGTGCGCCCCAAGGACGCGCTGGAGTGCGGCTTCGACGCCGCCAACGGCTATTACGTCCTGCGCGGCAAGGGCAATACCGGTGCGCGCCTGCTCCTCAAGATCAGCCGCAGCGCCGCCGCGCCGGCCCGGGCCGCCGCTGTCCCGAGCGCTCCGCCCCAGCGCGCGCCGGCGGTCTGGAAGGCGCGCAGCCTGCCGGCCCAGGCCGACATGACCGCCATGCCGGTCGCCGCCGCCGGTCCCGCGCACGTCCAGGCCGAGGCGGACGCCACCTATGCCCCGGTCGCGCGCCACCGCGTCACCCTGGCCGCCCTGGCGCTGCCGCGCCTGAGCCGCTACCGCGACACAGGCGCCCAGGCCTTGGAAGTCGGCCTGAACCAGCAATTGCTCCCAAGCGCACCGGGCAAGGACAACCTGATCCGATTCGCCGTCGACGAGGCCGACGAGCTGCATGCCATCACCTCGGCTGGACGGCAGCGCATCGCCGTGCCCTCGAACTTCGCGCCGCTGGACAATGCGGACATCCGCCTCCTGGGCACGCCGGGCGTGCTGGCCGAACGCTACGCGGCGCTGCTGGTGCTGCCCCACGGGCCGGTACAGCAGGCGCTGCCAGGCACGCGCCTGACCTTCGGGCGCGGCATGCCCTCGCTGGCGGCGCTGCGCGTGCTGGACACGCCGCAGTTCCTGCGCCAGGCCGAAGGGGCCGCCGGCAGCGCCGACCGGCTCGGCCTGTCGCGCAATGCGTTCAGCTGGGAAGCCGGCGCCGACGGCCTGCGGGTGGCCAGGTTGTCCAGCACCCAGGCCCTGTACCACCTGGACGAGCAGTTGCGCCCCGTCGCCCAGATCGACGCCGCGACCGAACAGCAGCCCTACCTGATCCCGCCTGGCCACCACCTGGTCGCCGGGCACTACGTGCTGCGCTTCGACGCCTGAGGCGCGCCATGGCCACCGTGTTGCTTGCCTTCGGCGCCGGCCTGCTGCTCTCGCTCTGGGCCTGCGCCTACCTGACGCCGCGCGCCTGGTGGCGCCGCCCCAACCTGCGTGCGGCCGGCGCGCTGGCCGCCGGGACGGCGGTGCTGGGCACTTCGCTGTATATGATGGCCGGCGGCCCGGCCGCCTCCGAAACGACCCGAATGGCCCAAACGTCCGGAATGGCCGAAACGGCGCCGCAAGCCGCGCCACTGGCCGGGGCGCGCTACGTCACCCACGATGCGCTCAACCTGCGTGCGGCGACCGGCACCGATGCGCCCCGCCTGGCGGTGCTGCCCGCAGGCAGCCGTGTCATGGCGACAGGGCGGCGCGAAGGAGACTGGTGGCAGGTGCGCGCCGACGTCGACGGCAAGTCATGGCAGGGCTGGGCGAGCAGCCTGTGGCTGCGCCGCGCGGACGAGCACGGCTAGGCCCTAGACCTCGTCGGGCGCCGGATAGCGCATCGGGTTGTAGTACAAGCCCTTGGCGCACTGCGTCGGGCCGACGCGCACGAAACCGAAGGCCTCGTACACGGGCACCGCATAGTTGGAGGAGTTGACCGTAAACGTGCCTTCGCCGCCATTGGCCAGGGCCACATCGCGCGCCGCTTCCCACAGGCTGCGCGCAATGCCGCGCCGGTGCCAGCGCTTGCCGACGAACAGGTGGAACAGGTGGCTGCGGTCGCGCACGGCAACGAACCCTGCCAGCTGGCCCTCGACCACCGCCACGTGATACACGTGCCCGCGCGCCAGGAAACCCCGTACCCCCATCTCGTCGTTCTCTGCGAGGAAGTTGGAGGCGCCTTCGGGAGGCGACTCGTGCACGATGTACTCCTTCGCCAGTTCGCGCAATAGCGCGGACACGGCCGGGATGTCGGCGGTGACAAGCGGTCGGATTTCCATGGTCTGTTTTTGGTCAGCATGTGCTGGAGCCGCCAACATACCACAGTTTTGAGTTGCCGCATGGCAATTTAATTGACCGTTGCGCCTGAGCATGCCTACACTGTCCGGATCATGTCCCACGCCAGCCTGAGCTCTCCCAGCCCCGCCGCCGCGCCCGCGACGCCGCGCCGCAAGGTGCCGCTGACGCGTCCGCTGCGCCATCCGCGCTACCGCAGCATCTGGCTGGCCAACCTGGTCTCGAATCTCGGCACCTGGATCCAGACCTTTGCCTCGGCCTGGCTGGTGGCCTCGCTGTCGAAGTCGGCGGCGATCACCTCGCTGGTGCAGACCGCGGCCTACGTCCCGATCTTCCTGTTCGCCCTGTTCGCCGGCGTGGTGGCGGATGCCGTGCACCGGCCCAAGTTCCTGTTTTTCTGTAATCTCTACATGGCCTGCTGTGCCGGCGCCATGGCCCTGCTGGTCTGGTCGGGACAGATCTCCAGCCTGCCGGTCCTGGCGATCACCTTCTGCCTCGGGATCGGCACGGCCTTCATCTGGCCGGCCTGGCAGGCCGCCCTGTCCGGGCTGGTCGAACCGGACGAAGTGGAGGCCGCAGCCACCCTCAACAACCTGTCGTATAACCTGTCGGCGGTGATCGGCCCGGCGCTGGGCGGCTTGCTGTTCGGCTGGATCGGGGCCGGCGCACTGTTCCTGGCCAACGCCCTGTCCTTCGCCGGCCTGCTGGCCGTCTACTGGCTGTGGTGGCGCGAGCGCGCCCCGCAGGCCGCGGCGCGCGAGGACTTCCGCGAGCGCCTCCGCCATGGCATGCGCTGCGCCATCGGCTGCGGACGCTACCGCCGCATCCTGCGCAACGTGTGCTCGGTGTTCTTCTCCACCATCGCCTTCGCCAGCCTGCTGCCCGTCTTCGTGCGCGACGTGCTGCACATGAGGTCCGGCGTCTACGGCACCCTGATGGGCTGCCTGGGCGGCGGCGCGGTCGTCGCCGCCTTTTTCCTGCCCCAGGTGCGGGCCCGGGTCGACAAGACCGGCGTGCTGGCCGGCGCCTTGCTGGTCTACGGCGGCATGCTGATCGCCCTGCCCTTCACCCGTTCGCTGGCGCTGCTGATGCCGCTGATCGTCTGCGGCGGCATGGCCTGGTCGGCCACGGTCTCCACGCTCAACGCGGCGGCCCAGCTGTCCTTCCCGGCCGAGGTGCGGGCGCGCACCCTGTCGATCTACTTGTTCGTGATGTCCGCGGGCTACGTGGCCGGCAGCCTGTTCTGGGGCCGGGTCGCCGACGCCTGGGGCGTGCGCACGGCGCTGGCGGCGGCCGGGGCCTGCGTGGTGGTCAATGCCCTGGTGCTCGCCACGGGCAACCGCAAACACCCCATCTAATCGGCGCTTTGACCCGGGGCGCTCCGTAGTAAAGTAGCAAGGTGAATTCGACCACCTTGCCCATGCAGCCAGCCCTCTCCGATTTCCGCTTCGGCCCTTGTTACGATGTCGCCGTCGCCAGCCGCAGCGGCTGCGGCCCCGTCATCCGCCCCGAGAACCAGGACAACTTCGTCGTCATCGACTTCGACGGCCGCGCCTGCCACCTGCTGGACCAGGCGCCACACCGCCTTACCCTGGCCGCCTGGCCGCAGGGGCACGGACGGGTCGCGGTCCTGGATGGGATGGGCGGGCACGGCCACGGGCGCGAGGCCGCGGAAGCGGTCGCGACGGGCCTGCTGGCGGTGCCGCCCTGCGCCACGCTGGAGGAACTGGCACACCACCTGGACGCCCTGCATGCCGGCCTCCAGCGCCGCTTCGGCGAACAGGCAGGCGTCGCCCGGCCCGGCACCACGCTCACCCTGCTGGAATTGCCGGCGGACGGCGATCCCCTGCTCTACCACGTGGGCGATTCACGCCTCTATGAACTGGCGTCCGGCCAGGCGCGCCCGCTCACGGTCGACCATGTTCCGGCCACGGCGGCCGCCATGGCCGGCAAGCTGGACGAAGCCGGCTGGTGGCGGCAGGTACATGGCCAGCATGCGCCCCAGATCTCCCAGGCTTTCCTCCTGGGCAATACCTTTGCCGACCACACCAGGCTCTCCGATTCCCTGTACCCGCTGACGCCGCTGAACCTGCCATCCTGGCTGGGTAGCCTGCCAGACCGCCGCATCCTGCGCTTGCGCCGCGACGGCGCCTACCTGCTGGCGACCGACGGCTTCTGGTCCTGCACGCAGCCGGACGCCTTCGTGCGCGGCTGGCCGCGGCTCCTCGAAGGCTGTCCTGACGCCGCGTGCATGGCCGGGCGCCTGTTCGGGGCCATGGAGCACGATCCCCCGGCCGGCCTGCATCCCGATAACCTCACTGCGCTGGTGGTCCGGCCGCTGCCGCGCCATGCCGACGAGACGGCGCTGCCCGAAGCCGAATAGTTACAATACGAAAATAATGTTATTAATCAATGAATCCGGCGCGCCGCCGGCCCTCGAAACGGCGTAAGCTTGCCGCATACTGCCGACTGATCGTTTGCCTGCCAACTCATCCATGAACCGCTGCCGCAATCCCGAGCATCCACACTGCACCGTCTGGGTCCTGCCCGGCGCGCCGGCGTGCGCGCACGGGCATGCGCAGCCTGCCGCGCTGCCGTCCAGCGACGACGCGATCACGGCCGCGCGCAGCCGGCAGCCGGCGCCCGGGGCCGAGCGCGCCACGCCTGCCCTGCAGCGCCCGCAACTTCACATCAGCGGCTTCGATCCGCGCGCGGCCGGCGGCCGCCAGGCGATCCGCCTGGAACTGCGCGGCATGCCCATGGACTGCGCTCCCGAAGTGCGCATGCTGGTCCGCTCGGCGCTGCGCCTGCATGGCGGCGAAAGCGATGTCTTCCAGCGCACCTCGCGCGGCGAGTGGCGCCCGCTGTTCCTGGAATTCTCCTCGCGCGGGCTGGAGCACGGCCAGTACCGCATCGACGTCGAGCTGCACAGCCGCCACCCGCAGGCGCCGGATGCGGCCCGTACCTGGACCTGCTCGCCGGTGATCCTGGTGCCGCGCCAGGACGCCAGCCTGGGCGAGATCCACCAGGCCTTCCTGGCCACCCACAAGAACGTGCGCGTGACGGCCGACGACGCCGGCATCGCCCGCGTCCATGCGCCCGGCGGCGGACGGGTCGACATCGACGTCAGCGCGCGCAATGCCTCGATCGCACAAGTGAACCTGGAGGCCCAGGCGGGCAAGGTCGACCTCGGCTTTTCCACCATCGCCTGGGACGAAGACCTGATCGAGATCGACCTGCCGGCCGCCCGGGATCCGCATCCGTGCCCGGCGAGCAGCGCCTGCCTGGTCCATGACGAAGCCGATGCCGCCACCCAGCGCCATGTGCGCCTGTTCGCGCTGGACGAATGCGTGCTGGGACGCTTCGAAGCGATCGAGCCGGAAGCGGACTTGCTGTTGTCCTACCATAGCGATGCCGGCGCCGAGCACGACGGCCTCACGCGCCGCATTTCGGGCCGCCACGCAGTGATCCGCCGCGGCCGGGTCGGCTTCGAGATCGAGGACGTGTCGCGCTACGGCCTGCTGGTCGATGGGGTCTGGCCGGGCAAGCACACGCCTGTTCCGCTGCGTCCCGGCATGCGCATCGAGCTGACGGCCAGCATCAAGGGGATCGTGAGCCTGGAAGTGACGGCCGTGCTGCCGCATGCGCTGCTGCTGCAGCGGGCCGATGCTGGTGCGCAAGCCGAATGTTTCTACCTGATGGCGCCGGATGTGGCCCCTTCGGTCGCGCCGTCGACTGCTTCCCTGCCGCTGCTCTTCCATCGGGACGGCGGCTTTTGGCACCTCGACCGTGCGAGCGGCAGCGAAACGCCGCTCTCGCCCGGAACCGCGATAGCGGGACTGGGCGGTCCGGACCGGCGGCTGCGATTTACAGCCGAAGCCTATCCTGAGGCACGCATAAGCCGCCGCAGCCCCGGCGACCGCCGGGGCCACGTCGCGGCATCCCTCCACAACGCCTGAGCGATCGGCCTGGACTTAGACGCCCGACGGGCGCAGGACCAGGAAGATCAGCGAAGCGCCGGCCAGCAGCGCTGCTTGCAGCGCGAACACGATGGCGGGAACCCGGAGATGTTCAGGAATTTTCATGGCGCATCCTTTCGTCGAGAAAAGGAAACTCCAACCGGGGAATCCGGTTGGTCGCACCAGCTTACTCCTGTCTTTGTCGATGCGCGCGCGCTATCGCTTATAGCGCCAAGTGTGTTCTCGTCATCGTCTTTTATACGATTAAGAACCCATACTATTCGGCAAAGAGACGGCGGATGCACGCCATTGCGGTCGATGCCGCCCCCCAAATCCTGTTCGGGTCGCCTCAATCGTGACTTCGACAAGTATCGGCACTCCCCGCTCGGCCTGGTAAAAATAGCCGAGTTGAGTGCCCTCCTTCGGTGGGAGATACATCCATTTTGCCATGTTCCGTCCCGGAGGCATTGGGGCTAGCTCTTGCTCTACGGCTTTATCAATTATCGTCACTTTTTCCGGATTCTTGCCCGACGCGTCGCTCAGTACGAGTACGATCTCTTGCAGTTTCAGCCGCCCACGATCCGCACGCTTCAGGCCAAGCTTGATCGCCAGGAAATCCGATTCAGGGCAATCCTTGACTTCCTCGCGCTCAAGTTCGAGAGACACTTCCATCGTCGCATCGATGCTGCCATCGATCAGTTTTAGCAAGATAAAAACACTGCCCAAGGCATATGCGGCTATTTCGAAATAGAGTTTAATTTCCTCCAAGGAGATGTTCCAGAAAGCTAACTTACTAAGAGCTTCTTCGGAGAACACGAACGCCTCCTTCAGGCACCGAATGGGTCGAGCAAATTATTTCGCCTTCACCGAAGAAGTGCGACCCGACATTCGGTCTGGCGCCCACCTCAATGCAATGTTAATCGCGGCGCCAGGCCGCCGGCCACTGCGGCAGTGGGATCCGTTCGTTGTCGCCCGGCACCGGCACGAAACGCTGCTCTTCCCAGTCGCGCGCCGCCTGTTCGATGCGCTCGCGGCTGCTGGAAACGAAGTTCCAGAAGATGTAGCGGCGCCCGTCCAGCGGCGCCCCGCCGATCACCACGAAGCGCGCCCCGTCTTGCGAACTCACGCGCACCGGCACGCCCGGCTCGACCATGGCCATGGTGTTGTGCCCCACTTCCTCGCCGTCGATCTCGATCGCGCCGAACGGGGCATAGAAGGCCGTCTCCTCCGGCAGGCGGTCGAGATCGAGCGCCGCGCCCGGCTCCAGGGTCACGTCGAGGTAGAGCGTGGCGCTGAAGGTCGGCACCGGCGAGCTGTGGCCGAAGGCGCTGCCCACCAGCACGCGCACCTTGCCCCCTTCGAAGCGGATCTCGGGAATGTCCTTGGCCGGCGTGTGGCTGAACGCGGCCGGGGCTTCCTCGTATTCGCGCGGCAGCGCCGCCCACAGCTGCAGGCCATGGGTGCGGCGCGGCTGGTCGAGCAGGTCTTCCGGCGTGCGCTCGGAGTGGACGATGCCGCTGCCGGCCGTCATCCAGTTGATCGCGCCCGGCTCGATGCGCTGTTCGGTGCCCAGGCTGTCGCGGTGCATGATCGCGCCTTCGAACAGGTAGGTCACCGTGGCCAGGCCGATGTGCGGGTGGGGACGCACGTCGTGCCGCGAACCCGGCTGCGCCTCGACCGGGCCCATGTGATCGAAGAACAGGAAGGGGCCCACCGACTGGCGCGCCGCCGCCGGCAGGATGCGCCGCACGGTGAAGCCGCCGCCCAGGTCCTTGTCATGCGATTTGAACAGGTGTGCAATGGCCATCTCGGTTCCCGTGGTGAAAAAGGCAATGCCTCACTCTACACCAGAATCGCCGGCCTTTCAGCAGCCAAAAGCAGGACGTTCCTGCCCATCGCCGCGCAGGAAGCGCCCGACCTCGCCGGCGATGCGTTCCTTCAGCGCCGCCGGCCCGCCGTCGAACATATCGTTGTGGCGAGCTCCCTCGAGATCCACGATGCAGGCGCGGTAGCGGCGCCGCTCCCCGGCGTCCGGCAGCACCCCCGGATCGGCGCCGGTATCCGCCGCGCGCAGCGACAGCACGCGGATCGCGTTCGACCTCGGCAGCGCGGTGCGCCGGTTGTCGAGCGTGACCAGGGCCGCGATGCCGGACGGGTCGGTCGAGGCCAGCAAGGCCGCGCTGTCGCCGCCGAGCGAATGCCCGACCAGCACCGTCCGCCGCCAGTCGTAGCCCGGATGGGTCCCGGCCAGCACGCGGTGGACGAAGCGGATCGTCGCCGCCCCGCGCCGCGCCATCTCGGCGCGCTGGCGCGGCAGGTCGCCGTGCTGGTCCATCTTCGCATCGCCCGGCGCCTCGTGGCCGATGCTGGCCACCAGATAGCCCTGGCGCGCCAGGTGCTCCGCCAGGAAGCCGTATTCGAGATGGCTGTTGCCGTAGCCGGGGCTGAGCAGCGCCACCGGGCAGGGCGTCGCCGCTGTGCAGGCCAGGTTCGACCCGGGGAAGTACAGCGCCACCGGCACCGGCCGCGCGCGCGCCTCGTCCAGCAGCACCATCGCGGCAGGCGCCGCGCCGACGGCGGCGGAAAGAAAAGTCGAGGCGGAGGCGAGCGCCCCCAGCGCGGTCAGGCGCATCCTGTCTCCTGGTGGATTGGTCAGCTCAGTTCGCGCACGACGCGCAGGCCGACGATGTCGTTCGACAGCACCGCCGAAAAGCCGTTGCGCAGCGCCGAGCGCAGGTAGCGCGGATTATAGAGCCAGGAGCCGCCGCGCAGGATGCGCCGCGCCTGGTCCCCTCCCCCTTCCCAGGCACTGCCGTCCCTGGGCGCGCCTTCGTAATTCTCGTGCACCACGTCCTGCACCCATTCCCACACGTTGCCGTGCATGTCGTACAGGCCCCAGGGATTGGGCGGGAACATGCCGGCCGGCGTGGTGCCGCGACGGTACGCGCCCGGTGCGCTGCCGTTGTAGGTGAAGCTGCCGTCGTAGTTGGCCAGTTCGGTCGAGATGGTGTCGCCGAAGCTGAAGGCGGTGTGGGTGCCGGCGCGGCAGGCGTATTCCCATTCGGCCTCGCTGGGCAGGCGGTAGCGCTTGCCGGTGGCTGCGCTCAGCCACTGGACGTAGTTCTGCGCGTCGAACCAGGTGACGCCGACCACGGGATGCCCGTCGCTCTGCGGAAAACCCGGCGCGCTCCAGTCGACCTCGCCGTTCGGCTGCCAGCCGGTAGCCAGCACGAAGGCGCGCCATTCGCCCACCGTGACCGGATAGCGGCCCATCGCAAACGGAAGCTCGATGCCGACCCAGTGCTGCGGCGTCTCGCGCGCCAGCCAGTACTGTTGCGCGCCGGCCGCCATCGCGATGCGGCGTTCGTGGTCCGGGGAGCCCATCTGGAAGCGCCCGGCCGGGATCGGGACCAGCGCCGGCCCTGCGCCAGTCCCGTCAAGGAAGGCGTCGCGCAGCAGGCCGTCGCCGTCCGTGGCCAGGCTGGCGGGCGCTGGCTGCACGGCCGCGCCGCGCGCCGCCTGCTCCGCCCGTGCTCGCTGTTGCTCCGCGATCTGTTCGGCTCGATATGCCGCCGCGGCCCTGGCCTGCGCAGCCTTGCGCTCGGCCTCCTCCTGGGCCAGCTTCGCCTTTGCCGCCTCTTCGGCGCGCTTGGCCAGCAGCTGCTGCCGCAGCGCCTCCTTGCGCGCGGCGCGCGCTTCCTCGGCGGCTGCGCGCTCGCGCCGCTGCTGCTCGCGCAGATGTTCGCGCTGGCGGTCGCGGCGCTGGCGCTCGATCAGCGCCAGGGCGGCCGCCGCGGCGTCGGCTTCGGCCTTGCGCAGTGCGGCAAGCTCGCGCGCCGCCTGCTCCTCGGCTGCACGGCGCGCCGCTTCTTCCTCCGCGGTCGGGCCGGCGCCAAGCTCGACCGCTTCCAGCAGCGCACGCACGCTGGCCGGCCGCGCCCCGGGATCGCGTGCGAAACCGGACTGCAAGGCCTTCCACTGCCGCGCCGGCAAGGCGCCCGGCGCGCGCGTCGTGCCGGGCGCGGGCAGCTCGCCTTCCAGCATCTGGTAGATCATGACCGCGACGGCATAGACGTCGAGCCCCGGCTGCGGCTGGCGTGCCGGGTCGGACGCTTCCGGCGCGCGGTAGCCGGCGGTGCCGGACAAGGCCGGCGCTTCCAGCGTCGCCGCGCCGCCCGATGCGCGGGCGCGCGCCGCGATGCCGAAGTCGAGCAGCTTGACCTCGCCCTTGCCGGTGACGAACACGTTGCCAGGCTTGATGTCGCGGTGGACCAGCCGGTGCCGCTCCCACGCATAGTCGAGCGCCTCGGCCACGGGGCGTAGCATGGCCAGGGCGCGGCCCCAGTCAAGGCGGCCATCGCGCGCGAGGACGCTGTCCAGGTCCTCGCCCTCGAGGTACTCCATGATGATGAAATAACTGGCCGTGGCCGGGTCCTGGGCCCATTCGTAGACGCGCACGATATGCTCGTGGGCCAGGCGGCGCGCCCGCGTCGCCTCCTGGATCAGGAGCTTGGCGTGGCCGGCGGCCTGGGTCGCCTGGGGAGGCAGGATCTTCAGCGCCACCTGGGCGCTGTGCCCCAGTTCCGCGTGGGTGGCCAGGTCGGTCGCCTGCCACACCTGGCCCATGCCGCCGTGCGCGATCAGGCGTTCCAGCCGGTAGCGCCGGTTGGGCGGGCCGACTTCCTGCCCGGCCATCAGGCCGATCTCGGTGCCCGGGCGTACCGGCGCAGGCACGAGTTCCACGTCCTTCTCGGGCGTGTAAGCGGCGTCGAGGATCGCGTTCTTGCGCAGGTCGAACTCATGACGGCTCAGCAGGCCGTCCTCGTGGAGCGTGCGCAGTTCGCGGATCTTGTCGATGGCCGTTTGCATCGTTCAGGCGACCGGCAGCGCCGCTCCACAGGACGGACAGAAGCGGTCCCCGCCGCTGGCCGCGTGGCCATGCGCGCACAGGCGGGGCTGGGGGTGCAGCGCGGCCAGCTGGCCGGCATCCATGGTCGCGTGCACGCGCGTCTTCATGAAGTCGTTCAGCAGCGCGGCATTGGGCGCGGCGGCCAGCGCCAGCTTGGCCGTGTCGTCCATCGCAGCCAGCGATTCGGCGCGCGCGATGTCCATCCGCGCCAGTTCGAGCGCATGGGCGCGCTCGGCCGCGCGCGGAAGGTCTTGCGCCTCCGTGTAGCGCGCATCGGCCTCGATGGTGCGCAGCAGCTTGTCGTGCTGGACGAGGGCATCGGCCTGGGCTTCGCCGCGGCGTACGCCGGCGATGCGCTGGCGCGCCTGCTCGTCCTCCCATTCCTGCAGGCGTTCGGCCTCGCGCTTGTGCGCGGCGTTGGCCAGCAGCAGCGCCTGGTGGCGCGCCATGTGCCCGGCCTCGTCGATCTCGCGCACGCGGCGCGCGGCTCCGGCCTCGTCTTCGCGCAGGCGGGTCAGTTCGGCATGCTGGCGGGCGGCATCCTCGATCTGGCGCGCCTGCTCGACCTTGTTGCGGATCTGCTGCTGCAACAGCTGCTGCGAAAAGCGCTGCTGGGCCAGCTGGCGCATCTGCACCGCTTCCTGCTGCGCCGCTTCGAACTCGGCGCGCATGCGCACCTGGGCCAGGCCCCGCAGGTGGTGCCATTCGGCCTGCTCGTCGGCGCGCGCGGCGCCCTTCTTCGCCATCGCGTGTTCCAGCTCGGCCAGCACCTCGCCGGCGCCGCGCTCCATCGCCTGCTTGCGCGACTGCGCCTCGAGGATGCGGCCATACAGTTCGATCTGGCGCAGGCGCACACCGTGCGCGCGGTCGGCGCCCTGCAGCGACAGGTCGGCCTTGGCGATCGCCTCGTCCTGGCGCAGTTCGGCGCGGCGCTGACGCAGCTTGAGATCCTGTTCGGCGCGGTGGATGCGGTTCCATTCCTCGGCGGTGTAGAGCTCGTCGAGATGGCGCGCGTGCTGGACCTGCACGTGCTTTTCGTCCGCCGCCAGCCACAGGCTGCCGACGCGGGCGCGGTTGGCGTCGAATTTATCGTGGCGCAGCTCCAGCGTGTCGACCTGGCTGACCGCCAGGCCGTACTGGGCCAGCAGCAGCCTGAGGCCGCCTTGCAGGCGCTCGTCCAGCTGTTCGCGCAGCGCGCGGTTGCCGGCCATCTCGCTGATCGAGCGCGCGCCGACGAATTCGGCCGCCAGCTGGCGCACCGGATGCGCGAGCAGCTCGCGCAATTCGTTCACCCCAATGGCGCCGGGCATGGTCATGAAGTGGCGCGCGAAGGCGGGCACGTTTTCGATCCTGACGCTCACGGTGAAGCGCGCGCTCACCAGCAGGTGCTCGCAAGTAGCGACATCGTCGAAACTGAAGCTCACCGGCAGCGCCCCGGTGCGGGTGACCAGGATCTCGGCATGCTGGTCGCGCAGCAGGTGGTTCAGGCGGGTGAAGAAGCCTTCGATTTCGTACTCGCCCTGCGGAACCTCGGTCGCCTTGTCGCCTTGCAGGATGAAGGCGCGCGCCGTGGCCGGAACGCGCAGCGTCTTGACGAACACCCCGGACAGCTCGCGCACGCCGAAGAACACGGCCAGCTCGTCCGGACCTGCCACCCAGCGGTTCTCGCGCAGCAGCGGCGCATTGCGCGGCGCGCCGAGGATCAGGCCGCAGCCGGCGCAATAGCGGGCGTCGCCGCCGTTCTTGCGCTCGCAGCGCGGGCAGGCGGCGCCTTTGACTCCGAACATCTGGAACATATCCGACTCCATTTATCTGCGTACAGCGCCCACTGGCCGATTCTAGCAGGGGCGCGGGCGCGCCGCGTGACGCCACGCGGCTAGATGATCCCGATGCGCTCCACGCAGGCCAGGCTGGCCCCGCGCGCGCGCAATTCCTCGCGCAGGCCGGCCGGCAGCCCCGCTTCCCAGTCCTTCGGCAGCAGCACCCGGTCGCCCGCCCCGGCCTCGCGCGCGATCAGCGCGCATTTTTGCGCCAGGCCATCGACCGCGTCCACCTTGCCCGCATGCCAGGCGGCCGAGCGCCCGGTGGCGATCACCCGCCCGCGCGCCAGGAATTCGCGGCCGCGCGCCATGCGGTCGGCCAGCACCAGGGCCAGCTCGTAGGAATCGCCCTGGAAGCGCGGCTCGCCGAAGCGCACCGTGGTGCGCCACTGGCCCTGGCCGCGGCCGTCGAAATGGCGGCTGCCCGCCAGCACGGCGCGCACCTGCGCCTGGCGCACCGCGTCGAGGTCGGGCACGGCCACCGCCGCGTCCTCGTCCTCGGCCGGCCCGGCCAGCGGACGCACGCTCACCTCGACCCAGCCCAGGCTGTCGTGCTCGCCCCCGCTGTGGAGGGGGAACCAGGCGCGCGCGCTGGCCACGCCGGCGGCAGGATCGGGCTGGCCCACGAAGGCGCCCAGGTGGGCCACGCCGGCTCCTTCGATGCGGCCCAGGTGCCAGGCGTCGGACCAGCCGTTCGCCACCATCGCCTGCTGCGGCGGCAGCACGCCGCGCACCATGCGGTCGGCCAATACGGCCGCCAGCTCCCAGCCGCGGTCGTCCGCCAGGGGAGCGCGGTCCAGGCTCAGCACCACCTGGTCGCGGCTGTCGGCGCGCGCCTCCGTGTGGCGCGCCAGGCGCACCACCTGCTGCATGCGCTGGGCGACCGCGGGCGCATCCGGCACGCTGCATTTGACTTCGGCCCGGCCGGCGCGCGGACGGCGCGTGGCGGTCACGGTCAGATGGCCGCCGCGCGGGTCCGCGCTGCGCACCACGGCGCTGTCGATCCCGGCCTTGGCGAGCCCGCTCACGGCGCCACCTCGTCGAGTTCGGCCGCGCTCACCGCACGGCGCTCCGCGGTGTCGCATTCGAGATTGCTGACGATGCGGTCGGCATCGTCGAACAGCCGCGCCGGCGTGACGTCGCCGGCCTGCTTCAGCCGCGCCAGCAGGGCCCAGGCTTCGTCGAGCGCGACGGCCGCGCGGCGGCTGTGGCGCGCGCGGCGCAGCTGCTCGGCCGCCGGCAGCGCCTGGTTGGGCGCGGCCAGCTCCAGCGCCGGCATGGTGCCGACCGCCAGGCTGACCAGGTCGAGCCGGCGCAGCAGCTCCTGGTGCTGGCGGAACTGGGACTGGTCGGACGGCAGCACCGCCATGCGCAGGCAGCACATCAGGCAAGGCAGCTCCAGGAACAGGCGGCGCAGCGCGCGCGCGTCCTCGCAGGCGGGATCGAACGCCTCCTGGGGCACTGCCGCCGGCGCCTGGACCGGAACCGGCTGGGCGGCCAGGCGCGCTTCCAGCATATGGGGATAGTCGCGCGACCCGCCAAGGTCGACCGGCACGCAATCGTCCACGGTGACCCCGAAGCGGGTGTACATCAGCTGGTTGAATCCCGAGCGGAAGGCATTCCATTCCTCCAGCGTGGTACAGGGGGGCAGCTCCAGGTTCCCTTGCGCCAGCTCGTGCTGGAGCGCGTGCTCCAGCGCCAGGGCGAAGTCCTCCAGGCCCACCGCGCCTTGCGCTTCGCTGGCCAGGAACAGGTCGAAACGCTGCTGGGTGGCGCGCGGGTCGGTGGCGTCGACCACGAAGCTCAGGCGCAGCCCGATTTCGGGGCTGGCCGCGAAGGGCGTCAGGTCGCAGGTATAGGGCCCGGGGTGCACGCACCACGCGGTTTCGCCCTCGATCGGGGCCAGGCGCGCGCCCTCGCCGAGGCGGCGGGTATGCCCTCCCCGGTCCACCAGCACCGCCGCGCAGCGCTGCGGCACGGTGCAGCCGCCAGGCGCCGGCAAGGCGATGGCGCTCACGCCAAGGCTGGCGCAGGAAAATTCCGTCTGCCGCAGCGGACGGAATGCACTCTTAAGCAATGAACCGAACATCAATGTCCTTCCCGGACGGGCTCCACGAGGAAGACCGCCCCATGCCGCTGAAAATGCTGCGCCGGCGGCGCCGCGAAAGGCCATGGGCCCTCGCATTCGCCATCGGCGTCCAGGACGCCTTCGAGCACGACCGCGCCCGCGCCGTCCACTACCTTGACCCGTGGCCGCCCGGCCAGCACCTGCGGCGCGCGCGCCGCCTGCGGGTCGAGCTGCAGGATCACCTGGGCGCCGGCGAAATGCAGGCGCCACAGTCCGTCGTCGGTCGCCAGCACCTCGAGTGCCGCGCCGCTGTCGGCGGCGCGCAGCAGTCCGCGGCTGCCCTGCCAGGCAGCGCGGCGCGCATCCGCCAGGTGCTTGAAACGCCGCAGCGTCAGGGGCGAAGCCTGCAGGGCGGCCCGCTCCGCCGGCCGCAAGGGACGGCTGCCGTCCAGCGCCGCGCGCAGCACGGCGTCGTCCAGCATCAGGCGGTCGCCCTCGATGCGCGCTCCCGCCAGCAGCTGCGCTTCCAGCTTGCGTTCCAGTTCCGTCATCCTCGTTCCTCCCCAGGGGCCTTCGCCCGATTCTGCAGGCGCGCGATCGCCGCGTCGCGGCGTTTGCGCAGGGTCGGCAGCGAAATGCCGTCCAGGCCTGCCAGTTGCTGCATGGTCGGCAGCTCGCCGCTGGCGGGGTCCAGCCATTCGGCCGGATAACTGTCGTCGAAGGGCCCGAGCAGTTTCAAGAACACCGCCAGGCGGACCGGCAGCGTGTCGCCGGCCATTTCGCGCGCCGCCCAGCTGGCGCGCTCGTGCGCGCCCGCCGCTGCCTGGAGGTAGCTGGGGGGAAGAGAAACCGCCTGCGCCGCCGCGGCAAGGCGCAGGGTGCCGCCATCGTCCAAGGCTTCGTCGGCCGGCCCGGCATCGTCGGCCACGTCGGCCACGTCG